>CAYZMR010000280.1:0-4953 GCA_964479515.1 uncultured Hyphomicrobiales bacterium | reverse complement strand
CTCACCCGCTCCCCCTTCGGATCGTACGGCGCCTTGAGGCTCGCGCGCACGGGCACGCGCTCACCCGCGATGTCGATCTCGAAGCGGCCGGAGAGGAAAGCGCCGTCGACCGGCGCGCCTCCCGTTGCCACATAGCCGAGCGCCACGATGCCGCCGACCGTGTGCCCATAGGCCGCCGACGTGATCTCGCCCGCGATCGCACCGTCGCGCAGGATCAGCTCTCCACCATGCGCGATCGGCGTGTCGGGGGCGAGCGCGACGAAGCCGAGGAGCCGCCGCGCCGGCGGCTTCGCCTTGGCGAGAACAAGCGCCTCGCGGCCGATGAAGTCGCCCTTGTCGAGCCTGACCGCGAAGCCGAGGCCGGCTTCGTACGGATTGTAGTCCGGCGTCAGCTCGCGGCCCCAGGCCCGATAGCCCTTCTCCAGCCGCAGCGACTCGATCGCGTAATAACCGGCATCGCGCACGCCGAACGCCGCGCCCGCCTCCATCAGCGCGTCATAGACGGCGCCCGCCTTTTCTCTCCGAACGTAGAGCTCCCATCCGAGCTCGCCCACATAGGTGCGGCGTGATGCCCATAGCGTGACGCCGGCGACCCGAATGTCCTGGATCGCGCCGAACGGAAACGCCGCGTCGTCGAGCGCCGCCTCGGTCAGTCGCGCCAGCACGTCGCGCGTGCGCGGACCCATCACGGCGATCACTGCGTGATCGTCGGTCACGTCGGTCAGGCTCGCCTGCGCGCCGTCGGGAAGGTTGCGGCGGATCCAGTCGGCATCGCGCGTCGCCTGCGCGGTGCCGGTGACGAGCAGGAAGCGCTCGACGCCGAGCCGCGCCACCGTGAGATCGCTCTCATAAGTGCCTCGCGCGTTCAGCATCCCGGTGTAGACCGTCGTGCCGACCGGCACCGCGACATCGTTGGCGCACAGCCGTTGCAGCGCTGCTTGCGCGTCGCGGCCTTCGACGAAAAATTTCGCGAACGACGTGAGATCCGCGATCGTCACGGCCTCGCGCGTCGCCTGATGCTCGGCCACCGCATAGGCAAACCAATTCTGCCGCTCCCACCCATAATCGATGCGCGCGTCATCCTTCGTCGGCGCGAAGAAGTTCGGCCGCTCGAACCCCATCTTGGAGCCGAACAGCGCGTTGCGCGCCGCGAGCCGCCCGTACAGCGGCGAGCACCGCAGCGGCCGCGCCGAAGTCAGTTCGCGGTTCGGCCACGGCATCTGATAATGCAGCCCAAGTACCTCGCTCACGCGCGCTTTCAGGAATTTGTCGTCGCCGTGGAAGCGCGCGAAGCGGCGGATGTCGACCGGCCACAGATCGAGCGAAGGCTCGCCTTGCACGATCCATTCGGCGAGCGCGCGCCCTGCTCCTCCCCCGGAGGCGATCCCGATCGAATTGAATCCGGCCGCGACGAAGAAGTTCTTGAGCTCCGGCGCCTGCCCCATGATGAAATTGTTGTCGGGCGTGAAACTCTCCGGCCCGTTCATGAAGGTCTTGATCGGCGCGGTCGCAAGCGCCGGCAGGCGGATCAGCGCGTTCTCCATCAGCGGCTGGAACTGGTCCCAGTCGTCGGGAAGCATGCCGAACTCGAAGTTCTCCGGGATGCCATCCATGCCCCACGGCTTGGCGACCGGCTCGAAGCCGCCGACGAGAAGCCCGCCGACCTCTTCCTTGACGTAGATGTAGCCGTCGGGATCGCGCAGCACCGGCAGATCGGGCGTGACGCCATCGATCCGCCCGGTCACGATGTACATGTGCTCGGCCGAGTGCAGCGGCACGGTGACGCCGGCGAGTCGGCCGACCTGCTTGGCCCATTGGCCGGCGCAGTTGACGACGACCTCGGCGCGGATGTCGCCGCGCGTGGTGGCGACGCCGGTCGCCACGCCGTTCTTCTGGTGGATCGCGGTGGCGCGCGTCTGCTCGAACAGGCGCGCGCCGCCCATGCGGGCGCCTTTCGCGAGCGCCTGCGTGACGTCGGCCGGATTGACCTTGGCGTCGTCCGGCAGCCACAGCGCGCCGAGGAGGTCGTCGGTGCGCATCAGCGGATACTTCTCGCCCGCCTCGCGCGGCGATAGCCACTCGCACGCGACCCCTTGCGCCTTCGCGGCGGCGAGCACGCGGCGGAACAGCGTCACGCGCTGCGGCGTGCGCGCGACCAGCACCGAGCCGCATTGCTTCCAGCCGGTCGCCTGCCCGGTCTCGGCTTCGAGCGTCCGATACAGCGCGGCCGAATACTGCACGAGCCGCGTCATGTTCTGATGCGCGCGGAGTTGACCGACGAGCCCGGCCGCATGCCAGGTCGTGCCGCAGGTCAGCCGCCCCTGTTCCAGCAGGACGACGTCGCGCCAGCCGTGCTTCACGAGATGATAGGCGACCGAACAGCCGATGACGCCGCCGCCGATGATGACGGCGCGAGCCCTGTCGGGAAAATGGTCGGACGACATGCGCTTGCGGCCCCACGGCAAAGGCCCGCAAAGTATATCCACAAAATATCACAAAAAGCCAATTTTATTTGGCCGTGATGATGTCCCAGCCGAGATGGGCCCAGGCCGCCGCCAGGGCGCGGTCGGGCACGCGGTCGACAATCGCACCGGCGCATTTGTCCATGTTGGGAACACGGAACGGCGTGCGGCGGGTGAACTTGGTGTGGTCGGCCATCAGATAGGCACGGCCGGTGAGGATCATGCGTCCGCGCGTGTCGGCCGCGACCGCCGAATAATCGGTCAGGCCGCCGTCCTCGGCGAAGCCACCGACGCCGATGAAGGCGATGTCGACGCGCATCGCGTCCATGCCGGCCGCGGCGCCGAGACCGAACGCCGCCTCGTCATTGGTGTCCACTTCGCCGCCGAGCATGAACACGCGGTTCCCGGGCGCGCGCGCGAAGGTGAGCGCGTGGTTGAGCGAGTTGGTGCAGATGGTCAATCCCGAGCGGCCGACAAGCTCGAGCGCCAGCGCCGCCGTGGTGGTGCCGGAATCGATCAGCACGGAGGCGCCGTCCGGCACCATGCGGGCGGCGGTGCGCGCGATCGCGGCCTTGCCATCCACGTTCTCCTCGCCGCGCTGCGCGATCGGCGGCTCCATCATGCCGCGCCGGGTCGCGCCGCCATGGACGACGTCGAGCCGGCCTTGGTCGGAGAGCAGCTTGAGGTCGCGGCGGATGGTCTCGTGCGAGACGCCGAAAATCTCGGCGAGCTCGCCGACGCTCACCGAGCCGACCGCGCGCAGGCGCTGCACGATCTCGTTATGACGGCGAACGGCGAGCGGGCGAACCATCGAACGACTGTGGCGGATGGCGGGGCCGGAAGACAAGCCCGCCAATGTCGTTACCATTCGCATTTGCGTGAAGCCGGAAGAACCGGCCGCCAGCGCGTCACCGCCCAGCCGGGGTCGCGTGCCGCTCCGCGAGCACGCGATCGTAGTCGAGCACCGCCTGGAGCAGCACCTGCGCGCCCGCGGCGCATTGCTCCTTGGAGCTGAATTCGGCCTCGTTGTGGCTGATCCCGCCACGGCAGGGAACGAAGATCATCGCGGTCGGCGCAACGCGAGAAACATAGGCCGCGTCGTGGCCGGCGCCCGAGACGATCTCGCGCGCCGAGAACCCGCTGATCGCGGTGGCGCGACGCACCGAAGCGACGCATTCGGCATCGAAGCGCACCGGCGGCTGGTCCCAGATCCGGCTCGACGCAACGTCGAGTCCGAGCGGGTCGCAGATTTCACGCAACGACGCCGTGAATTCCGCTTCCAGCGTGTCGAGCATCGCTGCGTCGGGATGCCGCAGATCGACGCAGAAGAACACCTCCCCCGGCACGACGTTGCGCGAGTTCGGCCGAACCTCCATCAGCCCGACGGCGCCGAGAGCTGCCGGCGCGTGGCGCTCGGCGATGGCGTTGATGCGCTCGACCAGCCGCGCCGCGCCGAGCAGCGCGTTCTTGCGCAGCCGCATCGGCGTCGCGCCGGTATGCGCCGACGCGCCGGTGACCGTCACCTCGTACCAGCGCATGCCCTGCACGCCGGTGACGATGCCGATGTCGCTACCCTCGGCTTCCAGGATCGGCCCCTGCTCGATGTGCAGCTCGAAGAACGCCGAGAGCGGATGCTCGCCGCAACGCTGATCGCCCCGATAGCCGACGCCGTCGAGCGCCGCGCCGAAGGTGACGCCCTCGCGATCCTGCCGCGCCCACGCCCAGTCGCGCGTGAAGGCGCCCGCGAACACGCCGGACGCCACCATCGCGGGCGCGAAGCGCGAGCCCTCCTCGTTGGTCCAGTTGATGACCTCGATCGGCGCGAAGGTCTCGTAGCCGGCTTCGACCAGCGTGCGCAGCGCCTCAAGCGCGCCGAGGACGCCGAGCACGCCGTCGAACTTGCCGCCGGTCGGCTGGGTGTCGAGATGGCTGCCGATCGCGATCGGCGCGACGTCGGCGCGCTGCCCGGCCCGGCGCGCGAACATCGCGCCCATGTCGTCGATCGTGATGGTGCAGCCGAGCGCCTCGGCACGGGCCCTGAACCACTCGCGGACCTGACGGTCGAGATCGGTCAGCGTGAGCCGGCAGATGCCGCCCTTCGGCGTGGCGCCGATCGCGGCCGTCTCCATCAACTCGCCCCAGAGCCGCTCCGCGTCGATGACGAGGTTGCGCATACGGAATCAATTGCGGGCGCACGCCGCAAAGTCAAACCGAGCGTCGTGCGTCCGTGCAGACTGGCTGGCTGGACGCGTTCAGAGCTTGGTTGACGCGCGGGTCAGAAGCTTCCAGTCCGCGCCCTGCTTTTGCCAGTTCATCAGGATGTGGAGATTGGTGGAGGCTTTCTTGCCGTCGGCCACGATCTCGGCTTCGCCCAGCCAGTGGAACCGCACGATTGCGGCGTTGCCGACCACACGAATTTTGGGGTCTTCGTATTTCAGCGACAAGAACTTCGATTTTCCGTTGGTGGCGTTGGCGATGAAGGTCGCCTTGT
>CAYZMR010000279.1:0-4956 GCA_964479515.1 uncultured Hyphomicrobiales bacterium | reverse complement strand
TCGGCCGGCACGCCGGCGAGCCGATCTCCTCGTCCGAGGTGAACAGGCCGACCAGCGGCGACGGCGCCCCGCCGAACTTCTTGAAGGCCGCGAGCACGAAGGCGTTCATGACGAGCCCCGCCTTCATGTCGGCGACGCCGGGGCCGTAGGCCTTGCCGTTCTCGACGCGGAAGGGCCGGCGCGTCGGCTCGCCCTTCGGAAACACCGTGTCGCGGTGGCCGAGCAGCATGATCGCCGTGTTGGACGGCCCACCGACGGTCGCCCGCAGCGCGTCGCCGAAATCCTCGTTCGCGATCGTCTCGCAGGGAATGTCCTGCGCTTCGAGGAATGCGCGGATGCGCGTCCCGACCGCGTCCACGCCGGCCTTGTCGTACGAGCCGCCATCGATGTTCACGAGGTCCTCGAGCAGCGCCAGCATCGCGCCGCGCTGGCCGGCGAGCCAATCCAGCAGGGCGCGCTCGTGCTCGGGCGTGGCGGATACCATGGCATTCTCCTTGATCATTGCGCGGGCCGGCGCCGGCTTTGTTACCGAATTGTAAGCCCCATATGCCGCGATTTTTACGCCCTGGCGAGCCCTGACGGCGCGACATGCGCCTTCATTCCGCCAAGGAAACGGCTAGTATTGCGCGCGGGTCGCGACACGCCGCCGGCGCGTAAGCCGTCACAGAGCAAGACAGCACAGCGAAGCCCAGGATCACCTTCCCTTCCCGCATTTCGCAACATCCGCGTCCAAACATCGGACCGCTGCTTGCCGCCCAGGAGGAATTCCCATGTCCATGATCAAGCCAACGCTCCTTGCGCTCGCGGCGACCGCCGCGCTCGCCGGTACCGCACTCGCGCAGCAGGCGCCGGCCGCGCCCGGCGGTACCCCGCCGAGCACCGCGCAGGTGCAGCAGCGCCCCGATGCCGACAATCCGCCCGGCGATGACCGCCGCCCGCGTTGGCGCGCCGACCGCGAGGAGCGCTGGGGCCGATGGAATCGCAGGTCCTTCGGCGATCGCGACGACCGCGACCAGACCGGGGAGCGCGAGCACATGCGCCGTCACCTCGGCATGGGGCGCTTCTGCGGGCCGCAGGGTGAGCAGTTCGCCGCGCGCATGCTGGAGCGCATGGAGCAGGCGACGAAGCCGACGGCGGAGCAGAAGCCCGCCTTCGACAAGCTCAAGGAAGCCGCCACCAAGGCGTCCGAGACCATTCGCGCGGCCTGTCCGGCCGAGCCTTCCGTCACCCCGCCCGGCCGGCTCGCGGCGGCGGAGAAGCGCCTGACCGCGATGCTGGAGGCGATCCGCACGGTGCGTCCCGCGATGGAGGCGTTCTACGGCTCGCTCTCCGACGAGCAGAAGGCGCGCTTCTACATGTCGCACCGGCCGATGATGCATCCGACCGGCGAGGAGAACCGCGACATGCGCGGACCCGGCCGCGGCGAGCCGCGCGGTCCCGGACGCCCGGATCGCTTCGAACGCGGCGATCGCGACCAGTACCAACGCGACGAGCGCGGCGATCGCACCAATTTCGACCACTCCGGCGACGAGGCCCTGACCCCGTCGCAGTCGCTCTGAGCGTCTGCGCTGTCATCCCCGGCCGAGCGCAGCGACAACCGGGATCAGCGAGGCGTAAGCTCCAGTTGGAGCGCAAGGGCTGTTTCAGGGATCCCGGATAGCCGCCTGCGGCGGCGTCCGGGATGACGATCCCTGCCCTACCTCTCCTTCGGGTCGAGCGCGTCGCGCAGCCCGTCGCCGATCAGGTTGAACGACAGCACGGTCAGGAAGATCGCGAGCCCCGGCCACACCGCCATCCAAGGCGCGTTCACCAGGAAGCGCTGCGCCGAGTTGAGCATCGAGCCCCAGGACGGCGCGGGCGGCTGCTGGCCGAGGCCGAGAAACGAGAGGCTCGCCTCCGCGATCACGGCGGCCGCGATCGAGAGCGTCGCCTGCACGAGCAGCGCCGGCAGGATGTTCGGCAGGATGTGAAACAGCGCGATGCGCCAGCGCGGATTGCCGAGCGCGCGCGCGGCTTCGACGTAGTCTTCGACCTTCACGACCATCACCTGCCCGCGCGTGAGCCGCACGAAAATGGGCGTCGTGGTGACGCCGATCGCGATCATGGCGTTGCCGAGGCTTGGCCCGAGGAACGCCGCGAGCGCGATCGCCAGAATGAGAAACGGCACCGCCAGCATCGCGTCGGTGATGCGCGAGAGGACCGCGTCGGTCCAGCCGCCGACATACCCGGCGGTCAAGCCGATCGGCACGCCGACGCCGAGCGCGAGCGCGACCGAGATCACGCCCGCGAGCAGCGAGGCGCGCGCGCCGTAGATGACGCGGGCGAGAATATCGCGGCCGACATCGTCGGTGCCGAACCAATGCAGCGCCGAGGGCGCCTTGCGCACCGTGGTCCAGCCCTGCGCGTTCGGATCGTAAGGCGCAATGAGTGGCGCGAACACCGCGAGCGCGACGAACAGCGCGATGACGATCAGCCCGACCACCGCGCCCTTGCGACGCACGAGCCGGCGCAGCGCGCGGCGCGTCGGGCTTTCGAGCGCCTCGTCGCGGCGCGCCGCGAGCGCGGGATCATAGGCGATCGCCATTATGCCCTCAGCCGCGGGTTGACCCAGATGTAGAGCAGGTCGGCGAGAAGATTGAGCGTGATGTAGGTCGTGGCGGTGACCAGCACGACGCCCTGCACCACCGCGTAGTCGCGGTTGAACACCGCGTCGATGATCAGCTTGCCGAAGCCCGGAATCGTGAAGATCTGCTCGGTCAGCACCGCGCCCGAGAGCAGCGTGCCGAGCTCGAGCGCGCCGAGCGTGATCACCGGGGTCAGCGCGTTGCGCATTGCGTGCTTCAAGATGACCGAGCGTTCCAAGAGTCCCTTGGCGCGCGCGGTGCGCACATAGTCGCTGTTGAGCGCCTGCAGCATGGCGCTGCGCGTGTGGCGCATCAGCACCGCGGCGATCGCGTTGCCGAGCACGAAGGCCGGCATGATGGTCGACGCGATGCTGCCCCAGAAATCCTCCGACGGCCGCACATAGCCGGACGCCGGCAGCCAGCCGAGCTCGACCGAGAACAGAAAGATCAGCATGATGCCGAGCCAGAAATTCGGCGTCGACAGCCCCCACAGCGCGAAGACATTGGCGGCGTAGTCCCAGATCGTGTCGCGTTTGACCGCCGACACGATGCCGGCGCCGACGCCGATGACGAGCGCGATCACAATCGCCATCGCGGCGAGCTGCATCGTCACCGGAAGCTTTTCCACGATCAGGTCGGAGACCTTCTGCTTGATGCGCAGCGATTCACCGAGGTCGCCGGTGACGACGCCCTTGACCCAGTAGACGTATTGAACCGGCAGCGGCTGATCGAGCCGATACTGTTTGCGGATCTGCGCGATCACTTCCGGGTCGCGGTCCTCGCCCGCCATGATCAGCGCCGGGTCGCCGGGCAGCAATTGCTGCAGCGAGAAGATCAGCACCGACACGAAGAACAGCGTCGGGATCAGTTGCAGGATCCGCTTGGCGAGGAAGGTGAGCACTTATCTCTCCCCGCGGGCGGACGGCTCCCCTCCCCCATAGCCCGTCGAAGACGGGCGTGAACGCCCTGACGGCGGGGAGGGGTTGGGGGTGGGGGTCGAGAGATCATGCATGGTCGCGCCACCCCCACCCCGCCGCGATGCGTTCGCGTCGCCGCGACCCTCCCCGCAAGGGGGAGGGTAAAGAAAGAGCGAGCGTCACTTCAGCCTCAGCCCCACCACGCGCACCAGCCCATCGGCCACCGGCACGAAGCCTTCGAGCTTGGTCGTATGCGCGATCAGCACCTTGCGGTGATAGAGATAGACGATGTGGCCCTCGTCGAGCAGGATCTTGGCGACCTTCTCATACACCGCCTTGCGCTTTGCCGGATCCGAATAGGTGCGCGCCTCGTTCATCAGCTTGTCGACGTCCGGATTGCAGTAGTGGCCGTTGTTGTTCGGCGCGTTGCAGGCATGGAAGGTATAGAGGTTGCCGTCCGGATCGGTGCGCCCGCTCCAACCGACCAGATAGGCCTGGAACTCGCCGGCCTCGGCGGCCTTCAGCGAGGTGGCGAACTCGGTGACGCGGATCTTCATGTCGAAGCCGACTTCCGCCAACATCGACTGCAGCATTTCCGAGATCGCCTTGTTCTCGGCGCCCTGCGCCACCATGAAATCGATCGGGATCGGCGTGGTCACCCCGGCGTCCTTGAGCAGCGCCTTGGCCTTGGCGACGTCGCGTGGCTGCACCGGCAGGCTCTTCTGATAGTAGAAGCTGCTCGGGCCGACCCATTGGTTTCCGGGCACGAATTCGCCGTTGAACACGACCTGGTTGATCGCCTCGCGATCGATCGCGAGGCTGAAGGCCTGGCGTACCTTCGCGTTCTCACCCAGCGGGTTCTTCGCCTTGTCGCCGTTCGCGACGTTGAGCGTAATGCCCCAGTAGCTCAGATCCGGGACCGAGCTGAGCTTGAGCTTGGGATCGGCTTTCACCGCCGCGATGTCGGTCGCGAGCAGCCGCTCGATCAGATCAAGCCCGCCGGATTTGAGGTTGGCGAGCCGCACGGTCGCATCCACGATCGGCAGATAGGTGATGCGGTCGATGTGGACGTTGTCCTTGTTCCAGTAGTCGGCGAACTTCTCGACCACGATGCGGTCCTGCTGTACGCGCTCGACGAATTTGTAAGGGCCGGCGCAGACCGGATGCAGGCCGAACTTGTCGCCGGCTTCCTTCGCGGCCTTGGGCGACACCATCATGCCGGCGCGGTCGGTCAGTTGCGCGATCAGCGGCGAGGACGGCGCTTTCAGGATCAGCCGGATGGTCAGCGGATCGACGACCTCGACCTTGTCGACCGGAGCAAGGTCGGGTTTGCGGAACGAGCCCGCCATCGTCATGTGGCGTTCGAGCGAGAACTTCGCGGCCTCCGCGTCGAACGGCTCGCCGTCGTGGAATTT
>CAYZMR010000278.1:0-4968 GCA_964479515.1 uncultured Hyphomicrobiales bacterium | reverse complement strand
TGCCGGCGCAGGGCGGCATCCTCTGCACCAACGGCAAGTGGCGCGCCCGCGACGGCTCGGCCAACGGCACGACGCCCTACCGCATGTTCTTCAAGGATGGGGTCGTCCGCGGCTCGCCGTGAGCTGCGACGAAGCCCTCCGAGGGGCGCGCAACGCCCGCGAAATCCGCCTATAGTCCCGGCCGACGTCATTCAACTGCGGGAGGCGGTCATGGCACAGCCCGGAAGCACGACAAGCGTTCAGTTCAACGTCGGCATCGACCGGTCGAAATGGTGGATCGTGGCGCTGGTCGGCGCCGCGCTCGTGGTGATCGCGCTCATCATGTTCGGCCATCTGATGGCCGCGACGATTGCGAGCACGCTGGTGATCGGCGCGCTGCTGATCGTCGCAGGCGTGTTCCAGATCGCACACGCCTTCGCGGAACGCGGCTGGGGCGGGTTCGCGCTCAGCCTCCTCGTCGGGCTGCTCTATCTCGCGACCGGCCTGTCGCTGTCGGCCAATCCCGTCGCGGGCTCGCTCGCGCTGACCCTGCTGTTCGCCGCATTCCTGCTCGCCTCCGGCGTGGTGCGGATCGTGCTCGCATTCCGCTTCTGGCACATGTGGGGCTGGTTGCTGTTCCTGTCCGGCGTGATCGGCATCCTGGCGGGCCTGGTCATCATGACGGGCTACCCGATGACCGGCCTGTGGGTGCTCGGCTTCGTCGTCGCGGTCGACCTGTTCATCCACGGGCTGTGGTGGATCAGCTTCGGCTTTATGCTGCGCGGGGCGCATTGACGCGCCACGCGCAGCAGAGCGCCGGAACGGCCTAGCGCGTGTGGTGCGTCGTGCCGCTTCGCAGCGCGGCAGGGCTCTCGGCCTGCGCCGCGCCCGGGATCGTGCCGCCGTTCTGCTCGCAGGCCAGCGTCATCATCTCGCGGTTGCGATCGGCGGCCCAGCCTTCGAATTTGAGCTGGCCGACGGTCTGGGAGCACTCCGCGACGGTCCTGTTGCTGTAGTCCTGCGCGCTGGCGGCGTTGATGCCGCCAAGAACCACGCCGGCCGTAAGGCCTGCGAGGATCAGGGATGAGGGGCGCATGGTTGTTCTCCATTCTTGGCTGCGGTTCATCCCCGCGGTGCGCGGCCGCAGCCGTTGGCCGCGCAACGCTGACATAGGCATCAAGTGCGACAGGGGTGGCCCGTCGGCCTGCATGCCAGCCTTGCGCGCGTGTGCGTTTCCGTTGCGGGAGGGCTTATTCGCACGGCCGGTCGCCCGTATAGTCGCGGCCTGTTTTGCAATCCGAGGGAGGATCACAATGCCGGAAATCGTGGTGTACGCGGTCAGCGGCCGCACGCAGGATCAAAAGCGCGCGCTGATGAAGGACATCACCGACGCCGTGGTGAAGAACTTCAATGTCCAGCCCGGGCAGGTCGTGATCTCGCTGGTCGAGACCGAGCGCAACAACAAGATGAAGGGCGGCGTGCTGTTCAGCGAGATGACGGCGCCGCCGCGCTGAAAACGTCTGTCATCCCGGCCGAGCGGAGCGAGAGCCGGG
This sequence comes from uncultured Hyphomicrobiales bacterium, assembly GCA_964479515.1. Taxonomy (GTDB): domain Bacteria; phylum Pseudomonadota; class Alphaproteobacteria; order Rhizobiales; family Xanthobacteraceae; genus PALSA-894. Next base: position 3,436 of record CAYZMR010000278.1, on the reverse strand, counting down.
GTCGATGTCACGTCCCGGCCCGAGGATCGCCCTCGCGCAGGCACGCACCGGCCGCATTGGTGCCGCGACCGCGTGGTCTGTCCTGCTTCGGCTGACCGGCCGGGGACGGGGCGGCGGGACACGCGACATGAGCCTCAATCGACATTTCTGGAGCGGTATGATCGTTGCGGTCACGGTGGTGATCGCGGGCGCGAGCGCGCTGCCCTATCTGCTGTTGCGGCCGGGGCCGGAAGATGCGCCGCTCGCCGCGGCGCCGGTCGCGCTGCGCACCGACCAAGAGCTCGCGCCGGTGGCGAGCGCCGTGCCCAAGACTCAAACGCCAACCCAAACGCCGGAGCCCGTGCGCGCGGCAGCGGCGTTCCCGCCGGTGCAGCCGCCGAGCGTGGATGAGCCGGCCGGCGCGCCGCCGGAGACGCCGGCCGCAGCCGTGCCGCCGCAAGCGACCGCGGTGCCAGCCGCGCCGCCCGACAAGCCGGTCCGCACCGCGGAGCGTCCGCGCCGCAAGAGCCACCTGCACCCGGTGCGCCCGGCGCTCTACCCGATCCGCGAATTCTTCGCCTGGCAGCGCTGAGCGCTTTCACCGCCGGCGGTCACAGAATGCGCGTTTTCGTGGCGTTCCTGTCCGGCGATGCAGTCCCGGACCAAAAGTGCACTTGGGCTTGGGCGCGGCGTGGCGTAATTTCAGGCCATGCGTGCCGGCGCTCTCATATCGGCGGTCGCCCACGCGATCTTGCTGACGTTGTTCCTGCTCGGAACCGCGAAGCCGTTCGATTCTGCGCCGGCGGAGACCGTGACGGTCGACCTTGTGCCGTCCGCCGAGGCGCCGCCCGAGCCCGCCAAGCCGGAGAAGCCGCCCGAGCCAGAGGCTGCGCTGCCGACCAAGCCCGAGCTCGAAATCACGCTGCCGTCGTTCACGCCGACGACGCAGACGGCCGCCTCGACGCCGTCCAACATAGCCTCGCCGGCGCCGACCCAGCGCAAGGCCGCAGCGCCTGCCCCAGCCGCCTCCAAGCCGCAGTCCGCCGCGACCAAGCAGGCGACCGCGCCGGTCCAGCCGCCGCAGCAGCCTCAGCAGCAGCAGCAACCTCCGCCACAGCACCAGCAGCAGGCGCCGCCGCAGCAGCAGGCATCGCTGCCGCCGCAGCCGCAGGCCTCGCCCCAACCGCCCGCGCCGGAGCAGAAGCCGGCCGCGACGCCGTCGATCTTCGATCCGGCGAGCATCCCCAAGCTGATGGACCTCGCGCCGCCGCCGCCGGTCGAGAACGCACCGTCGATCGGGTTCGATGCGCCCGCCGACGCCCGCGCCGACCTTTCGCACCAGGAGGTCGCGGCGTTCAAGACGCATCTGAAGAAGTGCCTGAAACTCCCTGACGGCGTTGATCCGACGCGCAACATGCACGTCGTCATGCGGGTGTTTCTCAAGCCCGACGGAGCGCTCGCCTCCGATCCGATGCTGATCGAGGCAAGCGCGGCGCGCGAGGGGCCGGCGGTCGTGCTGGCGGCGGAACGGGCGCTCAAGGCGTGCCAGCCCTACGACTTCCTGCCGGCCGACAAGTATCGCGAATGGAAGATCCTCGACCTCACGCTCTCGCCGCGCGACATGGCTGGCGGATAGGGCTGCCCCATCTTGGTTAATGTGCGTCTGTGTGCATCGCACAATCGTGATTGCTGCGGCGCAATATTTGAGGGATACTGCGGCGGTAAGACTCAAGAGAACAAGAAGGCAATGATGAGCGCCTCCTGGAATACGAAATATGGCCCGCGCCGCGTGCGTCACGATCCGCCGACATTGGACGAGGCGATCTTCGCGGCGCGCGGATTGACCGACGACGTGGAGCAGCAGGTCGAGATCGCGGCCGGACTGATGGACCTGCCGATCGAGGAGGTGCGCGTCGCGCTGAAGAAGGCCGCGCCCGAGCGCCGGCCCGTGACGGTCGCGTTCACCGGCCGCGCCGGCACGCATCGCGCCGTCGTGGTCGAGCGCAAGCCCTCGCGCCGGATCGGGGCCCGCTCGTTCGGCTGAGCGGGTCGTTCGGCCGGGGTGATTCCCGGCGGGCACGGGCGTAAAATGCCGCCGCCATGAGCCAGCAGACCGTCGTCACCCCGCGCACCAAGACAAAGCCGAAGACGGAGCGGCCGAAGCTCTGGAAGGTGATCCTGCTCAACGACGACTACACGCCGCGCGAATTCGTCGTCACGGTGTTGAAGCTCGTGTTCCGCATGGGCGAGGAGAGGGCGTACGCCGTGATGCTCACGGCGCATCGCCGCGGCGTCTGCGTGATCGCGGTCTACGCCAAGGACATCGCCGAGACGAAGGCGAACGAGGCGATGGACCTTGCCAAGAGCAAGGGCTATCCGCTCACCTTTACGACCGAGCCGGAGGAGTAGGGTCTCGGGCGCCGAAAGTTAACTCCATATAAGTGATGTGCGAGCGGCGCAGGTGCGCCTTTGACACAGATCAAGCAGGGTCGCGGCCATGGGCGCATGGATTGCGCGTCAGCCGAGGGATCGCTTCCATGATGGTCAGCGAAAAGGTCGCGCGCACCAAATGGTGCCCGTTCGTGCGCATCGACAACAACAACCGCGTGTTCAACACCAACACCGACGGATTCGAGAACACGAACCGCATGTATCACTGCATCGCGTCGAGTTGCATGTCGTGGCGCGAGTTCCACCTCACGCACGTCAAGGGCGGCGTCGGCGATGCCTCGACGGACGTCCACGGCTATTGCGGCCTTGCCGGCCGGCCGGAGCTCGACGACAGGTGGTGACCGCGCTCTGGGTCGCCGCGCGCGATCAGCCAGACGAATTCCGTTTCCGCTATTTCCCGCAATTCCAGATGTAGCCGATCGGCGTATAGGTGTAGCAGGGCCCGAAGCTGCCGCCGTTCCAGCGGTTGCCATAGAAGCGCGGCCAAGCCGGGCCGTAATAGTGCGGCCCGCTCGCCCAGTAGGCCCGCTCGCGCTGGCGCTCGATCACCTCCGGCGGCCGATAGCCCGGCAGGAAGCCGTAGTCGTGCCGGCGGATCGGCTTCTTGCCGCTGTCCTTGAAGAATACCACGCGCGGATTCGCGGCCGTCGCTTGGTCGGCCGGTGCCGCCGAGGCCGCGGGCATGAACAGAAGCGAGACGGCGAGGGCGGCGAGGCCCGTTGCGATACGCGGCATGAGGGGTGTTTTCACGTGTGCAGAGGCAAGGCGAAGGAGCGAACTGTTCGTGTTGGAAGTAAGACTAGCATGAGCCGTCGCTCATCCGGCTACGCCCGCCGCGAGCGCTGTGATATCCTTGCAATATGACTAAGCTTCTTGAACAAGCCCTACGGCAGGTCGAACAGCTTCCGGCGAACGACCAGGACGCCGCCGCCGCCGCGATGATCGACTATCTGGCGCATCGCGACGACATGCGCCTCTCCGACGCGCAACTTGCCGAGGTTCGCCG
>CAYZMR010000277.1:3556-4976 GCA_964479515.1 uncultured Hyphomicrobiales bacterium | reverse complement strand
GGCGTCGATTCGCTCTATTCGATCGTGCAGATGCCGCCGGGCGTGCCGGTCGGCACGCTCGCGATCGGCAAGGCCGGCGCGATCAACGCGGCGCTGCTGGCGGCGAGCGTGCTCGCGCTCACCGACGCAAAGCTCGCGTCACGGCTCGAAGCCTGGCGCAAGAAACAAACCGAGGCCGTCGCCGAGCACCCCGTCGACGAGACGAAGGCGTGAACGCGCTCGGCCCCGACGCCACCATCGGCATCCTGGGGGGCGGCCAGTTGGGCCGGATGCTCGCGCTCGCGGCCGCGCGGCTCGGCTTCAAGTGCCATGTGCTGTGTCCCGATCCGCGCTCTCCGGCGTTCGACGTGGTGCGGCGCGTGACCGAGGCCGACTATGCCGACATGGCGGCGCTCGATCGCTTCGCCGCCGACGTCGACGTGGTCACCTACGAGTTCGAGAACGTGCCGGCCGAGACCGCGACGTTCCTGTCGGCGAGGAAGCCGGTTCTGCCCGATCCGAAGGTGCTGGCGACGACGCAGGACCGCCTCGTCGAAAAGGAATTCGTGCAAAGCCTCGGCATCGCGACCGCGACATTCTCATCCGTCGATTCGGCGGCCGGACTCGGCGCCGCGCTGAGGACGATCGGCACGCCGTCCGTTCTGAAGACTCGGCGCTTCGGCTACGACGGCAAGGGTCAGGCGATGATCCGCGACGGCATCGATGTCGCGACGCTGTTCGACGATCTCGGCGGACAGCCGCAGATCCTCGAAGCCTTCGTGCCGTTCGAGCGTGAGATTTCCGTGGTCGCGGCGCGCGGGCAGGACGGGGCGATCGAATGCTTCGACGTGACCGAGAATGAGCACCAGGACCACATCCTGAAGACCTCGCGCGTGCCGGCCGCGATCACGCCGGCGGTCGCCGCCGAGGCCCGCCGGATCGCGGAAAAAATCGCCGAAGCGTTCTCCTATGTCGGCGTGCTCGCGGTCGAGATGTTCGTGGTGCGGGACGGCGGTGGCCATGCGGTGCTGGTCAACGAGATCGCGCCGCGCGTGCACAATTCCGGCCACTGGACCATCGACGGCGCCTCGGTCTCGCAGTTCGAGCAGCATATCCGCGCGGTCGCGGGCCTGCCGCTTGGGCTACCGAACCGACGCGGGCGGATCGAGATGATCAACCTGCTCGGCGACGAGGTCGAAGAGTACCGGCGTTGGCTCACCGAGCCCGGCGCCGCCGTGCATCTCTACGGCAAGACTGGCGTGCGCCCGGGCCGCAAGATGGGGCATGTGACGCGGGTGTTCGCCGAGTGACAGCCGCCGGCACCCGCCGTTAACGGCTATCGCGGAGAATACCCGCTCGGATATGATGGCGCCGAAGGGCGCGTGTCGGGGTTTGCGTGATGAAGAAGGCCGTTGCCATCCTGCTGCTGACCGTCTTCGGC
>CAYZMR010000277.1:0-3456 GCA_964479515.1 uncultured Hyphomicrobiales bacterium | reverse complement strand
TTGGTGGACTTGCGCGCCCATTTCTGCTAATGGCCCCGGGCCCGGCATGGATTCGTCCGCGTCCAAGCGGCGATTCTCGTCCGGTACCCAATTCAGGCCCGGCCCGACCACGATCAGAAGGAACGACGCGTGCAGGTTCTCGTCCGCGACAACAATGTCGACCAAGCCCTCAAGGCGCTGAAGAAGAAGATGCAGCGCGAGGGGATTTTCCGCGAGATGAAGCTTCGCGGCCATTACGAAAAGCCCTCCGAGAAGAAGGCGCGCGAGAAGGCGGAAGCGATCCGCCGCGCACGCAAGCTGGCGCGCAAGCGCGCCCAGCGCGAAGGCCTGCTCCCGGGCAAGCCGAAGCCCGTCACCCGCGGCGGGCCCGGTGGCCCCGGCGGTCCGGGCGGCGCGCGGCCGGGTGGTTTCGGTGGCGGCCCTGGCGCCGGCGGATTCAACCGCGGCCCGCGCTGAATCAACCCTGCGGCACATTGACCGGCGCGGGCGGGCGAAAGCCCTTCCCGCGCCGTGCTATTTTTCAAAGGGTCTGATCTCCGGCAGGATGGCCCGGCGAGGCGACCGATGATGGGGTGCGGACGCACCAGGAGTTTTGCGGTGTTGGGGCTCGCGGCGATCGCGCTCGCCGCCTGCAAGACCGTCGGCGACACGGTCGCGGCGGACGACGACCAGACGCTCGCCGCCTCGCCCGCCAACATCGCCTCGCTCACCGACGTTGTGACGCGCAACCCGAACGACGCGCAGGCCTACAACATGCGCGGCAGCGTGCTCGGCCGCGCCGGACGCAACCAGGAAGCGGTCGCCGACTTCGACAAGGCGATCGCGCTCGATCCGAACTACGCCCAGGCCTATGCGAATCGCGGTCAGGCGCAGCGTCAGCTCGGCAAGCCCGAGCTCGCCCTCGCCGACTACAATCGCGCGCTGGCGCTCGATGCCGCCTACGCGACCGCCTATCTCGGGCGCGGCCTGGTCTATCGCCAGCAGGGCCGCGCGCTCGACGCCTTGAACGATTTCAACCGCGCGATCCAGATCAGCCCGAACAACGCGCAGGCCTACTACAATCGCGGGCTCCTCTATCAGGCTCAAGGCCAGCACAAGTTCGCGATCGACGACTTCTCGACCACGATCGGGCTGACCCCGCAGCAGGCCGAGCCGCACGTGGCGCGCGGCCTGAGCCAGCTCGCGCTTGGCGACGTGAAGGCGGCCGCGAGCGACCTTGACGATGCCGTGCAGATCGACCCGGCAAGCGTGACCGCCTGGACCAGCCGCGGGCTCGCCTATGAGCGGCTCGGCGACAAGGAGAGGGCAGCCGGCTCCTACGCCAAGGCGCTCAACCTCAACCGCGAGCACGATCCCGCCAAGAAAGGCTTCGCCCGCGTCGGCGGCAAGGTGGGGCAGACGTATCAGACGTTTTGAATTGGCCGCTCAGAACGACACGCAGGACGGCCGCGACACGATGCCGACCGAGTCCTGACGGAATTGCTTCTTGTAGGCCTCGGCGATCGCGTCGATCTTGCCCTGCGCTTCGGCATCCGCCGTGATGATGCGCACGATCTTGGAGGGCTCGCGCACCACCGCCTTGGTCTTGGCGTCGCGCCATTGGCCCGTCGTGTCGAACACGGTGAGCCCATCGGGGAAGCGCGGCGTCACCTCGCGCGCAAGAAAGCTCGCCCAGCTTTTCTCCGTCACGCCGAGATGCCCGCCGATGTTGCGGCCGAACATCATCTCGACCTCGATCATCGGCTTCTGCGGGAGGTTGCAGGCAAGGGATTGCGCGAAAGCGCTGGCCGGCAGCGCCAGCAGGAGCGCCGTTGCGAGGGCTGGGCGGAGGATTGCGCGCATCACAGCGCCTTGACGATCTCTTCGGTCATTTTCTTCGCGTCGCCCAGCAGCATCATGGTGTTGTCGCGGTAGAACAGCGGGTTGTCGATGCCCGCGTAACCGGACGCGAGCGAGCGTTTGATGAACATCACGGTGCCGGCCTTCCACACTTGCAGCACCGGCATGCCGTAGATGGGAGAGGTCTTGTCGTCCTCGGCCGCCGGATTGGTCACGTCGTTCGCGCCGATCACGAAGGCGACGTCGGCCTGCGCGAATTCCGAATTGATGTCCTCGAGCTCGAACACCTCGTCATAGGGAACGTTGGCTTCCGCGAGCAGCACGTTCATGTGGCCGGGCATCCGGCCCGCGACGGGGTGGATCGCGTACTTCACCTCGACGCCGGCGGCTTTGAGCTTGTCGGCCATCTCACGCAGCGCGTGCTGGGCTTGCGCCACCGCCATGCCGTAGCCCGGCACGATGATGACCTTGCTGGAGTTCTTCATGATGAAGGCCGCATCATCGGCCGAGCCGAGCTTCACCGGCTTCTGTTCGGCGCCCGCCGCCGGCCCCGCGACCTCGCCGCCGAAGCCGCCGAGGATGACCGAAAAGAAGTTCCGATTCATCGCGTGGCACATGATGTAGGACAGGATCGCGCCCGAGGAGCCGACCAGCGCGCCGGTGATGATCAGCGCCGAATTGCCGAGCGTGAAGCCGATGCCGGCCGCGGCCCAGCCCGAATAGGAGTTGAGCATCGAGATCACGACCGGCATGTCGGCGCCGCCGATCGGGATGATGAGCAGCACGCCGAACGCGAAGGCCGCAAGCGTCAGCAACCAGAACGCAAAGTAGCTCTCGGCGCGAACGAACCAGACGATGATCAGCACGATCAGCACGGCGAGGCCGAGATTGATCAGATGGCGCATCGGCAACAGGATCGGCGCGCCGCTCATGCGGGCGGAGAGCTTCAGGAACGCGATCACCGAGCCGGTGAACGTGATGGCGCCGATCGCGACGCCGAGCGACATCTCGACCAGACTCGCCTTGTGGATATCGCCCGGCGCGCCGATGTCGAAGGCGCGCGGCGCGTAGAGCGCGCCGGCCGCGACCAGCACGGCCGCCATGCCGACCAGTGAATGGAACGCTGCGACCAGCTCCGGCATCGAGGTCATCGGCACGCGGCGCGCGATCACGGCGCCCGCGCCGCCGCCGATCGCGATGCCGAGCACGACCAGCACCCAGGAGAAGAAGCTTGCCGGCGGATGCGACGCGAGCGTCACGGCGATCGCGATCGCCATGCCAGTCATGCCGAGGAAATTGCCGTGCCGGCTCGTGGCCGGGCTGGAGAGCCCGCGCAGCGCCAGGATGAACAGGACGCCGGCGACCAGATAGAGCAGCGCGGCGAGATTGAGGCTCATGCCGTGGCCCTCATTTCTTCTTCTGATACATGCCGAGCATGCGCTGCGTCACCAGGAAGCCGCCGAAGATGTTCACCGACGCGAAGATCAGCGCGAAAAATCCCAGGACGCGCGCCCAGACCGGGCCCCATTCGTGCGCGGTGAGCTCGACGCTGGCCGCGAGCAGCGCGCCGACCACGATCACCGAGGAGATCGCGTTGGTCACCGACATCAGCGGCGT
>CAYZMR010000276.1:0-4979 GCA_964479515.1 uncultured Hyphomicrobiales bacterium | reverse complement strand
CCGCGCCGTCGCTCACATCGAAACCATGAACGACCTGATCGCCATCTTCGCGCAGCGCGGCGACCTCGCGCATCTCGCGCTGTTCCTGTGGGCCGCCTCGACGACGGCGCTGCTCTACGCGGTGCTGCGCGCGCTCTCGGCCGCGATGGCGCGCTTTGATGATTTCGTGCGCGAGATTTCGCGCTTCAACGACCGTTACGGAGACCGATGATGGACACCTTGCACAACGTGCTGCGCTCGATCCGCGGCGAGACGAAATCGCGCGGCGATCATCTGACCGCGTTCCGCGAATTTCTCGGCCATCTCGACCGCGCCGCCAAGCGCGCTGCCAAGCGCCCGCATGCTGCCCCGCGCACCAAGGCGAAGACGAAACGCAAGCGCTGAGCTCTCGCCGCGCACGCCGGCGCAACCCTCTCCCCTTGAGGGAGAGGGTGCCCGAGCGAAGCGAGGGCGGGTGAGGGGCTTCGCGCTCAAGAACAAAACCCCTCACCCGGCTTCCTCGCGCTTCGCGCTCGTCAGCCACCCTCTCCCTCAAGGGGAGAGGGTTTCCGAGTTCCTGGCACCGCCGACGCGCACGCGCGCGCGCAGGAGAACCCATGCTCGCACCGCACGAACAGCTCGCGCTCAAGGTCTTCCGCCCGCCGACCCGGATCGAGCCCGACGGCACGGTCGAGGGCTATGCGAGCCTGTTCGGCGAGCTCGACGCGGCGCGCGACATGGTGATGCCGGGCGCGTTCGCGCGCACGCTGAAGTCGCGCGGGCCACGCCGCGTCCCGATGCTGTTCCAGCACGATCCGGCCGAGCCGGTCGGCGTATGGCTCGAGCTTACCGAGGACTGGCGCGGTTTGCGCGCGCGGGGCCGCCTCATTCCGGACGTCACGCGCGCGCGCGAACTCATCGCATTGGTGAAAGCCGGCGCGGTCGACGGCCTCTCGATCGGCTTTCGCACCGTGAAGGGGCGCGTGGACCCGGTGAGCCGGGTGCGAAAAATCCACGAGCTCGAATTGTGGGAGATTTCCATCGTCACGTTCCCGCTGCTCGCGGGGGCGCGCGTCCGCGCGGTCAAGGAGGATAGGCTTCCCTCCCGGCCGTTCTCCTTCGCGCGGGCGCGCGCTGAAGCTGAGTGGCGCGCGCTGAGCGTCGCCGACGCGGCGCGCACGCCCGCGATGCCGAGCGCGCCGAGGCGCCGTCGTCGGGTGGGCTGAGCGCGGCGAAGCCCACCGATACGGCGCCAACCGGAGACGTCCTGATGTCCTGCGTCCATCCCGCCTGGCTCGAAGGTCAGCGCCAGCGCTGGCAGCGGCACGACTGGAAGCGCTGGGTCAAGCCCGAGGCGCATCACCTGTATGAAGCGCGACAGGACAAGGCGCGCGCTGAGCCGGCCGAGGATCAAGTCGCGGACGTGGCATTCCTGGCCGAGGTCGAAGCGCTGCGCGCGGATCACCAGCGCGTGCGCATCATGCTCGCGGACCTGAAGTTCGAGCTCGCGCTGCGCGCGCTCGGCCGCAAATACAGCCCCGACCAGCCGCGCGTGCCGGCCGGCTATCGCGAAGGCGGGCAATGGACGAGTGGGGGAGGGGGAGCGGGAAGCGACGATTCACGCGTCATATCGGAAGTCACGCCGGACAACGAAGCGATTCCGGGCGCGCAATATGCGCAAGGCCCGACGCAGCGACCGTACTCCGTCGTTCTGGCGGACGAAGAAGCGCCAAAGGGCATTGGCCACACGATACGGGACCATGTCGGCAAGAGTGACGAAGAACTGCTCGACGTCGTCCAAAAGGATTGGATCCGATATTCAGCTGGCAAATTTGAGATCACTGATTTCCGGGTAGCCGAAGGAAGCTTCTTGTCGCTGGAATCAGCGAACGACCTTGTGAATCGTACGCTTGAAGATCACAAAGAGACGGTCGACCGTGTTGCGAGCGGCGAGCTGGATCGCGCCACCCTGGATACGCGGTTTGGTTATCCGACCGGCAAAGAAGCGTTCCGGTCAACCGGAGACTCGGAGCCTTATATACGGGATACCTATGCGGTGCGCGTGGTCGTCAGATATGACTCCACTTCTGAGCGAGGTTATGCAGTGCGAACCGCGTTTCCGATCAATGAGTATCCGAAGTAGCGGCAGGTCGTCATGGAAATTCCCTGGGATGTCCGGCAATTATTTACGTTGTTCTACCCGGGTAGCCACAACGAGTTTGCGACTCGTGAGCAGTGGATCGCGGATGTCGTCGGTTCATTCGAAGGGCAGCGGAAGGAGGTCATCAAGAGCTTTCTGGACGAGCTCTTGAGCGGACGCCATTCTGACGCCGAGATAGCGCAAGTTTGGCGCAGCGTGTCGCCAAGCTACGGCTTCAGCGAAGGCGGTCACCGGATTTTCTTGGCCGAAGTCCGCAGCATGATTCGGTGATTGGCGGCGGCAACTCCGCATGTTGTTATCTAGTCTTGTTTGAGCCTCTCCTGAAATACGTCAGGCCGGCGATTATCAGGGCCATGAAGCTGATGAACAGGCTTCCGCCGGAGATGATGTTGGCGGCCCGATAGTGGAACGCCGCTCCGGCGGATTGGCGATCCGACAGGATTGCGTCAATGAATGGCTTTGCTTTGGCCCGAGGCGCATCACCTCTACGAGCCGCCGCAGGAGAAGGCCTGCGGCGATGTCGTTGAGCACGATGCCGAAGCGGACGCCGCATTCCTGGCCGAAGTCGAAGCGCTGCGCGCGGATCACCAGCGCGTTCGCATCATGCTGGCGGACCTGAAGTTCGAGCTCGCGTTGCGCGCGCTCGGCCGCAAATACAGCACGGACCAGCCGCGCGTGCCGGCGCGGAATTCCGACGGTGGGCAGTGGACGAGCGGCGGCGCTGGGGAAACCGCGCCGAAGGATGCCCCCGGTAATCCGCAGTCGGCGAACAGCGATGCGGACGCGCAGAAAATTCTTGCGATGGGGAAGCAGCTACGACTTGCGGCCGGCCCGCAGGATTATCAAAAAAGGCCTTGATCTTTGCTATCCTGTGCTGGAGCGCCGACAGCCTCCTTGGAGTGATCGTAATACCTTCGACTTCTTCAAATGCATGAACGCCTGTCTCGGGCGCAACCTCTGACCTCAGGCCCGCCCATGAGCCAAGATCCCGCGTGGCGCGTCATCCAGACCGCGTTTCGAACCGCGGCTGAGCTGCAGGATTTGCTGGCCTTCTTGAAGGAGCATTGCAGCCCGCAGGACTATCGGAGTTATTCTTCCGGAATCGCGACCGCCATCGACAGCATCAACGTTCAGTTGACCGGCAGGGTTTTGTCGGTCCATCCCGAGCTTGAGAAGCGGATAGAGACGGAGCTGGCGAACTCCGGGCGGATCGCGTAGCGGGCGACGCCCCGCCCTGAGGCGCAATGCGCATTGCAGGAGGCCTCTCATGTTCAAGGCCCTGAAGGTGGTCGCAATACTCCAAGCAATGGTGGATCCGGCCACGTGGCAGCCGAATTGCGATGTCGTAAAAATCGCCGAAGACTACGTTAGGGCACGCTTGCCGTTCATCGTTATCGCGAACCGGCGCTGGTCAAGCTCGGAGGAGGGCGGTGTTTGGGTAGTTCGGCTCGAACTGCCTGACGGTCATCTCGGATTTGTCCCGGAGATCAACATCGACCAAAGAACCTGTCAGGTTGTCGCTGCCAAAGTCTGGCAATAGCGCGCAGGCCAAGACGGCGACCATCAGTCGCCGTCCGATCCCGAACACGTCACCGCTCAATCCGTCCCGTATGCGATGCGCGCTGCGTGCCTCGCATGCGGACCCCATTTTGTCGAAACTCATGAAGGAGAAAGACATGGAAATCGACACCCACCTCGAAACCAAGGCGGGCCTGCCGTCCGACGCGCTGGTGACGCATCACGAGATGATGCGCACCTTCGAGGCCTTCCGGCAGGCAAACGACGAGCGTCTCGCTTCCCTGGAGAAGCGCGGCGGCGACGTGCTGCTCGAAGAGAAGGTCGCGCGCATCAACGAGGCGGTCTCGACGCATCAGCGCCAGCTCGACGACATCAACCTGAAGTCCGCCCGCCCGCAGCTCGGCTCCGAGCGCAGCGGCCCTCAGAGCTACGCCACGCGCGAACACAGAAGCGCGTTCGACACCTATGTGCGCCAGGGCGAAAGCTCCGGCCTGCGCGCGCTCGAGGTGAAGGCGCTCTCGGTCGGCTCTTCGCCGGACGGCGGCTACCTGGTGCCGAACGAGACCGAGACCGCGATCGGCCAGCGCCTCACGCTGATCTCGCCGATCCGCTCGATCGCGGGCCAGCGCACGATCTCGGCCAACGTCTACAACAAGCCGTTCATGACCGCGGGTCCCGCGGCCGGCTGGGTCGGCGAGACGGATTCGCGCTCGCAGACGACGACGCCGACGCTCGCCGAGCTGCAGTTCCCCGCGATGGAGCTCTACGCGATGCCGGCCGCGACGCAGACGCTGCTCGAGGATAGCGCCGTAAACATCGACCAGTGGATCGCCGGCGAGGTCGAGCAGGTGTTCGCCCAGCAGGAGGGCACCGCGTTCGTCTCCGGGGACGGCAGCAACAAGCCGAAGGGCTTCCTCTCCTACACGATCATCGCCGAGAGCTCCTGGGCCTGGACCAAGATCGGCTACGTGCCGACGGGCACGGCCGGCGCCTTCGACGCCGACGCGCCGGTCGATGCGATCATCGATCTCGTCTATGCGCTCAAGGCCGGCTACCGCCAGAACGGCAACTTCGTGATGAACCGCAAGACGCAGGCCGCGGTGCGCAAGCTCAAGGATGCCGACGGGGACTATCTGTGGTCGCCGCCGACCGCCGCGAGCGGGCGCGCGAGCCTGCTCACCTATCCGGTGGTCGAGGCCGAGGACATGCCCGACATCGCGGCGAACGCCTATGCGATCGCGTTCGGCGACTTCCGCTCCGGCTACCTGGTGGTCGACCGGGCGGGCGTGCGCGTGCTGCGCGATCCGTTCAGCGCCAAGCC
>CAYZMR010000275.1:0-5022 GCA_964479515.1 uncultured Hyphomicrobiales bacterium | reverse complement strand
TCGCGACCTGGCGGGCGAAGCCCATTTCGTGGGTGACGCACAGCATGGTCATGCCTTCCTGGGCGAGCTGCACCATGGTGTCGAGCACCTCCTTGACCATCTCGGGGTCGAGGGCGGAGGTCGGCTCGTCGAACAGCATGATCTTCGGCTTCATGCACAGCGCGCGCGCGATCGCGACGCGCTGCTGCTGGCCGCCGGAAAGCTGGCCCGGATATTTGTTCGCCTGCTCGGGGATCTTCACCTTGGTGAGGAAGTGCATCGCGACCTCCTCGGCCTCTTTCTTGGGCATCTTGCGCACCCAGATCGGCGCGAGCGTGCAGTTCTCCATGATGGTGAGATGCGGGAACAGATTGAAGTGCTGGAAGCACATGCCGACCTCGCGGCGCACTTCGTCGATCTTCTTCAGATCGCCGGTCAGCTCGGTGCCGTCGACGATGATGCGGCCCTGCTGGTGCTCCTCCAGCCGGTTGATGCAGCGGATCATGGTCGACTTGCCCGAGCCCGAGGGCCCGCAGATCACGATGCGCTCGCTGCGCTCGACCGCGAGGTTGATGTCGCGCAGCACGTGGAACTCGCCGTACCACTTGTGCATGCCGACGATCTCGACCGCGAGCTGTTCCGCGCTCTTGGTGGCTGTTGCGACGTTCGCCATGTCTTCACCCCGTCCTTACCGTCTGTCGCCCTTGCCCAGCCGCGCCTCAACGCCCTTGGCGTAACGCGACATGCTGTAGCAGAAGATGAAATAGAACATCGCGGCGAACACGTAGCCGGTCGCGCTCGTCGTCGGTGCCGCCCATTTCGGATCGATGCGCGAGACTTCCACGGTGCGCAGGAAATCGAAGATTCCGACGATCACGACCAGCGTCGTGTCCTTGAACAGGCCGATATAGGTGTTGACGATGTTCGGCACCGTGATCTTGAGCGCCTGCGGCAGGATGATGAGATACATCATCTGCCAATAGCCGAGCCCGACCGCCATCGCGCCTTCATACTGGCCCTTCGGGATCGCCTGCAGGCCGGCGCGCACGACCTCGGCCATGTAGGCGGAGGCAAACAATGCGATGCCGATCAGCGCGCGCAGGAGCTTGTCCGGCGAATAGGCGTCCGGGACGAACAGCGGCAGCATCACGCTCGCCATGAACAGCACGGTGATCAGCGGCACGCCGCGCACGAACTCGATGAAGATCACCGAGAACAGCTTCACCGCCGGCATGGTCGAGCGCCGCCCGAGCGCGAGCAGGATGCCGAACGGCAGCGAGAACACGATCCCGACCCACGAGACCACGATGGTCACGAGCACGCCGCCCCACAGCGACGTGTCGACCCTGCGCAGTCCGATGAGCGGCAGGCCGTTCAGCAGGATGTAGGACACGATCGGCACGATCACGAAGAAATAGAGCGCGCCGAGATCGCGCCGCGGGGCTTCGAGCCAGAGCAGCCAGAAAATGCCGACGGCGAGCATCGCGAAGAAGATATCGACGCGCCAGCGTTCCGGGATCGGATAGGAGCCGTAGATGAAATAGGAGAAGCGGTCGCGCACGAACGCCCAGCAGGCGCCGACCTCGGGCCGGTCCGCGGTCGGCAGGCACGCCTCGCGGTCGCTGCCGGTCCACACCGCGTGCGTGAACAGGAACTCGAACACCGGCGGCACGATCCACAGGATCAGCGCGGCTGTCAGGATCGTCAGCAAGATATTGGTCGGGCTCGACAACAGGTTCGCCCGCACCCAGCCGACGGCGCCTCGCGCCGCGACCGGCGGCGGCAGCGCCTCGACCGGGGCGACGCGAACGTAGCGCGCGTCGGGAACGTTGAGGTCGTCTTGTGTCGCGATCGACATGGCGTCACCGTTCCACAAGCGCGATGCGCGAATTGTACCAGTTCATGATGAACGACGTGATCAGGCTGATCGAGAGATAGACCGCCATGGTGATCATCACGACCTCGACCGCCTGCCCGGTCTGGTTCAGCACCGTGCCGGTGAAGATCTGCACCAGGTCGGGATAGCCGACGAACACGGCGAGCGAGGAGTTCTTGGTGAGATTGAGATACTGGTTGGTGAGCGGCGGGATGATGACCCGCATCGCCTGCGGGATCACGACGAGCTTCAAGGTTGGCCCGGTGCGCAGGCCGAGCGCGCCGGCGGCTTCGCTCTGGCCCTTCGACACCGCCATGATGCCGGCGCGCACCACCTCGGCGATGAACGCGCCGGTATAGAGCGTCAGCCCGAGCACGAGCGCGACCAGCTCGGGCAGGATTTCCAAGCCGCCGCGGATGTTGAAGCGGCCCTTCTCGGGGAATTCGAGCGTCGCTGGCATGCCGGCCGCGAGGAACGCGATGACCGGTAGCCCGATGATCAGGCCGAGCGATACGAGCGCGACCGGCGACTGCTGGCCGGTCTGCTCCTGCCGCTTGCGCGCCCAGATGCCGAACGCGAGCGCGCCGATCACGCCGACGACGAACGCACCGACCACGAATTCAACGCCGGAGCTGAAGATCGGGTACGGCGCGAAGAAGCCGCGATTGTTGAGATAGATGCTGCCCGGCAGCGTCCAGCTGTCGCGCAGGTCCGGCAGCGCCTTGAGCACGGCGTTGTACCAGAACAGGAGCTGCAGCAGCAGCGGCACGTTGCGGATCGCCTCGACATAGCCGGCCGAGAGCCGCGCGAGCAGGAAGTTCTTCGACAGCCGCGCGATGCCGACCAGGAAGCCGACGATGGTGGCGAGCACGATGCCGATCGCCGCCACCAGCAGCGTGTTCAAAAGGCCGACCCAGAAGGCCCGGCCGTAGGTCCCGCCCTGCGCCGAGTAGGAAATCAGCGTCTGGCTGATGTCGAAGCCTGCGGTCTGGTTCCAGAAGCCGAAGCCGGACGCGATCTTGGCACGCGCGAGATTATCGATCGCGTTGCGTACGGCCGAATAGGCGAGGAAGACGATGACGGCGCAGAGGACGACCTGATAGGCGATGCTGCGGACCTTGGGGTCGTAGATCAACGAGACTTTGGGCGGGCCGCTTTCCTGCGCGATACTCATTCCGCTCCCCGAGCCGCCAGACGGGCGGCGTCCCCACAGACCGTCATTTCATCCCACCCACAAGCGGCATGCAAGCATTCTGCCAAAAAAAGGCCGGGTGGAACGCCACCCGGCTTCTCTTTCGGCGTCCGTAGCCCTTCGTAGCCCGCATGAGCGCAGCGACATGCGGGTGTAAAGGCGTCTATTCTCCCGGATATCGCTTCGCTCATCCGGGCTACGGCAATTGCTCCTTCAACGAACCGGCGGGGCGTATTGCAGGCCGCCCTTGGTCCACAGCGCGTTGAGACCGCGCTGGATCTTGAGCGGCGAGCCCTGCCCGACGTTCTTCTCGAACACTTCGCCGTAGTTCCCGACGTGCTTGATGATGCGGTAGGCCCAATCCTTGGTCAGGCCGAGCTGCTCGCCGTAATTGCCTTCCGTGCCGAGCAGACGCTTCGCATCCGGGTTGGCCGACTTCATCGCTTCGTCGACCGTCGCCTTGGTGATGCCGAGTTCCTCAGCGGTGAGCATGGCGAAGTGGACCCACTTCACGATGTCGAACCACTGGTCGTCGCCATGACGCACGGAGGGGCCGAGTGGCTCCTTGGAGATGATCTCTGGCAGCACCACGTGGTCGTCGGACTTCGCAAGCCGCAGGCGCTCGGCGTAGAGGCCGGAGGCATCCGTCGTGAACGCGTCGCAGCGGCCGGCGTCGTAGGCCTTGATCGCTTCGTCGGCGCTCGCGAAGGTGACGGTCTTGAGCTTCATCTTGTTGGCGCGGAAGTAATCCGAGAGATTGAGCTCGGTCGTGGTGCCCTGCTGCACGCAGACCGCGGCGTCGTTCAATTCGAGCGCCGAGTTCACCTTCAGCGCCTTGCGCACCATGAAGCCCTGGCCGTCGTAATAGTTGACGCCGGTGAAGTTGAGGCCGAGCGAGGTGTCGCGCGAGGAGGTCCAGGTCGTGTTGCGCACCAGGAGGTCGACGTCGCCGGACTGCAGCGCGGTGAAGCGGTCCTTGGCGGTCAGGGCGACGAACTTGACCTTGTTGGGATCATCGAAGATTGCCGCGGCGACCGCGCGGCAGAAGTCGACGTCGAGGCCGGTCCAGTTGCCTTGCGCGTCGGGCAGGCCGAAGCCGCCGAGCGAGCCATTGGCGCCGCAGTTGAGGACACCGCGGGACTTGACGGTGTTCAGCGTCTGGGCCGAGGCTGCCGATGCGGCGAATGCGGCCGCCGCAACGACGGCGAGCGTGGTGAGGACGCGTTTCATGGCAAAACCTTCTCCGGTCTAGAGGTGATTTGAGGCGCTCAAACGAACCGTTGCGGGGCCTAGCCGGCGATCACGACCGAGCGAACTCCCCCACACGGCCCCCGTTGATTTGCATCTCAGAACTTACGCCCAACAAGGTCAAGGGGTTGACCCGTGGGCCCGTTGCCGCAGTAAATGCCGCAAAGCGCCAAAGCGAGCCAAAGCCACACGCACGGCGCCAGGAAACAAAGCTCATGGACCAGTCAACCGGCGGCGATGGCGGCAAGCCCACCTCCAAGCCGCTCGAAGCCGGAACCGTGGTGGTGACCGCCGGGCGCGACCCCTCGGCGCAGCACGGCTTCGTCAACACCCCGATCTATCGCGGCTCGACGGTGCTCTACCGCAACACGCAGGACTTCCTCAAACGCGCGGCGCGCTACACCTACGGCACCAAGGGCACGCCGACCACGGAATCGCTCGAGGTTGCCTGGACCAAGCTCACCGGCGCCGCCGGAACCGTGCTGGTGCCGTCGGGCCTCGCGGCCATTTCGATCGCGCTGATGGCGTGCATGCGCGCCGGCGATCACCTGCTGGTGCCGGACTCGGTCTATCGGCCGACGCGGAATTTCTGCGACACGATCCTGAAGCGGTTCGGCGTGGAGACGACGTATTACGATCCCCTGCTCGGCGCCGACATCGCGCGCCTGTTCAAGGTCAACACCCGCGCGGTGTTCACCGAGGCGCCGGGCTCGCTGACCTTCGAGAT
>CAYZMR010000274.1:0-5069 GCA_964479515.1 uncultured Hyphomicrobiales bacterium | reverse complement strand
TGGTGCCCAGGAGAGGACTCGAACCTCCACGGCTTTCACCGCTAGTACCTGAAACTAGTGCGTCTACCAATTCCGCCACCTGGGCATCGGGGCGAGGGAGGCAGACATATGGCCGGGCGTTTCGGCTTGTCAACGCTTGAGGAAGCGCCGCGCGGCCCGCTATACAGACCGTATCGCTTTGACGTCGTCCCAAAGGCCGCGCATGACCGAAATCCCCGCAGAGACGCTGGTCACCGTTTTCGGCGGCTCCGGCTTCCTCGGCCGCCACGTGGTGCGTGCGCTCGCGCGGCAGGGCTACCGCATCCGCAATGCGGTGCGCCGGCCCGATCTCGCAGGCCATCTGCAGCCGCTCGGCCGCGTCGGCCAAATCCACTCCGTGCAGGCCAATCTGCGCTATCCCGGTTCGGTTCAAGCCGCGGTGCGCGACGCCGACGTGGTCATCAACCTGGTCGCGATCCTGTTCGAGCGCGGCAAGCAGCGCTTCGAGGCGGTGCAGGCCGAGGGCGCGCATCAGGTCGCGCTCGCGACGGCAGCGCGGGGCGCCCGGCTCATCCATGTCTCGGCGCTCGGCGCAGACAGCGAGGCGCCCTCGCTCTACGCCCGGACCAAGGCGGCGGGCGAAGCGGCCGTCCTGAGCGCGGTTCCCGCCGCCACGGTGTTCCGGCCCTCGATCCTGTTCGGCCCGGAGGATGACTTCTTCAATCGCTTCGCCAGCATGGCACGGATATCGCCGTTCCTGCCGCTGGTCGGCGGCGGCGAGACCAAATTCCAGCCGGTGTTCGTCGGCGATGTCGCGCAGGCGATCCTTGCCGCGGTCGAAGGCAAGGCCAAGGGCGGCACGATCTACGAGCTCGGCGGACCCGAGGTGAAGACGTTCAAGGCGCTGATGGAATACGTGCTGGCGGTGACCGAGCGGCGCCGCCTGCTCGTCCCGCTGCCGTTCGCGCTCGCCAGGCTGCAGGCGCGTCTCCTGCAGTTCCTGCCGAAGCCGCCGCTGACCCCCGACCAGGTCGAGCTCTTGCGCAGCGATAACGTGGTATCGGAGGCGGCAATGCGCGAGGGCCGCACGCTCGGAGCACTCGGCATCGAAGGCGTGGCGATCGAGGCGATCGTGCCGTCTTATCTGTGGCGCTTCCGCAAGACCGGACAGTTCCGCGGCCGGGTCGCGTAGCACGTCACTTCGTCAGCGCGAGCGCGATCAGCCCGAGCGCGCCGATCACGATGCGCCACCAGCCGAACACCGCAAATCCGTGGCTCGACACGTAGTCGAGGAACGTCTTCACCACGACCCAGGCGGCGATGAACGACACCACGAACCCGACCGCGACGATGAACGGGCTCGCAGCGGCGATCTCGTGCCAGCTCTTGTAAAGCTCGAACGCGAAGGCGCCCGCCATGGTCGGCATCGCGAGATAGAACGAGAACTCGGCCGCCGAGCGGCGGTCGGCGCCGAGCAGCATCGCCGATACGATCGTCGCGCCCGAACGCGATACGCCCGGAACCATCGCGAGGCACTGGCAGAATCCGATGATCAAGTAGGTCATCAGCGGAAAGCCGGTCGCATCGTGATAACGCACGCGCAGCGTCTGACGCTCGACCCAGAGCAGCACCACGCCACCGACGATCAGCGAAACGCATACGATCCAGACATTGAACAGCACGGTCTTGATGAAGCCGTGCAGCAACGCGCCGATCACCGCCGCGGGCAGGAATGCCACCAGCACGCCGATCACGAAGCGGCGGTCATGGTCATTCGTGAACATGCCGAGCGCGATCTTCCACAGCCGCGCGAAATAGATCGACAGCAGCGCGAGGATCGCGCCAAACTGGATCAGAACGTTGAAGCTGTCCCAGAAGGCCTGCTTGTCGGCCTCGGGGCCGAAGAAGTGATCGACCAGCAACAGGTGCCCGGTCGAGGACACAGGCAGGAATTCGGTAAGACCCTCGACGATGCCGAGCAAGACGGCCTTGAACAGGTCGAACAGCATGAGGGCGGGGCTCCGGATTGGGTGCGGCACGGCGCGCGGCGGGTCGGCGAAACGTGAGGTGATTCTCGGGCGGAATCACCACGCAGGCTTTTGGCGCAATGACGTATCGAGAGCAATAGAACCAGCCTGACATGGCGAGCTTCGATCCCGGTCCGCGTCCGGGACTAGCTTTTTTGCCATCATGCACTAGGGTTGCGGGGGCGCGGCGCTCGCATCGAGCCGAATCGAGCCGCTCCATCGCGGCAGCCGATGACCACCCTCTTCCACCACCCGTTCTGCCCGCATTCGCGCTTCGTGCGGATCGCGCTCGGCGAATGCCACGTCGCGCCGCGGCTGGTCGAGGAGCGCGTCTGGGAACGGCGCGTGGAGTTTCTGGCGCTGAACCCGGAAGGCACGACGCCGGTGCTGATCGAAGAGGGCGAGCCGGCGGTGCCGGGCGCCGGAGTGATTGCCGAATATCTCGACGAGACGCTCGGGGCCGACCTCGGCGAGCGGCGCCTGCTGCCCGCGCAAACCGGCGCGCGCGTCGAGGTGCGGCGGCTGACGCACTGGTTCAACGAGAAATTCTTCGCCGAAGTAAGCAGCCCGCTCGTCACCGAGCGCGTCTACAAGCAGACGATGCGCACCGAGCAAGGTGGCGGCCCGCCGGACACCGCGGCGATCCGTGCGGCCCGCAACAACATCCGCTACCATCTGGCCTACATCGGCTGGCTCGCGCGCCAGCGCAATTGGCTCGCCGGCGAGCAGATGAGCTATGCGGACCTGGCGGCGGCCGCGCATCTCTCGGTCGCCGACTATCTGGGCAACGTGCCGTGGACCGAGGACGAAACCGCAAAGATCTGGTACGCGCGGGTCAAGTCGCGGCCCTCGTTCCGTCCGCTGCTGAGCGACACGGTGCCGGGAATCCCGCCGTCGGCGACCTACGCGGATCTGGATTTTTGAACGCGCCCGGATCCGCGCGACTCAAGGCGGAGCTGACCGCCGCGGCGCGCGCGCAAGGCTTCCAGATCGCAGGCGTCGCGCATCCCGACGCGATCGGGACTGCGCGGGGGTATTTCGAGCGCTTCATAGCCGACGGCGCCCATGGCGACATGGCATGGCTCGCGAACACGTCAGAACGCCGCGTGAACCCGCGCGAGCTCTGGCGCGAGGTCAAATCGATCATCATGCTCGGCCTGAACTACGGGCCCGAGCACGAACACGACCCGTTCGCGGTCCTGACGCAGCGTAACCGCGGCGCGATCTCGGTCTACGCGCAAGGCGACGACTACCACGACGTCATCAAGCCGCGGCTCAAGGCAATCGCGCGCTGGCTCGTCGCCACCGCGGGCGGCGACGTGAAGGTGTTCGTCGACACCGCCGCCGTGATGGAGAAGCCGCTCGCCGCCGCCGCCGGGCTCGGGTGGCAGGGAAAGCATACCAACCTGGTGTCGCGCGACCACGGCTCGTGGCTGTTCCTCGGCGCGATCTTCACGACGCTCGAATTGCCGGCTGACGATGCCGAGACCGACCATTGCGGCACCTGCCGAGCCTGCCTCGACATCTGCCCGACCGCCGCGTTTCCGGCGCCCTACCGGCTCGATGCGCGGCGCTGCATCTCCTATCTGACGATCGAACACAAAGGTCCGATCCCGCGCGACCTGCGCGAACCGATGGGCAACCGCATCTATGGCTGCGACGACTGCCTCGCGGTTTGCCCGTGGAACAAGTTCGCGCAAGCCGGCCGCGAGGCGAAGCTCGCGGCGCGCGAGGCCTTGCGGGCGCCGCATCTGCGCGATCTTGCGCGCCTCGACGACGCCGCGTTCCGCGCGCTGTTCGCGAGATCGCCGGTCAAGCGCACCGGCCGCGATCGCTTCGTCCGCAACGTGCTGATCGCGATCGGCAATTCATCCGATGCGCAGCTCGCCGCCGAGGCCGAGCGGCTCTTGGCCGACGAGTCGCCGCTGGTGCGCGGCGCGGCCGTCTGGGCGCTCGGACGGCTTGAGCCGAAACGACTGGCCGAAATCGTCGCCAAGCATCGAACGCGCGAGCGCGACGCGTCGGTGCGCGACGAATGGGCGGCAGCGCTCGCCGAGAGCTTTTCCGGAACGGACGCCTGATGCCGAGCTTGTTCTGCTTCGGCCTCGGCTATTGCGCCGAACACTACACCGCGGAATTCGGCGCGCGCTTCGAGCGCATCGCCGCCACGGTCCGCACGCGCGAGAAAGCCGCCGCGATCGCCGCAGCGCGGCCCGGCGGGCATGCGGTCGAAGCCTTCGTGTTCGACGGCACCGCGGCGCTTCCCGAGATCGCGGCCGCGCTCATGGACGCGGACGCCGTGCTCGTGTCGGTGCCCCCGCATGGCGACGATCCCGTGCTGGCACGATTTTCCGATGTGCTCGCCGCGGCCCCGCGTCTGCGATCGATCGTCTATCTGTCGACCATCGGGGTCTATGGCGACCACGCGGGCGGATCGGTTGACGAGACGACGCCGCCAAACCCGATCTCGGATCGCAGCCGCGAGCGGCTTGCCGCCGAAGCGGCCTGGGCAGCGCTTGGCGAGCGCGCCGGCAAGGCGGTCGCGATCCTGCGCCTCTCGGGGATTTACGGTCCGGGCCAAAGCGCGCTCCATCAGGTCGCACGCGGCACGGCCAAGCGCATCGACAAGCCCGGGCAAGTGTTCAACCGCATTCACGTCGCCGACATCGCGCAGGCGATCGATGCCGCCGTCACGCGGCACGCATGCGGCATCTTCAACGTCACCGATGACGCACCGGCGCCGCAAGGCGAGCCGATTGCGTTTGCGGCGGCGCTGCTCGGCGTGCCGCCGCCGCCGCAAATCCCGTTCGACGAGGCGGCGAAGTCGATGTCGCCGATGGCGCTGTCGTTCTACGCCGAAAGCAAGCGCGCGCGGAACGACAAGATGAAGCGCGAGCTCGGTCTGCGCCTGCGCTATCCGAGTTATCGCGAGGGTCTGCGCGCGCTGTTTGCGGCCGGCGAGCCGCGGACGGCCGGATAGCGTTCGAAACCGACCGCCCCGTTCACCATCACGTGCGTTGACAACGTCGGGTGCGGGCGGCGTTCTCACCGCCTTGCAGCACG
>CAYZMR010000273.1:0-5097 GCA_964479515.1 uncultured Hyphomicrobiales bacterium | reverse complement strand
CGTACCGCGCCATGGGGCCCAACCTTTAGCCTAACCGCCTCGATTCGACGAGGCCTTCGTGACCCAAAATCCGAAGGGCCGGTTTCCCGGCCCTTGGCAGCGAAGGTCGTTACTGCGACCGCGGCACTTGCGGCTCGCCCGGCGCCGCGGGAGCGGCCGGCGCGGGTTCGGTCGCAGGCGCACCGGGGGCGGCGGGCGCAGGCGTCCCGCGCAACCGGTCGAGCAGCCCCGCCGGGTTCGGTTCGCTGCCCGGAGTGGGAACCTGTGTCGTCGGCGCGCCGGTGTTCTGCAGGATCGAGCGCGGCTTGCGCTCGAAGCCAGCGATGATCGACAGCAGCAGGCTGGTGGCGAAGAAACCGGCAGCCAGGATCGCGGTGGTGCGCGTCAGCACGTTCGAGGTACCGCGGCTGGTCAGGAACCCACCGCCGCCCCCGCCCATGCCAAGCCCGCCGCCCTCGGAGCGCTGCAGCAGCACGAGGCCGATCATGGCGGAAACGATCATGAGGTGGACGACGATGATCACGGTCAGCATGGTTCGGCCTGGCTCAAGCACGGCGCGCGGGCGGAATGCCCCGACACCCATGCGGCTGATATAGGAAGTCGGCGGGTCTCTACACGATCCCCCATGACATTTCCACCCCGCTAGGGCGCTCGCGCGGGACCCTCGGACAAGTCGTACGCGAACGAAAAACTGCAGATTTCCCAATACGTAGTGATACCGATGCGGCATTTGGCGCGGCGGTGCGCGGCTCGACGGGGAAGCCCCGCCGCCAAGACGACCTGATGCCAGCTCAACTGTCTGTTTAGATACTTCTCATATCATGTTGTAATCACTTGCATTAAATTATCTCTCGTGCTTCGTTTTCAATCGCGACGCAGGGTGGCACCGACCGTTCGCTCCGACCCGGCGGCGCCATGTGGTCAACGAGCCGTTGCGACAACCTTGAGACCTCGAACAACAAGCCGAAACAACCGTCAATGCGCCGCGCGTAAACCCCAAGCGCGTTCAACGCCTCCGAGGGGACATCGCCGCCATGACGCGCTTCAAGCTCCAGGTGCTCGTCGCCGACGATGCCTCGGTCGTCCACGAGCTGTTCGCCACGCTGGCCAAGACCTCCGCGATCCCGTTCGACCTGATCCACGCCCGCGACGGGCGCGAATGCATGCGCCAGCTCGCCGGCGGCCGCATCAACGTGGCGTTCATCGACGTCAACATGCCGGAGATGAGCGGCATGGACGCGCTCGGCGAGGCGCGCAGGGGTGGAGCCAAGACCTTCGTCGCCCTGATGTCGGCAACCGCCACCACCCGCCGGCTGCAGCTCGCCCGCCAGCTCAAGGTCTACGAGTTCCTGGAAAAGCCGTTCACGGCGGCCGACGTGCAGGCGATCCTGCAGACCTACTGCCGCGTCACGGTGCCAAGCCAGGCGCTGATCGTCGATGATTCGGCGACGGTGCGTCAGATCATCAAGCGGGTCCTCGCCAGCAGCATCTTCCACATCGATCCGACCGAGGTCGGCGACGGCGAGACGGCTTTCGCCTACTGCGAGCACGGCCGGTATGACGTCGTGTTCCTCGACTGCAACATGCCAGGCATCAACGGGCTTGAAACGCTCGGCCTCCTGCTCAATCGCGATCCGACCGTCAAGGTCATCATGATTTCCGGCGAGCAGAGCGAGGAGCGACGGCGGCACGCGCTGGCGCGAGGTGCGACCGCATTCCTGCAGAAGCCGTTCTTTCCGGCCGACATCGACCGCGAGCTGCACGCGATCTTCGGCCTCAAACTGCCGATGCTCGCGTCCGTCGCGCCCTCGCCGATCGCCCGCGTCGAGCCGGCCGAGGGCGTCCAATGGCCGGCGGCCTGACGTAGGGTTTCAGTGCGCGTGAAAGACCGGCTCCCGCTTTTCGGGATCACGCGCCGTCAGCGATAGGCCGCGGCGATCCCGAGAAAATCGTCCGCCTTCAGGCTCGCGCCGCCGACCAGCGCACCGTCCACGTCGGCGACGCCGAGCAGTTCCTTGGCGTTGCCGGGCTTTACCGACCCCCCATAAAGGATGCGGATCGCCTCCGCGGCCCCGCCAAAGCGCGCGGCGAGGCGCTCGCGGATGAAGCCATGCACCTCGGCGACGTCGGCGGGTGTCGGCGTCAGCCCGGTACCGATCGCCCAGATCGGCTCATAGGCAACGACAACCGTGTCCGCGCTGACGCCATCCGGCACTGAACCATCAAGCTGTGTGCCGATCACGTCCAGCGTGCGGCCGGCCGCCCGTTCGTCCTTGGTCTCGCCGACGCAGATGATCGCGATGAGCCCTGCCCGGCGCGCGGCCAGCGCCTTCGCCCGCACGTCCGCGTCGGTCTCCTTGTGGTAGGCGCGCCGCTCCGAATGGCCGACGATCACGGCGCGCGCGCCGGCATCGCGCAGCATCTCGGCCGAAATGTCGCCCGTGAAGGCGCCGGCGGGCTCGGCATGGCAGTCCTGGCCGCCGATCGCGACCGTCGAGCCGGCGGCTGCCGCCGCGAAGGCCGCCACCAGCGTCGCGGGCGGGCAGACCAGCAGGTCGACCCTGCCGGCGAGATCGGCAGCCCCCTGCTCGATCTTGCCAAGCTCGCGGACCGAGCCCGAAAGCCCGTTCATCTTCCAGTTCCCCGCCACCAGAGGACGGCGCCCCCCCTTCGTCATTCTCAGCCTTCCTGCTGGATTTCTTATGCAATTGCGGACATATCAGCGCGGCCGAACGGTTAGCAACCGGCACGATCGGCGCTAGAAGCCGCACCTTGCGCTGGTTGCCGACAAGGACACCCCTCCCTATGATGCGCGCCCTTGGGACGCGCCCTTGCGAAACCCGCTCAGGCGCCCGCCGTATCATCAATCATCCGTAATCATCAGTAGGACCTAAATGCTTCGCGGTCTGCGGCAAGCTTCCACCAATTGGCTCGGACGAGCCATCATGGCGACCGTGCTCGGCCTGATCGCCGTGAGCTTCGCCATCTGGGGCATCGGCGACATCTTCCGCGGCTTCGGACGCTCGACCGTCGCCAAGATCGGATCGACCGAGATCACGGTCGACCAGTTCCGCCAGATCTACAACGACCGCCTGCAGCAGCTTGGCCGCGAGCTGCGCCGCCCGGTCACGCCCGAGCAGGCGCGGGCGATGCACCTCGAGGAACAGCTCGCCAACCAGCTCGTGTCCGAGGCCGCGCTCGATCAGCGCGCGCGGCAGTTGCGCCTCAACCTCTCCGACGACGAGATCGCGCGCCAGATCATGGCGGATCCGAATTTCAAGAATCCGGCCGGACAGTTCGACGCCTCCCGCTTTCAGATCATCCTGCGCAACGCCGGTTACAGCGAGGCGCGCTTCGCCGCCGAGCAACGCCGCCTGACGCTGCGGCGCGAGGTCGCCGAGACCGTGAGCGGCGGGCTCAATCCGCCGAAGACGGTCGCCGACGCGTTCAATCGCTTCGACAATGAGCAGCGCGCGATCGACTACGTGGTGCTCGACGCCAGCAAGGCGGGCGACATCCCGGCGCCGACGCCGGAGGTGCTGGCGAAGTATTTCGAGGACAACAAGGCGCAGTTCCGCGCGCCCGAATACCGCAGCGTCGTCGTGCTCGCGGTCGCGCCCGCCGATATCGCCCACGCCGCCGACGTCAGCGATGCCGACGCGCGGCAGTACTACGAGGCCAACAAGGCCCGCTTCGGCACGCCCGAGCGCCGCCAGATCGAGCAGATCGCGTTCCCCAACCCGAACGAAGCCGCCACCGCCGCGGCACGGATCGAGAAGCAGGAGATCACGTTCGCGGCGCTCGCGACCGAGCGCGGATTGACCGAGAAGGACATTGATCTCGGCCTGTTGACCCAGGCGACCATGGTCGATCGCGCGATCGCGGACGCGGCGTTTGCGCTCGCCGAAGGCGCGACCAGCGCCCCGGTGCAGGGCCGCTTCGGCGCGGCGTTGGTGCATGTCGTCAAGATCGAGCCGGAGCAGGTGAAGCCGTTCGAGGAGCTGAGCCCCGAGATCAAGCAGGCGATCGCGGTCGATCGCGCGCGCACCGAGATCCAGGCGCTGCACGACAAGATCGAGGACGAACGCGCCGGCGGCCTGAAGCTCAGCGAGATCGCGCAAAAGCTCAAGCTCAAGGCTCTGACGATCGACGCGGTCGACCGCTCCGGCCTCGATCCCGCCGGCCAGGCGGTCACCGGCCTCCCGTCGGGCGTCGACCTCGCGGCCAATGTGTTCTCGTCGGACGTCGGCGTCGAGAACGAGCCCCTACAGATCGCGGGCGGCTCGCTCTGGTTCGACGTGACCGCCGTGAAGCCCGCGCGCGACCGCACGCTCGATGAGGTGCGCCCGCAGGTCGAGCAGCGTTGGCGCGACCAGCAGGTCGCAACGCGCCTCCTCACCAAGGCCGCCGAGATGCTGGTGAAGGTCAAGGCCGGGACGCCATTTGCCGAGGTCGCGGCGGCCGAGGGCACCAATGTGCGCACCACGTTCGGGCTCAAGCGCTCGGGCAATACCGGGGGGCTGCCACCCGCCGTGATCGCGTCGGTATTCCGCAGCGCCAAGGGCGATAGCGGCATGGCGCAAGGCGCAAGCGCGACCGAGATCGTCGTGTTCAACGTGACCGACATCGCGGCGCCCGCCGTGAATGCGGTCTCGCCGGAGGAAAAGCGCATCGAGGAGACCATGCGCCGCGCCTTCTCCGAGGATCTTCTGACCCAATATGTGGCGCGGCTGCGGACCGATTTCGGCGCGACCATCAACATCAACGCGTTGCGCAGCGTCAATTCGCCCGCCGACCAGAACTAAGCCACGATGCAGATCGAACCCGCGCCGGAGGCCTTTGCGGCAGGTTACGGGCGGGACGAGCCGCAGGTCGTGTGGACCACGCTGGTCGCGGACCTAGAAACGCCGGTCTCGGCGTTCCTGAAGGTCGCAGGTGGCCGCCCCATGAGCATATTGCTCGAATCGGTCGAGGGTGGTGCTACGCGCGGCCGCTACTCCATCATCGGGCTCGATCCGGATTTGGTTTGGCGCACGAACGGCACGCACGCCGAGATCAACCGCGCGGCGCGCGCCAAGCCGGACGCGTTTACGCCCT
>CAYZMR010000272.1:0-5124 GCA_964479515.1 uncultured Hyphomicrobiales bacterium | reverse complement strand
ATCGTCTCGCGCATCGTGCACGGCCACGACTTCTATGAGGGCGTGCGCGCCGCGATTGTGGACAAGGACAATGCGCCGCAATGGCGTCCGGAGAGCCTGGCGGCGGTCGACGCCGCCACCGTCGAGCGACATTTCGCCCCGCTCGATGATGAATTGAGGCTGTCATGAGCGACCAGATGTCCGCCCTGGAGACGCCGGCGCGCGACGCCAAGAAGCTGCCTTGGGCACGGCGGCTGGTGCTGTTCCTGCGCGTCATGGCCGGCATCTCACTGCTGAAAGGGCTGTATCACTGGGCGCTGGTGCTCGGGATCGGCGACGGGCCTGGCTCGACGTTCGAATCGAGCTCCGTGCCATGGCAGGCCGCGACCGTGTTCTTCGCGGTCATCGATCTGGTGGCGGCGGTCGGGCTGTGGCTTGCGGCGGCGTGGGGCGGCGTGGTGTGGCTCACCGCGGCCATCTCGATGACGGCGATCGAGCTGATGTTTCCGCAAGTCTATGGCGGGCGGCTGTGGGTCGCGGGCGTCGAGATCGCCATGATCGTGATCTACAGCGTGCTGACATGGAAGGCCGGGAGCGAGCGGCCGGAATAGGCCGCGTCACGCGGCGCAAACCGTCTTGCCGCGATCAATCGAAAGGGGCACGCTTCCCATGTCATCTGGCGCCACGGCCGGGGACGAGGGAGGGGCGCATGAAGGACCGGGGGTTCGGCCGCCGCGATTTCCTGAAAGGTGCGGTCGTGGGGGGCGTCGCCGCAACCACGACGAATGGCCTCGCCGAGGACGCACAGGCGCAGTCCGCCGCAGCGCCGGCGACGTCCGCGGCAGCCGCGCCGGCGACACCGGGCTACGAATTCCTCAATCTCGATGAAGCGGCGTTCGTCGAAACGCTCGTCGACCACATGGTGCCGGCCGACGACCTCACGCCAAAGGGCACCGACATCGGCATCAACATCTACATCGACCGCGCGCTCGCCGGTTCCTGGGGCAAGGGCGATCGCCTCTACATGCAAGGCCCATGGAAGCCGGGCGTGCCGAGCCAGGGCTATCAACTACCGCTGACGCCCGCGCAGCTCTACCGCGCCGGCATCGAGGCGACCAACGCGTTTTGCCGCAAGACGTTCGGCAAGACGTTCGATCGCCTGAGCGAGCAGGAACGCCAGGAGGTGCTGCTCGGGCTCGCGAGCGGCAAGCTCACGTTCGAGAACGGGCCTCCATCGCGGGTGTTCTGGGGCACCGTCTATCAGACCGTGATGGAGGGGATGTTTTCCGATCCGATCTACGGCGGCAATCGCAACAAGGCCGGCTGGAAGCTGATCGGGTTTCCGGGCGCCATCGCGGTGCATCGCGAGAACGTGGAGAAGTACAAGGACAAAAAATTCCCCGCCGACAATCCCCTCGGCATCGCGGACATGAGTTGAGGGGGCGGCCATGGTGACGAAACTCAAGGACGTCGATGTCGTGGTCGTCGGGCTCGGCTGGACCGGCGGGATTCTCAGCAAGGAGCTGGCGGAAGCCGGGCTGAAGGTCGTAGCCCTCGAACGTGGTGCGATGCGCTCGACCGAGAAGGACTATGCGGTCCCGAACATCCGCGACGAGCTGCGCTACGTCGTGCGTCACGATCTGATGCAGAACACCGCGCGCGACACGATCACGGTGCGCAACAATCCGTCCCAGGAGGCGCTGCCGATGCGCCGGCTCGGCTCGTTCCTGCCGGGCGAGGTGGTCGGCGGCTCGGCGGTGCACTGGAGCGGGCACACGTGGCGCTGGACCGACATGGAATTCAACGTGCGGTCCAACTACGAGGAGCGTTACGGCAAGCGCTTCATTCCCGCCGACATGACGATCCAGGATTGGGGCATCAGCTACGACGAGCTCGAGCCCTATTACGACAGATTCGAATACACGGCGGCGGTGTCCGGCAAGGCGGGCAACATCAAGGGGCAAATCCAGCCGGGCGGCAATCCGTTCGAGGCGCCGCGCGCGCGCGATTACGCGCTCCCGCCGCTGACGCCGATCCTTGCGAGCGAGATGTTTTCAACGGCCGCGACGAACGCCGGCTATCACCCGTTCCCGCGGCCGTCGGCGAACGCCTCGCGCGCCTACACCAACCCGGACGGGTCGAAGTACGGCGCGTGCCAATACTGCGGCTATTGCCAGCGCTTCGGCTGCGAGGCGAACGCGAAGGGTTCGCCGCACGTGTCGGTGATCCCGCTTGCGATGAAGAATCCGAATTTCGAGCTGCGCACCCATTCCTGGGTAACGAAGGTGCTGAAGGATTCCGACGGCAAGCGCGTGACCGGCGTCAGCTACACGAACATCCTGAATGGCGAGGAGTTCGAGCAGCCGGCCGGGATCGTGCTGCTCTGCGCTTACGCGATCAACAACGTGCATCTGATGCTGCTCTCGGGCATCGGGCAGCCTTACGATCCGGTCGCCGGGACGGGCGTGATCGGCAAGAACTATTGCTATCAGACCGGCGCGAGCGCGACGCTGTTCTTCGAAGGCCGCAACTTCAACCCGTTCATGAACGCGGGCGGCTCGAACGCGACGATCGACGACTTCAATATCAATTGGAATTTCGACCGCGCTCCGCATGGCTTCGTCGGCGCCTATAACGTCTCGGGCGGCTTCAACACCGTGCTGCCGATCGGCTACCGGCCGGTGCCGCGCGGCACGCCGCTGTGGGGCAAGGCGTGGAAGGCCGCGACCGCGAAGTGGTACCAGACCGCGATGGTGATCAGCGCCAGCGGCAGCGTCATGGCCAACCGCTACAACTGCTTCGACCTCGATCCGACCTATCGCAATGCCTTCGGTCAGCCGCTGATGCGCATGACGTTCGATTACAAGGACAACGAACACAAGATGGGCCAACACGCCGCGCAGGTCGTCAACGACATCGCGAAGTCGATGAACCCGACGCGCCTCAACGAGGCAACCGCCCGCACCGAGCCCTGGACCGTCGTGCCCTATCAGTCGACGCACAATACGGGTGGCACGATCATGGGCACCAATCCGCGCGCGAGCGCCGTGAACAAATATCTCCAAAGCTGGGACTGCCATAACCTGTTCGTCGTCGGGGCGAACGTTTTTCCGCACAACGCCTCATACAATCCGACCGGGCCGGTCGGAGCGCTCGCTTACTGGACCGCCGACGCGATCAAGCGATACGCGAAGGCGCCCGGACCGCTGGTGGCGGCATGAGGTATGCGTTGTTGATCTGTGCGACAGCACTGGCGACGGCCGGTGCCGCGCGCGCCGATGGCGACGCGGCGCGCGGCGAGAACCGGTTCGAGGACTGCGCGGCTTGCCACGCGCTTGAGAAGGACAAGGAGAGCGTCGGGCCGAGCCTTTACGGCGTGTTCGGACGCAAGGCCGGCGTGCTTGGGGATTTTCGCTACTCGCCGGCGCTCAAGCGCAGCGGCATCACATGGGACGAGCAGAGCATCGACAAATTCATCGCGGACCCGCAGGCGGCCGTGCCGGGAAACCGCATGCCGTTCGCCGGTGTCGCGGACGCCGGCGCGCGCGCCGACCTGATTGCATATTTGGTGAAGACGTTTAAGTGATCATCACCTAACGCCAAGAGAGGAACGCATGGCACGCATCGGTTTCGTCGGGCTCGGCAATATGGGCCTGCCGATGGCGCAGAACCTGCTCAAGGCCGGGCACCAGGTGGAGGGCGTCGACGTGACGACGGCCGCGACCGACAAGCTGCGCGCGGCCGGCGGCGCGGTCGCCGAGACGCACAAGATCGCGGCTGCGCGCGCCGACGCGGTGATCACCATGCTGCCGGCCGGCGCGCACGTGCGCGAGGTCTATCTGGGTGCAGGCGGCATCATCGAGAATGCCAATGAAGGCACGCTGCTGATCGATTGCTCGACCATCGATGTCGAAACCGCGCGCGTGGTCGCCACGGCGGCGGAAGCGCGCGGGCTCTTGATGCTCGACGCGCCGGTGTCTGGCGGGGTGACCGGCGCCGCCGCCGCCACGCTCACCTTCATGGTCGGCGGGAGCGAGCGCGCTTTTGTTCGCGCTGAATCGATCCTGCGGCAGATGGGCAAGACCATCGTGCATGCGGGCGGCGCCGGCAACGGGCAGGCCGCGAAGATCTGCAACAACATGATCCTCGGCATCTCGATGATCGCGGTGTCGGAGGCCTTCGTGCTGGCCGAGAAGCTCGGGCTCGACGCGAAGAAACTGTTCGACATCGCGTCGAAATCATCCGGCCAGACCTGGGCGATGACCGGCTACTCGCCGGTGCCGGGGCTGGTGCCGACCTCGCCGGCCAATCGCGACTATCAGGCCGGCTTTACCGCCGCGATGATGCTCAAGGACCTGGCCCTGGCACAGGACGCGGCGCGCAGCGCGGGCGCCGCAACGCCGCTCGGCGCGGAAGCGGCTGCGCTTTACCGCCTCTATGTGGGACAGGGTGAGGGGGCAAAAGATTTTTCCGGGATCATCCGCTTCCTGCGCGGCAAGTAGGCCGCGCGGCCAAAATTCGTTCCCGAAGCGTACACGCCGATGTGGTGTCGTCGACGCGGTCCAATACGCGGCGTGTGTCGCGCTGGCACAGAAGGGCGCCGACACGGTTACCCGAACGTGACGAAAGTGCCTGGTATTCAAGGCTCAATCGATCGTTCACCCTGCGAAATAAACGTTATGTTTATCGTGCAATTTAAGCTGATCTTAGATCATCGGCCCTAGGGTCACGCCACAGACGGGGAAACAGGGCCTCGTCATGAAAAGCATAAACCCAACAGGGGCGTCATGATCAAGACCGTCGCGAAAGCGGTCGAGCCGGCCGAGCGTCAGGCGCGGTTCGAACACATCCAGCCGCACTATCTTGAAGCCTTGACGCTGATCGAGCGGCTCCATCGGCGTCTGCTCGACGTGATCAAGGACGAGTTCGATCGCCGCGGCCGCGCCGACATCAACGCGGTGCAGGCGCTGCTCTTGTTCAACGTCGGCGACAAGGAGCTGACCGCGGGCGAGCTGCGCACGCGCGGCTATTATCTCGGCTCGAACGTCTCCTACAATCTCAAGAAGCTCGTCGAGATGGGCTTCCTCGACCACCAGCGCTCGCGCGTCGATCGCCGCTCGGTGCGCATCAAGCTCACCGAGAAGG
>CAYZMR010000271.1:0-5128 GCA_964479515.1 uncultured Hyphomicrobiales bacterium | reverse complement strand
CGACGACGAGATCGAGCACCTGCTCGGGCGTCATCTGCAGCTTCCACTTCATGTGCACCGGCGAAGTGGAAATGAAGGTGTGGATGCGCTTGCGCGCCGCCGGCTTGACCGCCTCGGCGCAGCGATCGATGTCCTTTGCACCGGCGCGCGAGAGACCGCAGATCACCGCGTTCTTCGCCCGCTTGGCGATCTCGTTCACGGCCTGGAAGTCGCCGTCCGAGGCGATCGGGAATCCCGCCTCGATGATGTCGACGCCCATCTCGTCGAGCAGCTCTGCCACTTCGAGCTTCTCCTCGTGCGTCATGGTCGCGCCGGGGCACTGCTCGCCGTCGCGCAACGTCGTGTCGAAGATCAACACGCGGTCCTTCTCGGACTGGGTCTGGGTCGTCATCGGATATTCCTTCGTATGATTGCGCCGGAGCGCTTTGATCTGGACATGCGCCCTCGCGGGCGCTCGGGGGTTTTCAAAACTCCCCTGAGTGCCCAGGCGCCAAGCGCCCGTACGGCTCTCAGGGGCTGATAAGAAGGAGCAGACCAATGAGGGCGGCAGCCGGCCGAGCCGTTTCGGCTCCCGGAGCGATCGCGCGGACATCGCGGCGGATCGACATGCCAACCCTCGTCAAGCACCCAGGATCGCCAAGAGTGGTCAACGAAGCGTTAACCGCAGGCGTCCCGCATGGCGGCGTTCTATCGGAAATGCGGTGGCGCCCGCAAGGTCGAAAAGCGCCGATACGTCAGCACTGGTGACCCATCGCGGCGGCCTCGTGCTCATTTGCCGGCGGATGGACCTTCGGCCTCCAGCGCCTTGCGCACGCTCGTCAACTCCTTGAGCGCCTCGCCCTCGACCTTCGGGATCTGCGGATCGATGTCGTCCAGCACCTTCCCCATGGCGGCCGCGATCACGATGCGGGCGAACCATTTATGGTCGGCCGGCACCACGTACCAAGGCGCATGCGGCCGGCTGGTGGCGCGGATCATGTCCTCGTAGGCCGACATGTATTTGTCCCACAGCTTGCGCTCCGCGATGTCGCCCATCGAGAACTTCCAGCGCTTCGCGGGCTCCTCCAGGCGCGCGAGGAAGCGCCTGCGCTGCTCCTCCTTCGAGACGTGGAGGAAGAATTTGACCACGCGCGTGCCGTTGCGCGCCAGATGGCGTTCGAAATGCCGGATCGACTTGAAGCGCTCCTCCCAAATGTCCTTCGTCACAAGCGCGCTCGGCAGTCGCTGCTTGGCAAGCAGCTCGGAGTGCACGCGCACCACCAGCACTTCCTCGTAGTGCGAGCGGTTGAAGATGCCGATGCGCCCGCGTTCGGGCACGTTCTTGGCGATGCGCCACAGGAAGTCGTGATCGAGCTCCTCCGCGCTCGGCGCCTTGAAGGCGTGCACCTGACAGCCCTGCGGATTGACGCCCGACATCACATGCGCGATGGCGCCGTCTTTCCCGGCCGCGTCCATCGCCTGGAATATGGCGAGCACCGCCGAGCGGTTTTCCGCATACAGCCGCTCCTGCATCTCGGCGAGACGCAGGACGCCGTCGGCCAGCATGGTCTTGGCGTCGACCTTGTCGATGGAGAGGCCGCAGGTGTCGGCGCAATCATAGTCGGCGAGGCGGAACTTGTCCGGCTTGTCGACGCGGAAGCGGTTGAGCATCTTTTCGAGCTTCATGACCTCACTCCACGCCGCGTTGGGCGACTTTGCAAGCCACTTAGCGTAACTGGCCCTTCAGGAACGCCGCCACATAGGGCGGTATCATCGGATCGAAGTCGGCGATGCCGCGCACGACGAGGATATCGGCGAGCTCGGGCTGGTCTTGACGCGCCAGGAAATCGAGAATGCGGCCGCGCAAGGCGACGGCGCCCTCGCGCGCCCGCATCACCTTCATCAGCGCGATGCGCGGACCGAGCGGCACCGCATACCATCCGCTCTCGACCGCGACATCCGCAGGCCCCAGTCCGGTTTCTTCGGT
This sequence comes from uncultured Hyphomicrobiales bacterium, assembly GCA_964479515.1. Classification (GTDB taxonomy): domain Bacteria; phylum Pseudomonadota; class Alphaproteobacteria; order Rhizobiales; family Xanthobacteraceae; genus PALSA-894. The sequence goes on along the minus strand of CAYZMR010000271.1, from coordinate 3,162 downwards.
GAGTTCGCGCATCACGCCGCGGTCAAGATCGACTGTCTCGCCGACGATGTCGTTTGGATCAGGCGTACCGGCCGGAAAATAGATGTGGCCGGCGCTTGCCGTGCTGGGTCCCATGACGCCGAGCAGAAACGCGCCGTCGGCCGCGCGCAGCGCCGCCATCGGAAAGCAGTTGCGCATCGACCTGTCGGGAAAGCCCCAGTCGCGCCAGGCCATGAAGCTCGCGAAATCGGTCTCGATGTAGGCACCGCTCAACACGCCGTCCGCGATCTCGCCGCGGCGCAGCAGCAGCACGCGGCCGTTCCATAATTGCGGCTTGTCGCGTCGTAGCGCCGCAAAATGCGCGTCGATCTCGGCGCGCCGCTCATTCGCGAACGACCACGGCGCACGCTCGATGGACAGCGCAAGCCGCTCGATACGGATGATCGGGATATCGGTCACGGCCCGCGTGGTCGCAGCACGCGCCGGCGCGGTCAAGCCTCGATCGCGCCTTCGCTCACCACCACCGCGCCGCCGCCGATCGATGCGCCGGTGAGCCTGCCGCCGGCCATCCTCAGCGTGAGCTCGATCAGGCTCGGCCGGCCCATCTCGTAGCCTTGCTCGATGCGCAGAGCATGCTCGCCGTCCGGATAGCTGCCGTGGGCCGCCAGATAGCCCGCCAAGGCCGCGGCCGCCGAACCGGTCGCCGGGTCTTCAGGCACGCCTTGATGCGGGGCGAACATCCGCGTGTGGAAGCTGTTCCCCGCCGTCGCCGTTTCGCGGCAGATCATGTAGGCGGCCGCATGCGCGTCGAAGCCGAACGCCTTGTCCCAGCCAGCCGGATTGATGCGGCAGCGCCCGATCGCGTCGAGCCCGCGCAGCGGCACCACCGTGTAGGGTGCTCCCGCGGACCAGCGCGCCGGGCGAAAGCCGTCGAACCCGATATCGGCCGCGCCGATCCCGAGCGCCGTCGCGATCGCCGCGTCATCGGCGGGAGCGCCGATGTCCTGCGGCAGGCGCGGCAGATCGAACACGGCGCGGCCGCTGTCCGGCCCGGCCGGAGTCACGCGGCACGGCACGGGCCCGACATTGAGTTCGAGCACGAAGTCGCGCGCCTGCGTCCCGCCGTCGATACGGCCGAGCAGCACCGCAGTGCCGACGGTCGGATGGCCGGCGAAGGGCAATTCGGAGACCGGTGTGAAGATGCGAATCTTCGCCCGGTTGGCTTTATCCGCCGGCGGAAACACGAACACCGTTTCCGACAGGTTGAACTCACGCGCGACCGTCTGCATGGCGGCGGTATCGAGCCCTTCAGGCTCAAGCACCACGGCGAGCGGATTACCGGCGAAGCGTTTCTCGGTGAACACGTCGAGCGTCACGTAGCGGCGGCGCATCTCGGCCTCACAATGGTTCGGCCGGAAACATCCGGCTCGGATTGACGAATTCATCCTGCGCGTCGATCAGCAGCAGTTCGCGGCTGCCGGCCTGTGCGGTGCGCGCGAGCACACCGAATACCGACGATGTCGCGCGGGCGGCGGCCTCGGCCGCCGAACCCGAGCGCAACAGATGCGCGAAGAACAGGGCGGCAAGCGCATCGCCCGCGCCGTTCGCGGCGATCGGCAGCTTCGGCGTACGCACGCGAAAGCGGCCCGCCGCGTCCGAGACGACGACGTCGATCGTATCGGCGGGGGTTTCGTCGGTCTGCAGCGACGTGACCAGGATCACCTTCGGTCCCAGCGCATGAACCGCATCGATCGCAGCGAGCGCATCGGGCAACATCCTGGTGGCGCGGCCGGAGAGATAATCGAGCTCGAACTGGTTCGGCGTGACGACGTCGGCCACAGGCATCGCGTGCTCGCGCATGAACTCGGCGACGCCCGGCCGCACATAGACACCTTTGCCGACGTCTCCGATCACCGGATCGCAGCAATAGCGCGCCGCGCCGTTCGCGGTCTTGACCGTCGCGACCGCGTCGAGGATCGCCGCACCGATCTCGGCCGATCCGACATAACCCGACAGGACGCCGTCGCATTGCGCGAGCACGCCGCGCTCCGCGATGCCGGCGACGACGCCGGCGATCATGGCGGCGTCGAAGGCGCGGCCTTTGTGCGAGCCGTAGCCGGTGTGGTTGGAGAACTGCACCGTGTTGACCGGCCACACCTCGACGCCGATCCGCTGCAGCGGAAACACCGCCGCGGCGTTGCCGACATGGCCGTAGGCCACATGCGATTGGATCGAGAGGAGGTTCATGGCGGTCACAAACGAAACGCGGCGGGAACAATGTCCCCGCCGCGCGCGACAATCCAACCGAATTTCGTGATCGCGACGATCAGCCGCCTTGATCAAACGCCGATCACATGCCCTTGCCGGCCGCCTCGACGAAGCGGTTGGTGTAGGTCTTGGAGAGGTCGATGTTGGCTTTCGCGATCTCCGGCACCGACTGGCTGAACACCGCCAGCACGGCTTGCGCCCCCCTCGGGTCCATCTTGCCGGTCTCCGAATACATCGGGATCATGTTCTTCAGCGCCGCGACATAGAGCGCCTTGTCGGGACCGACCAGGTCTTCGGGCATCTTCGCCATGATCTCTTCGGCCGAGTGCGAATGGATCCACTTCAACGTGCCGAGGATCGCGTTGGTCAGCTTCTGCACGGTCGCCTCGTTCTTGGCGATCCAGTCCGCGCGGGTATAGAGCGCGCCGCCCGGATATTCGCCGCCGAACACCGCGAGCGTGTCCTTCTGGGTGCGCGTGTCGGACAGCGTCTTCATGTCCTTGAACTTGTTCTGCAGCAGCGTCGCGGCCGGATCGAGCATGACCGCTGCCTGCACGGTGCCGTGCTCCATGGCGGCGACCGCGGTCGCGTCGAGACCGATGCCGACGACGCTCGCTGCGGTCGGATCGAGTCCGTTCTTGGCGAGCAGGTACTTCAGGAAGAAGTCGGTGGAGGAGCCCGGCGCCGAGACGCCGACCGCCTTGCCGGCGAGATCCTTGATCGACGTGATGTCCTTGGTCGAGCCCGGCGCCACCGCCAGCACCATGCCGGGGAAGCGGTCGTAGACGACGAAAGCGACCAGCGACTGGCCCTTGGCGGCAAGATTGACACAGTGGTCGTAATAGCCCGACACGATGTCGGCCGAGCCGCCGATCACGGCTTGCAGCGCCTGCGAGCCGCCCTTGAAGTTGATCA
>CAYZMR010000270.1:0-5163 GCA_964479515.1 uncultured Hyphomicrobiales bacterium | reverse complement strand
GTAACGGAGCGTGCGGCCGGCGCGCGTCAATACCCCCGCTTGAGATCGATTTCTTCCAGAAGCCGTCCGCCGGCCTTCAGGCTTTTGATGTTCGCGACCATTTCGGTCACGAGTTGCGCCACCGTCGGCCGCCGCGCGACGTGCGGCATCACGGTGACCTTGGGATGCAGCCAGAGCGGGCTGTCCTTCGGCAGGGGCTCCGGCCACAGCGCGTCAAGTGCCGCGTAGGAGAGCTGCCCGGAATCGAGCGCGGCGATCAGGTCATTGTCCACCACATGCCGGCCGCGTCCGATGTTCACCAGCATCGCGCCTTTCGGCATCATGGCGAATGTGCGCGCGCAGAAGATGCCTTCGGTCTCCTCCGTCAGCGGCAGCAGGCAGACGGCGATATCGGTCTGCCTAAGAAACGGCTCGAGCTGATCACGGCCATGGAAGACCGGAATCTCCGCGCCCTGACGGGGTGAGCGAACCCACGCGGACACCGGAAAGCCGAGCGACTTCAGCACCAATGCCGGCGTCGTGGCCATCAGTCCCAAGCCGAGAAAGCCGATGCGCCGTTGCTCGGGCCGGATGATCGGCGCGACGCGCCATTCACGCCTGGCCTGCGCCTGCTGATAGGCGGGCATCTCGCGATGCAAGCGCAGCACATGCATGACGACGTATTCCGTCATCATCGGATCGCCGCCCGGCGGCTCGACCTTTCCGAGCGGGACCTTCGGCAGCTTTGGATGATCGACGATATCCTCCACTCCGGCCGCGCGGCTCAACATGGCCTTCAAATTCGGGAAGGCGGGGAGCGCATCGAAATCGGGATGCATGAATGCGAGGTACTCGATGTCGCTTGCGTCACCGGTATCTGGCCAGAACCGGATGGGCAGATCGGGAAGCTGCGCCTTGAACGCATCGCGCCACTGCGAGGCAGCGCCGATCTTGTGGTCGAGCCCGATGATGAGCAGCGCCATATACGCCTCTCTCCCTTTCTAGTTTGCGTCGGGCTTTTAATGGATCTCCGGCTCGGGCACGGGCAGGTGCGCGGAGAGAAAATCGAAGTCACAGCCTTCGTCCGCCTGGCCGATATGGGCCGAGAACATCGCGCCGTAGCCGCGTTCGTAGCGCGGGGGAGGGGCTTTCCAGGCGGCGCGGCGGCGCGCCATCTCCTCGTCCGAGATCATCAGGTTGATGGAGCGCGCCGCGACGTCGACCTCGATCGGATCACCGGTCTGCACGAAGGCGAGCGGCCCGCCGACATAGCTTTCGGGCGAGACGTGCAGCACGCAGGCGCCGTAGCTGGTGCCGCTCATGCGCGCGTCGGACACGCGCAGCATGTCGCGAACGCCCTGTTTCACCAGCTTGCGCGGGATCGGCATCATGCCCCATTCGGGCATGCCAGGGCCGCCCTTTGGCCCGGAGTTCTTCAGCACCAGCACGTGGTCGGCCGTGACGTCGAGGTCGTCGCGCTCGATCAGGCTTGCCATGTGGTTATAGTCCTCGAAGGCGAGTGCCGGCCCGCGATGCTTGAGCAGGCGCTTCTCCACCGCCGACGGCTTGATGATCGCGCCGCGTGGCGCGAGGTTGCCGAACAGGACGCCGGTGGCGGGCTCGGAGGAGACCGGATCGCTCACCGGATGGATCACGTCGCGCAGGTGCACCTTCGCGCCCGCGATGTTTTCGCCGACGGTGCGGCCGGTCACCGTCATGCATTTGAGATCGAGCAGGTCGGAGAGCTCGCTCATCAGCGCGCGCAGGCCGCCCGCATAGAAGAAGTCCTCCATCAGGTACTTGCCCGACGGGCGCACGTTCGCGATCACCGGTACCTTGCGCGAGATGCGGTCAAAGTCGGCGAGCGAAATCTGCACGCCGGCGCGCTTTGCCATCGCGACCACATGGATGATCGCGTTGGTCGAGCCGCCCATCGCCATGTGCACCTTGATGGCGTTCTCGAAGGCCGCGTGATCCAGGACCTTCTCGATCGTGAGGTCCTCCCACACCATGTCGACGATGCGCCGGCCGGCGGCGATCGCCATGCGCGGATGGTTCGAATCGGCGGCTGGAATCGACGACGCGCCGGGGAGCGTCAGGCCCATCGCCTCCGCGATCGCCATCATGGTGGCGGCCGTGCCCATGGTCATGCAGGTGCCGTAGGAGCGCGCAATGCCGTTCTCGATTTCCTCCCAGTCGGCCTCGGTGATGTTGCCGGCGCGCTTCTCGTCCCAGTATTTCCACACGTCCGAGCCGGAGCCGAGCGCCTTGCCCTGCCAGTTGCCGCGCAGCATCGGCCCAGCCGGCACGTAGATCGCCGGCAGGCCCATGCTGATCGCGCCCATCACGAGCCCGGGCGTCGTTTTATCGCAGCCGCCAAGCAGGACCGCGCCGTCGATCGGATGCGAGCGCAGAAGTTCTTCCGTCTCCATCGCGAGGAAGTTTCGATAGAGCATCGTGGTCGGCTTCACCATGACCTCGGCAAGCGACATCGCCGGCAACTCCACCGGGAAGCCGCCAGCCTGCAGCACGCCGCGCTTTACTTCATCCGCACGGATGCGCAGATGCGTGTGGCACGGATTGATGTCGCTCCAGGTATTGATGATGCCGATCACCGGCTTGCCGGCCCAGTCGGTGGTGTCGTAGCCGACCTGGCGCAGGCGCGAGCGATGGCCGAACGAGCGCAGGTCGCTTACCCCGAGCCAGCGATGACTGCGGAGGTCCTCGGGGCGTTTGCGGTCTGTCATGTCATTCCTTGGGTGATTCATTTGTCGCGATGCGGACGGAAAACCGTTCCACTTTCCTGGCATCGCTCCTAGTCGATCGACAGGCCGGCGAACTCCACCACCTTGCGCCATTTCTCGGTCTCTTCGGCGACGAGCTTGCCGAATTCGTCCGGCGTCATCGGCATCGGCACGGCACCGAGCTCTTTGAATTTCGCAACGAGCTTTGGGTCCGCCAGCGCGGCGTTCACCGCCTTGTTGAGGATCGCGACGATCTCCGGCGGCGTGCCCTTGGGAGCCATGATCCCGTACCACACGCTTGCCTCGTAGCCGGGAAGCGTCTCGGAGATCGCCGGGATGTCCGCCGTCGCGGGCCAGCGTTGCGCGGTGGTGACGCCGAGCGCCTTGAGCTGGCCGTTGCGCGCAAAGCCGATCGCACCCGGCAGGTTGTCGAACAGCACATGCACCTTGCCGCTCATCAGGTCGGGATAGACCAGCGCCGATCCGCGGTAGGGCACGTGCACGATGTCGATGCCGGCCATCAGCTTGAACAACTCGCCCGACATGTGCACGGACGTGCCGTTGCCGGAGGAGGCGAAGTTGAGCTTGCCCGGGTTGGCCTTGGCATAGGCGATGAATTCCGCGACGGTGTTCGCCGGAAAATCAGCCGGCACCACCATCAGGTTCGCAAGTTTCAGCGTGCCGGCGACCGGCACAGCGTCGCGCAGGAGATTGAACGGCAGTTTCTTGTAGAGCGACGCACCGATCGCGTTGTTCGGCCCGACGAACAACACCGTGTAGCCGTCCGGCGGTGAGTTGATCACGTATTGCGCCGCGACCGATCCGCCCGAGCCGGTGCGATCCTCGATCACCCACTGCTGGCCCATGTAGTTCGACAGCCACTCGCCGAAGATGCGCGCGACGATGTCGTTCGGTCCGCCGGCCGCGAAGCCGACGACGAAATGGATCGGACGGCTCGGATAGGTTTCGGCGAGGGCCGGCGAAGCGGCGAGGCCGGCAAGGCACGCAAGCGACAGCGCGATGCGCCGCAACCGCTCTTTCATGGCTCCCTCCGTGTTGCGCCCATCATGCGATGCGGAGGAAGCCTCCGCAACGCCCTGCGGCGCGCCCCGCTACTCGACCTTGATGCCGGCGAACTTGACCACCTTCTCCCACTTGGCGGTTTCCTCCTCGAGGATCTTGCCGAACTCTTCCGGCGTCGCGACGATCGGAACCGCGCCGAGCTCGGCGAGGCGCTTGCGCATCTCAGGTTCGGCCAAGATCTCGTTCACTTCCTTGTTGAGCTTGTCGATGATCTCCTTCGGCGTGCCCTTCGGCGCACCGATGCCGAACCAGGCGCTGGCCTCGTAGCCCGGGACGGTCTCGCCGAGCGTGGGCACGTCCGGGAGTTCCGGCGCGCGCGTGGCGGTCGTCACGGCTAGCGGGCGCAGCGTTCCAGCCTTGATGTGCGGAATGATCGACGGCATGTTGTCGAAGATCACCTGGACCTGTCCGCCGAGGAGATCGGTCAGCGCGGGAGCCGAGCCGCGATACGGCACGTGCTGCATCTGCACGCCGGTCATCGACATGAAGAGCTCTCCCGACAGATGGACCGACGTGCCGTTGCCGGACGAGGCCATATTGATCTTGCCCGGATTGGCCTTCGCATAGGCGATGAATTCCGCGACGGTCTTCGCCGGCACATTCGGGTTGATCGTCATGACATTCGGCACGCGCGCGATTCCGGCGACCGGCGCGATGTCGCGCAGGAAATTGAAATTGAGCTTGACGTAGAGCGTCGCGTTGATGGCATTCGCGGGATTGACCAGCAGGATCGTGTAGCCGTCCGGCGCCGCGCGGATGACCTGTTCGGTGCCGATATTGTTGCCGGCGCCCGGCTTGTTCTCGATCACGAATTGCTGGCCGAGCCGCTCCGAGAGCCGGCCGCCGATCAGCCGCGCCATGATGTCGGTCGCCCCGCCCGCCGGATAGCCGACGATCCAGCGCACCGAACGTGTCGGATAGTCGAGCGCGCGGGCTTTGCGCGCCGCGCCGAGCAGCGGCGCGAGGGCGAGCGCAATGGCAAGGCATCGGCGGCGCGAAATCATGGCTCCTCCCGGACGGCCGTTCGCGCGCGGTGCGTCGGCGGTCATTGTTGTTGGTGGGTGGCGAAAATAAGCTGCCCTCGCGTTGCGGTACAAGGCGCGCGTCAGACCGTCTCGCGCGGGGCAGGTTTGAGGTGCGGCGGGTACCACCGCAAGTCCACATATGCCATCTCGTCGGGCTCGGCCTGCGTGAAGCCGAGCTTGCGGCACATCTTCAGCGACTTTTCGTTGGTCACCAGAACCTTCACGCGCGTGCCGCGTCCGCGCGTGGCCCATTCGTCCATCAGCGCGCGGGTGAGCGCGGCGCCGTAGCCCAGCGCCTGGTACTCCGGCAGCAGCACGAAATCGACGAAATA
>CAYZMR010000269.1:0-5172 GCA_964479515.1 uncultured Hyphomicrobiales bacterium | reverse complement strand
GCTGCGCCCCGACCAGGCGAGCTACATCGGCGTGCCGCAGGCCGGCCCGTTCAAGGCGGATCATTACCGGTACTAGGGCGCGCTGCGCTTGAGTTGTAGCCGCCGTCACCAGGCACTAGGGTTTGCCTGGACTGGGGCCGGGTAACGCTCATGCCAAGATGGCTTCGGACCGCCGCGGTCGCGGCGGCGGTCGTGATCGTCGTGGCGATCCTTGTGCTCGCGGCGCTCGCGCTCGCCGCGCCCGCGATCGTGACGGCGGCGCGTTTTTCATCGCTGCGCACAGACTACACGGCGCTGCGCGATTTCCTGCAGCGCATGCCGAAAGGCGCCGACCTGCATGTGCACCTCTCGGGCGCGGTCTATGCCGAGGACCTGATCGCCTGGGCGGCGCAGAAGGGGCTGTGCGTCAGCCTCTCCGACCTGACGATCAGTGCCGGCCAGCCATGCGATGAGGCCGACAAGCGGCCACCGATCGCGAATGCGCTGAAGGACCAGGATCTCTACGACCGCATCGTCAATGCGCTGTCGATGCGCAACTTCGTGCCGTCGGCCGCTGACCCGTCCGGGCACGACCAGTTCTTCGACACATTCGGGCGCTACGGAGCGATCACCGGGCGCAGCGCCGCCGAGATGACGGCGGAGCGGCTGCGGCATTACGCGGCCGACGCCGTGCAGTACGCTGAGCTCATGGTGTCGGTGCTCGGCTCCGATGACCGCCGCAAGCTCGCCGCGACCCTGGGCGACGAGCAGGACTTCGCCAAGCGCCTCGCGATCCTCAAGGGCGGCGAGCTCGACGCGATGGTTGCCCGCGCGAAGGATCAGGTCGACGCCATCGCCACGGATGTGAACCGCCAGCTCGGCTGTGGGGCGGACAGGCCGCCGCCCGGCTGCGCTGTCGGCTACCGGTTGATCGTGCAGGTCTCGCGCACGGTCGATGAGCGCGAGGTGTTCGTGCAGACCGCGTTCGCGGCCGCGCTCGTCAAGGCGCAGCCGCTGGTCGCGGGTCTCAACTTCGTCGGCCCGGAGGACTATCGCGTCGCGCGCGAGGACTATCGTGCGCACATGAGGATGATCGGGTTCCTCGCCGCCGACGTGCCGGTCGCGCTGCATGCGGGCGAGCTCTGGCTCGGCCTCGTGCCGCCGCGCGACCTCACCTTCCACATCCGCGAGGCGGTCGAGATCGCGGGCGCGCGGCGCATCGGCCATGGCGTGACGCTCGCCTTCGAGGGGAGCGACGCGCTGCTCGCCGAGATGCGGCGCAAGTCGATCGCGGTCGAGGTCGCCCTCACCAGCAACGACGTGATCCTCGGCGTGCGCGGCAAGGACCATCCCCTGCCGGCCTATTGGGCGGCCGGCGTGCCGGTGGTGCTCGCGACCGACGATGCCGGCGTCTCGCGCATCGATCTGACCAATGAATATGTCCGCGCGGCGCGCGACTACGGGTTCGGCTATCGCGACCTCAAGGCGATCGCGCGCAATTCGCTCGTCTATTCGTTTCTCGGCGCGCTCGAGAAAAAGGCCGCGCTCGATCGCTTCGACCGGTTGGCGGATGACTTCGAGCACTCAGTCGCGGCCGAGCGGTCGGTCTTCGGCAACATGGCGGCGCTGATCAACGGCCCGTTTCGAGCGCTCACGAGCTCGGCGGCACGATGACGATCACGTAGCGCATCGGCGTGTCCGGAATGCCGAGATAGCTGCGGGAAATCTCCACCACGGAACGCTTCCCGGCCGGCGCGCGGGCGGCGCGCTCATTGAGCAGCATCATGCAGAACTGCTCGGCCTCCGGACAGACGAGCGCGACGCCGTCGCGCGCGAGGCTTGCGTCGTCGGCCCAGGGCGTGTCACGCGGGCCGATGATGTCGAGCGTCAACGGACGACTCGGCAGATAGAACGACACGCCATTGCTGAGATTGGTGTTGCTGCCGACGAAGCGCAGCTCACGGTCGGTCGCCTCGTGCCATGCCTTGTCCACCGCAACCGCGATCTGCCGGTAGTGCGCGGCGTCGTTGGTCAGGCCCTCGCGGTGGATCACATAGGCGACGACCGGCGCACATGCGAGCGCGACCAGCGGCACCACGCAAGCCGCCGCGAGGACACCGGCCGCGGCCTGCCGCGTCACCGCGACGCGCCGCGAGGACAGCAGCGCCGCCGGCAGCATCGCCCACATCGGCAAGGTCCACAGCGTCGCGAGCTGCGTCCGCAGCACGAGCGCGAGTGCGACGGGCGTGAGGAACGCCGTCACGGTCGTGACGATCATCAAGCGGCGGTCGGGCTCGCGCGGCCAGGCCATGTCGCGGACCGCCGCGGCATCGGGCCGGCACGCGATCGCGATCGCCGCAAGGCCGCCAGCGAGATAGACGATGCCGCCGAGGTAGTCGGTGAGCGAGCCCGCGAGCCCACGCAGCGTCGTGATGCCGTGGGCCGAGGTCGCGTAACGGAACGGCTGGAAGTCATAATCGACGAGCGACGCGATATTCGGCGCCATCAGCGCCGCCCCGACGACGACCGAGGCCCACGGCGCCGGCGAGCGCAGGTAGTCGAGACGGCGCGGATGGACGAGCGCCGCGACGATAAAGCCGAAGATCAGGAAGATCGACCAGTATTTGGTCAGCATCGCGATCGCCGCCGCGGCGCCGGCAAGCGCGCCCCACAGCACCGTGCGCTCCGTGAATGAGCGCAGGAACAGGTATGACGCCGCGGCCCAAGTCGGGATCAGCAAGGCGTTGGAATTGAATTTCAGCGGCTGGAAGCTGAATCCGGGCGAGAACGTGAGCATGGCGAGCGCGAGTGCGCGCTTTGGCCCCTCGACATAACGCTTAGCGATCAGCCAGACGAACCACAGCGCGACGCCGATGCTGGTCGCGGCCAGCAGGTAGAACGCCCAGTCGGTGCGCGGAAGAACCGCAAACCACGCGCCCGCGACCCAGCCGGGAAACGGCGGGTGCTTGGAATAGCCGTAGGCCGGCACCAGCGACCACGCGGCCACTTCGCCCATGTCGAAATGAATGTCCTGGCTCGCCTTCGCGATGATCGCGTAGGCCCACCACGCCAGCACGTAGAGCGCGATCAGGGCAAGCGCCGTCGCGTTCGCGCGCGCGCCGGCGAGCGCATCGACGATCCGCCCGAACGGTCGCAGCATGTTGGCGAGGCGCGCGCTCATGGCCGCGGCGGAACGACCGCGATGACGAAGCGTCTCGGCGCACTCTCGAAGCCAAGCCAGTGGCGGGTCAGCGTCACTTCGGTACGCCGCGCATCAGGAAAGGCGGCGAGATGCTTTTCGGTGAAATCGAACCACGGGCTGCTGGTCGCCGTCATGATCACCATGCCTTCGCGCGCGATGCGTGCATCGTCCACCCATGGCGAGAGGTAGTGCGAGAAATCCGCGAAGGTCGAGGGCTGATCGGCGCCGTAGAAGGATGCCGCGCTGACCAGCACGAACGGGCCGGCGATCAAGCGGAGCGGCTTGTCCTCGGTCTTGCGCCACGCGCGGTCCGCTTCCTCCATCGCGAGGCGCGCATAGGCAGCGTCGTTCTCGACCCCGCGCTTGAGGGCCATGTAGGCGACCACGGGCGAAGCCGCGACCACGATCAACGTGACGATGGTCATGGTCGCGGCGATGCGCGTCGCCGCGACACGCGTCACCGCGACGAGCGGGGAGGCGAGCGCCAGCACCGGAAGCAGGCTGAGCGCCGGCATGTTCCAGATCGACAGCAGCGAGATGTTGAGCGCCAGCGCCGGTACCATCGGAAGTGCGAGCGGCACCCAGAACAGGAGCGCGGCGGAGCGGCGCTGGTCGCGCGGAAACCAACTATCGGCGATCGCCGCAAGGCTCGGCCGCAAGAATATGAGCACGAGCAGCAGTGCGATGCTCGCATAGCCGAAGGTGCCGAGCCAGAACTCGATCAAGGAGCGCGGCCCGTCCCAGAACGATACCGCGAGGCGCCGCGTGGTGACCCAGGTGATCGGCGGGAAGTGATTGACGACCAGCCACACGACGTGCGGCGTCACCGCCACGATGAAAACGAGCGCCGTCACCCATGGGGCGAGCGAGCGGAAATACGCGGCGCGCCGGCGGTCCGTCAGCGCGACCAGCAGCAGCGCCACCAGGAGGAACACCGACCAGTATTTCGTCAGCATCGCGGCCGCCGCCGCCAGTCCCGCGAGCGCCGCCCAGCCGGCATGGCGCGTATCGAGCGAGCGCATGAACGCCCATATGGCGAGCGGCCACAGCGGCACGAGCGCGGCGTTCGCGTCGTATTTCAGCACGAGGAAATTGTAGAACGGGATCGCGGCGAGCAGGAACGGCACCGCGGCGCGCTTTTCGCGCTCGAGCCACTCGCCCGCGAGCTCGAAGGCGAGATAGATCGCCAGCGAAGCGTTGACGACCTGCAGCAGGATGACGGACCAGTCCGCGAGCGGGAACAGGCGAAACCAGCACCACATCACCCACACCGGGAATGGCGGGTGCTTGGGATAGCCGAGCGCGGGCTCGCGCATCCACACCACCATCTCGGTGGTGTCGGCATGCAGATCCTGGCTCGACTTGGCGATGAGGCCGTAGATCGTCCAGAGCACCGCGTAGCCGAGGACGACCGTGAACGCTGCGCGGCGCTGGCGGGCGGGGTCGCTCAGAGCCTCGACGAGACGTGTCAGCGCGTCATTCACGCCGCGGAAGAGGAGCAAGCCCGGCATCGGTCCCGTATCGCATGGGCTTCGTCGGGGTGTCCACCGAAGGGCGGCGCTCGACGGGCGTGCGCGCCGCGCCGGCGATTGAGCGGCCGGCAACCCGAAAATGGTCAAATTTTCGCGCTGAAAAGGCTTTTCGCCGCTCTGAAACATTGTAGCTTCGTCGAACCGGCGTCAGGAGCCCCCGTATGTGCCGCTGGATCGCCTATCGTGGCGAGACCGTAACCCTCGAGCGCTATGTCACCGCGCCCGCGCATTCGCTCGTGGTGCAGAGCATGGGCGCGCTCGAAGGCAACGCCCGCACCAATGGCGACGGCTTTGGGCTCGGCTGGTATGACGATCTCGGCGAGGAGCCGGGCCTTTATCGCGAAGTGCGCCCGGCCTGGTCGGACGAGAATCTGCGGCATCTGTGCCGCCACATCCGTTCGCACCTGTTCTTTGCCCATGTGCGCGCCTCGACCGGCACGCCGACCACGCGGCCGAACT
>CAYZMR010000268.1:0-5185 GCA_964479515.1 uncultured Hyphomicrobiales bacterium | reverse complement strand
CCTTCGCGCAGATCACGCCCGCCGTATAGAGATTGTCCTCCGCGCCGCGCACGCGACCGATCGAGCGGCCGTCGAGCACCTCCACTTCGAGCGCGCAGGTCGACGGGCAGTCGTGCGGGCAGGTCGAGGCGCGCAGTTCGGTGCGGAGCGGCTTGTTCATCGGAATCGCCGTTTCTAGAGACGAGCGACTATATATCGTCGGCAACGCGCCGCCGAGACCTCATCAGCAGAAACCCAAGCGCGATCACGAACAGCGCGCCCGCGGCCGCGGCCCAGTAATGCAGCTGCCCGATCAGCGTCGCGGGCAGCACGGCAAGCAGCGCCTCGTCCTTGATCATGATGTTTCCGGCGACCCATCCGAGCAGCCCGCAGCCGGCCCATACGAGGATCGGGTAACGTTCGAGCAGCTTCATCAGGATCGCGCTGCCGCCGATGATCAGCGGAATCGAGGTCGCAAGGCCGAACGCGATCAGCGTCGCCTTCAGCGCATGAGCGTGCGCGGGGTCCACCGCGACGGCCGCCGTCTCGGCCGACGCCGCGATCGCGATGACGTTGTCGAGGCTCATCACGATGTCGGCGACGGCGACGATCCACACCGCGCGCAGGAGCGTGTCGGGCGACTGCACCTTGCCGCCGGCGGGCCCCGCCGGCACCACCAGCCTGATCGCGACCCACAGCAGCAACGCGCCGCCGACAAGCTTGAGATAGGGGTATTCCATCGCCTGCGCGACGACGACTGTGAACAGGATGCGCAGCAGCACGGCGACGCCGGCGCCGAGGATCATGCCCCACAGACGCTGCTTCGGCGGCAGGTACCGGCACGCAAGCGCGATGACGACGGCGTTGTCGCCCGAGAGGACGATGTTCACGCCGACGATCTGGGCCACGCCGGCCCAGAAACTCATCTGCGTGAAGTCGGCGAGCAGATAGTCCACCGCGCGCCCCTCGGCTTATCGCATGGGTGGCTCGGCCCCTATCGAAGTCTCCGCATGCGCGCGGAGATCAGCCGACGATGTCGTTGCCGGAAAAGAACTGCGCGATCTCTTGGGCCGCCGTCTCCGGCGCGTCGGACCCGTGCACCGAGTTCTCGCCGATCGACAGTGCGTGCACCTTGCGAATGGTTCCGTCCGCGGCCTTCTTCGGGTCGGTCGCGCCCATCACGTCGCGGTACTTAGCGATGGCGCCTTCGCCTTCGAGCACCTGCACCACGACCGGACCCGAGGTCATGAACTCGACGAGCTCGCCGAAGAACGGGCGCGCGCGGTGCACGCCGTAGAACGTCTCGGCCTGCTCGCGCGTGATGCGGACGCGCCGTTGCGCGATGATGCGCAAGCCCGCCTGTTCGATCATCGCGTTGATCGCGCCGGTGAGATTGCGCTTCACCGCATCGGGCTTGATGATCGAGAAGGTGCGCTCGACCGCCATCGGTCATTACCTCGTTTTCGTGGAAAGTGTGACTGAAGCTGCCGCGGCTTATAACGGCGCGGCCGGCCAGCGGCAAGCAAGGCCGAGCGCGGCACGAGGCGACACAGACGATACACTTTGCGCGCCGCTGAACGCCCGTTCAGGCCCATTTTTCAAGCGGATAGCGTGAACCTGGCAGCGTCCCGGCCCGACTGACTATGCGGATGACACAATCCACCAACGTCAAACCAACTGGGAGACTACCATGATCCGCAAGTCCATCTTCGCTCTCGCCGCCGTCGCCACCATGGCCGCCGCCGCGCTCGCCCCGACCTCCGCTTCGGCGTGGGGCTTCAAGGGTGGCTGGCATCCCTATCACGGCTTCGGCCTCGGCATCGGCCTCGTCGATACCGTGACGCCGAGCTGCTACCTGGTCGAGAAGACCAACCGCCACGGCGTGACGCGCACCTTCCAGGTCTGCGACTGATAGCGACCGATCGACCTGACGGGAACAGCAAAACCCCGGTCTCGAACGAGGCCGGGGTTTTCGTTTTTGCGAGCGCGTCGCGCGTCGCGACTACTGCTGCGGGCAGTAGGCGACGCATTGCGGCGCGGAGCTGCCGTCTTCGAGCGGGACATCGGTCATGCGCAGTTCGCACATGCCGTCATCGGTCGGGCCCATGCAGGCGTCGGGATCCGGCCCATCGACATAGGCGTAGGGCATATAGGCGCGCGAGCCGATCGTGATGGCGCCGAGCACGCCGAGCGCCACGAACGGGATATAGGCGCCGTTGCGGAAGAAGCGGTGCGGGCCGCGGATGAAGTTTGCGTTGACGCCGTGGAATCGCATCGCGCCGACCGGACCGCGGAAGCCGAGCGCGGGACCGCGCGGAATGCCGACGACCGGGCCGCGGATGCGGCCGGGGCCCTTCGGAATCGCCTGAAGATTGCGCGGTGCGAGGTTGCGCTGCTGCACGCCGACCGGTCCACGCGGCAGGCTGCGTTGCTGGACGCCGACCGGGCCGCGCGGGGTGCCCTGGCGAACCCTGCCGGCGCTGACCTTCGGGTCGTGCTGCGAGGAGAATTCCGTCATCTCGCTGCGCATGCCTTGCGGCGCGGTCTGCGCCGGCGCGTAAGTGGCCAGCATCGAGAGCGTAGCCAGCGCGACCGTGCCGGCGCGCGCGCCGCGCTTCACGACGCCCGAGATTGCGATTGTCATGTGTTTCTCCCGCGATCACTTGAAAGGGCCGCCGCGTCGCGCGACCGGTCGGCCACCTGATAGCCCGTTCGACCGTACCAGCACAACATCGCCGTTGCGGCGGAACTTCGGCCGGAAACCATGTCGGCGCAAAGACGCCCGCCACGGTGGCGCGGCGCCCGCCCTCGATTGACTTCGCGGCCCGCGCGCGGTTGATAGCGCCGCAACAATGACGCAAACTCACGCAATGCCGTCGCGGATGAGCGAGACATCGGCCAAGCCGGAACCCCGCACGCGGACGCTGATACCAATCGCGGCCGCGGCGCTTGCCGTCGTGCTCGCGGGGTGCTCGGTGGACAGCGCCTCGCTCAGCTCGATCAATCTCAATCCGTTCTCGGGCGACACCGAGCGCAGCCGCGACTACAACTATTTCTACAAGCGCGACGCGCGCGGTCCCGGCATGGTGGCGTCGGCCGATCTGATCGGGCCCGACGGACATTGCGCGTTCGAATCGGCGCCCGCGTCCGCCGCGCCCTATCCGGCAACGACCCAGGCGGCACCTCCCGCCGCGCAGCCCCAAGCCAGCGAGCCGATCAATCCGCGCAGCAACCAGGCGCTCTATTTCACGGCCGGCCCGCAGGCCAATCCGCAGCAGCCCTCAAACCTGCCCTCGACCGGCGCCCCGCCGCCCGCGACCGGCAGAGACACATTCGGCATCGCGCTGCAGATGACCGAATGCCAGGTCGTGCAGCTTGCCGGCACCACCGACCGCGTCGAGATCGGCGCCGAGGGCGGCCGCCGGAGCGTCGTGCTCACCTACATGGCCGGCCCCCGTCCCGGCATCTACCGCTTCACCGACGGGCGCCTCACCTCGATGGAGCGCGTCGAGGTGCCAGCCGCGCCGAAGAAGCAGGCTCCGCGCAAGAAGACCGCGAAAGCCAAGCAGCCCACATGATCCCCGACGATCCGGACTTCGCCGCGCGCCGCCTGGCGGTGCGGGCGCGGCTCGACGCGATCGACGACAAGGGCGCGAGCGATCCGACTGACGGCAAGCCGCACTGGCATGCGCTGTTTCGCCGGCCCGCCTGACGTTCCGGCAATGCACGCAGCCATCGACTTGCCGCAAACTCTTATGACAGATCGGCGCATGACCCCAGCACAGCAGACCAGCCGTCTCACGCGCCGCCTCATCCTCGCCGCGGCCGCGATCGCGTTCGCCGCCCCGGCCTTCGCGCAATCGCCGGACCGGCGACCTGCCGCGCCCGCGGAGGCGCGACCCGCCGAGAAACCCGCCGAAGGCAGGCGTCTGCCGGCCGACGTGACGACCGATCAGAGCGTCGAACTGCCCGGCCGCACGCTGCACTTCAAGGCGACCGCTGGCTCGATCCCGATCAACGACGCCGCCGACGGCAAGCCGCTCGCCGAGATCGCGTACATCGCCTATGTGCGCCCGGACATGGACGCCGCGAGCCGCCCGCTCACCTTCGTGTTCAACGGCGGACCGGGTGCGGCGTCCGGCTACATGCAGCTCGGCGCGCTCGGGCCCTGGCGCCTGCCGCTCGACGGCGCCACGCCCTCGACGCCGCCGGTCACGATGGCGAACGCCGAAACCTGGCTCGACTTCACCGACCTGGTGTTCGTCGATCCGGTCGGCACCGGCTACAGCCGCTTCGTCTCCACCAGCGACGATGTGCGCAAGCGCTTCTGGTCGGTCGACGGTGACATCGACTATCTCGCGACCGCGGTGCGCAAGTGGATCGAGAAGGCCGGCCGCCAGGTTTCGCCGAAATTCATCGCGGGCGAGAGCTATGGCGGTTTCCGCGCGCCCAAGCTCGCCCGCAAGCTCATGAGCGACGGCGTCGGCATCAGCGGCCTCGTCATGGTCTCGCCGGTGCTCGACTTCGGCTGGCGCGGCAACGGGCGGCACATGCCGAACAACTGGATCGCGCGCCTGCCCTCGATGGCGGCCGCCGCGCGCGAGGCGAACGCACCGTTCGACCGCGAGGCGCTGCGCGAGGTCGAACGCTACGCCTCGGGCGAGTACTTGCAGGACCTGATGCGCGGCGAGCGCGATGCCGCCGCGGTCGACCGCATGACACCGCGCGTCGCGGCGTACACGCGGCTCGATCCCGCGCTGGTGCGCCGGCTCGCCGCGCGCATCGATACGCGCACGTTCCTGCGCGAACTGAACCGCGACCGCGGCCTCGTCGGCAGCAATTATGACGCGACCGTCACGGCGCAGGACCCGAATCCGCGCGCCGCGGATTCGCGGTCCGACGATCCGATCCTCAACGTGGTGACGGCGCCGCTCTCGGCCGCCATGACCGACCTCTACGGCCGCGTGCTCAACTGGCATGTCGAGGACCCCTACCGGCTCCTCAACAACCAGGTCTCGTCGCGCTGGGACTGGGACGGCGGGCGCGACTCCCAGGAGATCGTGAGCGACCTGCGCAACGCGCTCGCGCTCGATCCGCGGCTGCGCGTGCTGATCACGCACGGCGCGAGCGACCTGGTGACGCCCTATTTCGAGGACCAGCTCATCCTCGACCAGATGCCGGCCTTCGCGACGCCGGAGCGGCTCAA
>CAYZMR010000267.1:0-5190 GCA_964479515.1 uncultured Hyphomicrobiales bacterium | reverse complement strand
CTCAGGATGACGTTTCAGCTACTGCGCGCGGCTCCGCCCGGCGAGGGCGCGAGCACCGGCTTGAGTGCCGGCACCAGCAGCCGCCGTTCGCGCCGCGCCGGGATTGCCCGGTAGACCTGCTTGGTCGCTTCGACGATGTGCACGCCCGCGAATGGCGCCGAGATCGTCGCCCCCGCGCGCTCCCACGCGAACGCCGACCGCAGGAACCAGTTGCGCCCGACCGGCGGCAGATAGAGCGCCTCGCCCCATCCGGCCGGCGTGAACCAGGTCTCGCGCAACAGGTGCGTGATCTGCGAGCGCGAATAGGGCCGGCCGTGGCCGAACGGCGTCGTGTCGGTGCGCGCCCAGACGCCGCGCCGGTTCGGGATCACGGCCAGCAGCCGCCCGCCCGCTGCCAGCACACGCCAGACCTCGCGCAGCAGCGCCTCGGCGTCGTGCGCCATTTCGAGCGCGTGCACGAGCAGCACGCGGTCGACCGCAGCGTCGGTGAGCGGCAGATCACGCTCCTCGACCAGCGCGGAGAGCGTCGGCGTCGCCGAGGGCCACTTCACCACGCCTTGCGCGGCGGGCATGAAGGCGAGGCAGCGCTCCGCCTCCTCGCGGAACAGGCCGAGATAGGGCGTCGCGTAGCCGATGCCGGCGACCCCCAGGCCGCGCGTGTCGGGCCATCGCGCCCGGATGCCGCGGCCGACTAGACGTCGCGCGACCGTTCCCAGCGGCTGGGCGTAGAAATTGCGCAGATCGACGACATCGAGCGACATGGATCACGCGATCCGTTGGTCCGGCCGGCGCCAGGAACTCCCATCGCCGCAGCGGCCGTGGTAACTTGGCGCCGCCACCGAGCCGTAGCAAGGGAAGCCATGCCCGCCGAGACAAAACTGTTTCTCTGCCTCAAGGACAATTACGGCGTGCTGCTGCACGATTCCGTAAGCGGCGCGACCGCCGCGGTCGATGCCCCGGAAGCCGCGCCGATCGAGAAGGCACTCGCCGCAACGGGTTGGCGCCTCACCGACATCCTGGTCACGCATCATCACGCCGATCACACAGCCGGGGTCGCGGCGCTGAAAGAAAAACATCACTGCCGCGTGATCGCGCCGCGCAACGAGGCCGCAAAGATCGCGAACGTCGACGAGACCGTCGGCGAAGGCGATGCCGTGACGGTCGGCGCGCTGACCGGCCGCGTACTGGAGACGCCGGGACACACCGCAGGCCACATCTCCTACTTCTTTCCCGCCGACAAGCTCGCCTTCGTCGGCGACACGCTGTTCTCGGTCGGCTGCGGCCGCGTGATCGAGGGCACGCCCGACATGATGTGGGCGTCGCTGCTCAAGTTGCGCGGCCTGCCGGACGACACGCGGCTCTATTGTGGCCACGAATACACCGCCGCGAACTGCCGCTTCGCCGTGACGGTCGAGCCGGACAATGCGGCGCTGCGCAAGCGCGCCGATCAGGTGACGCAACTGATCGGCAAGGGCGAGCCGACCATTCCGACGACGCTCGCCGAGGAGAAGGCCGTCAACCCGTTCCTGCGCGCCGACGTGCCCGCGGTCGCGGCCGGCGTCGGGCTGAAGGACGCGCCGGCGGCGCAGGTGTTCGCGGCCGTGCGTGGGCGGAAGGATCGATTTTGATTCCACCGCTGTCATCCCGGGCGAGCGCAGCGAGACCCGGGACCCATAGCCGCAAGACTCTCAATCAGGTCGAAAAATTTGTGGTTATGGGTCCCGGATAGCCGCTTCGCGGCTTCCGGGACGACAACCGAGAGGGACATGCTCTCCGCCGCCGACATCATCCGCCTGCTGGACCTGAAGCCACATCCCGAAGGCGGACATTTTCGCGAGACGTTCCGCGATGCGCCCCCTCCCTGCCCTCCCCCGCCCGCGGGGGAGGGCGGGGAGGGGGCCAGACGCGCCGCCTCGACGGCGATCTATTTCCTGCTCGCGGCGGGCGAGCGCTCGCATTGGCACAGGGTCGACGCGGCGGAAGCCTGGCACTGGTACGCGGGCGCGCCGCTGATGCTCGAGCTTACCGAGAGCGAGACCGGCCCGGTCCGGCGCAGCAAGCTCGGGGCCGATCTCGCGGCGGGCGAACGGCCGCAGGCGGTGGTCCCGGCGGGCGTATGGCAGGCCGCGGAAAGTCTCGGCGACTGGACGCTCGTCGGCTGCACGGTCGCGCCGGGATTCGAGTTCTCGGGGTTTGAGCTGGCGCCCAAAGGCTGGGCGCCGGGTTAGCTCCCGCGCCGCACCATGTCCTTCGCCGCATAGAGTCCGCCACCCGCGATCAGCACCGCGGCCAGCGCCAGCATCGCGCTCGCCGAGGCATAGCCTGCGAGTACCAGGAACAGCGTCGAGAGCAGCGGCGCGAGGTACGACGCGACGCCGAGCACGCGGATGTCGCCGTGCTTCATGCCGATGTCCCACACATAAAACGCAGCCCCGACGGGGCCGATCCCAAGCCCCGCGACCGCGAGCCATTGGCCCGCCGTCTGCGGCCAAAGCGTCGCTTCGAACGCCACATGAAAGATCGCCGCCAGCACGGAGGTCGCGAGACAAAATGCCGCGACCGCGTCGGTCGGCACCGCGGCGAAGCGGCGCGACAGCACCGAATAGGTCGCCCAGGTGAACGCGGCGACGAACGCAGCCGCGAAACCCGGCAGGTAATCCTGCGCGAAGGTCAGCCCGCCGCGCGAGAGAAACAACACGATCGTGCCGGCGAGCGCGATCAGCGCGCCCACGACATGGTGAGCCCTGAGCCGCTCGCCCGGCAGGAGCGCCGAGCCGAGCACGATCAACAACGGCCAGAGATAGCTCACGAGTTGCGCCTCGGCCGGCGGCGCAAGCCGCAGCGCAAAGAAATAGAGCGCGTGATAGCCGAACAGCCCGCCGACGCCGAGCGCCCAGACCTCAGGCGGCTGCCGCAGCGCCGCGATCGCGCCTGGACGGAACGGCCACGTCGCCGCCCCGATGGCGCCGCCGATCGCGAACGTCATCGCGGCAAGCTGGAACGGCGGCACGGCGCCGGATGCGACGGTGAGCAACGACAGCAGCGACCACATCAGGATCGCCGAGAAGCCGATCAGCGTGGCGCGCGCGGTCACTCGGCGGCGAGCCGGCGCGACGCTTCGACGTAGCCGTCGCGGGTCTGCGGCAGCTTCCAGCCGAGCAGCCGCGCGGCCACCAGCGTGCGCAGCACCTGCGCGGTGCCGCCGCCGATGGTGAACATGCGCACGTCGCGCGCCATCCGCTCCAGCGGCAGGTCGCGCGAATAGCCGCGCGCACCGAACATCTGCAGGGCGTCGTTGACGATCCGGATCGCGGCCTCCGAGGCGAAGATCTTGGCCTGCGCCGCCAGCATCGGATCCGGGAAAGCCGAGCCCTCCCCGCGCGACCGCGCCGCCTGGTAGAGCATCAGCCGCGATGCGGTAAGCTGCGTCTGCATGTCGGCCAGCATCCATTGCAGGCCCTGGAATTCGCCGATCGGGCGGCCGAACTGCTCACGCTGCTTGACCCACGCGACGGCGAGATCGAGCGCGCCGGCGGCGATACCCATGGCCACCGAGCCGGCGCCGACGCGCTGGGAGTTGTAGGCGGTCATCAGGTCGGCGAAGCCGCGCCGGAAGCCCGACGGCGGCAGGACCGCCATGCTGGCCGGAACCTCCAGGTCCTCGAACAGAAGTTCGCCCTCGGGCATGCCGCGCAAGCCCATCGTCCTTTCGCGCCGGATGACGCGCAGGCCCTTCGCGGTGATGTCGCTGTGCTGGCGCACCGCCAGGAAGCCGCCGATGCCGAGTTCCGCGCCTGTCTCATCGAACACGCGCGCGAAGATGAGATGCAGCCGCGAGACGCCGGCTCCGGTGATCCAGTGCTTGCGCCCGTTGATGACGTAGCCATCACCACGCCGGTCGGCGCGCGTTGTCATTGCGGTCGTGTCGGAGCCGGCGTCGGGCTCGGTAATGCAGATCGCGGGCTTGTCGCCAGCGAGCACGAGCCCGGCCGCCAACCGCTGCTGCGCCTCGCTGCCATAGGCCATCACGGTCGAGAGCGCGCCCATGTTGGTCTCGACCACGATGCGCGCCGTGACGGTGCAGCACCTCGCCATCTCCTCGATGACCAGCACCGCGTCCAGGAACGAACGCCCCTGCCCGCCATAGGCGACCGGAATCGTCATCCCCAGGAAGCCCGCCTCGGCGAGCGCCGAGACGACGTCCCAGGGGTATTGCTCGCTCGCATCGATCTCGGCCGCGCGCGGGCGCACGACCTTTTCGGCGAAGGCGCGGGCGCGCGCCTGCAGCGCCTGTTCGTCAGAGGAGAGGCCGAGGTCCATGAACGCCTCGCGATTGAGCCGTCACCCTGAGGTGCGACACCGGCTTCTTCAGCCGGGGGAGCCTCGAAGGGCGACGGCGCTTGCTCCGAGCTTGCGGCCATCCTTCGAGGCCCGCGCTGCGCGCGGGCACCTCAGGATGACGCCTGTGCTACGCCAGATACTGCCCGCCATTCGCCGACAGCGTCGAGCCGGTGATGAAGCCGGCACCGTCGGAGGCGAGGAACACGACGCAGCGCGCGACTTCCTCGGGCTCGCCCAGGCGGCCCACGGGAATCTGCGGCAGGATGCTCTTTTCCAACACGTCCTTCGGCACCGCCATCACCATCTCGGTCGCGATATAGCCCGGGCAGATCGCGTTGACCGTGATGCCGGCCTTGGCGCTTTCCTGCGCCAGCGCCTTGGTGAAGCCGATGTCGCCGGCCTTGGCGGCCGAATAGTTGGTCTGGCCCATCTGGCCCTTCTGGCCGTTGATCGACGAGATGTTGATGATGCGGCCGAACTTGCGCGCGCGCATGCCTTCGATCACCGGCCGCGTCATGTTGAACAGCGAGTTGAGATTGGTGTTGATCACCGCGTTCCACTGCTCGGGCTTCATGCGGTGGAGCATGGCGTCGCGCGTGATGCCGGCATTGTTGATCAGCACTTCGACCGGGCCGAGGTCGGCTTCGACCTGTTTCAGCCCCGCCTCGCACGCCTCGTAGGACGAGACGTCCCACTTGTAGACCGGAATGCCGGTCTCGCCCTTGAACGCCGTCGCCGCCGCGTCATTGCCGGCGTAGACCGCCGCGACCTTGTAGCCGGCCGCCTTCAACGCCTTCGAAACCGCGGCGCCGATACCGCGCGTGCCACCCGTCACGACTGCTACGCGTG
>CAYZMR010000266.1:0-5200 GCA_964479515.1 uncultured Hyphomicrobiales bacterium | reverse complement strand
GTCCGCTTACCTTGGCGCGCGGTTCATGCCAAGCTGAGGGACCGTTCACCCCGACGCCGTAATGCTGACGCTTTACGATGCAAACTGGCGTCCAATACATCAAGGTCGAAAGCGACCGCACGAACCGTACCATGGTCCCGACATCCCGCCTGCGTTCCAGCCTCACCGGCTTGCTGTTTCTCGTCACCGTCATCAGTCCCGCCTTCGCACAGGGCAGCGATCCAAAGCCGCCTGACCCGAAGAACCAGGGCACGCAGAACGATCCCACTCGCGACGACAAGCGCCGACTCGACGAGTTCGCCGAGGCCGCGCGCCTGCTCGGCGGGCCAGCCGCGAACCCGGAGTGCGTCTGGCTCGGCCGCCGCGTCGTCAATCTGATGTGGCGCGACGATCTCGACACCGCCTTCCGCCACCTCGACCTGTACGACCGCTTCGGCTGCCCTTCCGGGCATATCCAGGCGACATTCCGCTGTCTGGTGCGGCTCGGAAGCCTCGATCCCAAGGCGGCGGAGACGCTGCAGGCGCGCGTCCATGCCTGCTGGGTCAATCCCAACCTGCAGCCGGCCGAAGCCGCGATTACGCCGGCGCCATCCGCGCCCCAGGCGCGAGCACCCGGCGCGCCCAACCCGCAATGAATGCGTGATGAATGCGGCAAGCAGTCCGCCTGCAGCAAACCGCCAAAAAAAGATCATAAGCCGGAACTAGAACAGACGAAGCAGCGTTGCTGACCACGGTGGTTGGCAGCTCGGACGGTGGCGCGCAGTTTGCATGCCAGCAGTCCATCATCGGGGCACAAAACTTCAATGCGTACCTTTCCGTCGTTCGCGTCCAAGCGGGTCGCCGCGGTCGTGATCGTGCTCGTCACCTGCGCCCACGCCGCGGCCTGGCATTTTTCGGAAAGGACCCTTTCGGCGCCCGAAGTGCGCAGCCAGCTCGCCAGCGTTTCCTACGCCCCCTACGCGTCGAGCGATCCCAAGACCCCCGGCGGTGTCACGCCCGAGCAGGTCCGCGCCGACTTGAAGGCGATCGCGCCCTATACGTCGGCGATCCGGCTCTATTCGTCGACCGGCGGGAACGAGCTTGTCCCTGCGATCGCTAGCGAATTCGGTCTGAAAGTCACGCTCGGCATCTGGCTCGACAAGGATGAGGTGCGCAACGAGCGGGAAATCCGCTCCGGGATCGATCTTGCCAGGCGCAACCGCAATGTGATCGGCGTCGTGGTCGGCAACGAGACGATCTATCGCGCCGACCTGACCGTTCCAAAACTGATGGAGACCATCCAGCAGGTGCGCCGGCAGGTGAACGTGCCGGTCACCACCGGTGAAATCTGGAGCGTGTGGGCCGACCATCCGGAGCTTGCCTCCGCGGTCGACTACATCGCGGCGCACATCCTGCCCTACTGGGAAGGTATCTCCGACGGCAACACCGTCGACCTCACGATCCGCTTCTACGACCGCCTGCGCCGCATCCACCCGGGCAAGCGCATCGTGATCGCCGAATTCGGCTGGCCGAGCGCCGGTTACAACCGGCGCGACGCGGTGCCGGACCGGATGGCGCAGGCGCAGGTCCTGCGCGACTTCGTCGCCCGCGCCGACGCGCTTGGCATCGACTACAACATCATCGAGGCGATCGATCAGCCCTGGAAGACCTTCGAAGGCAGCGTCGGCCCGTATTGGGGCGTGTTCGACGCGTCGCGCCAGCCGAAATTCTCCTGGACCGGCCCGATCCACGATACCGAGCATCAGAAGCTTGCGCTGATCGCCGTCATCGCCGGGCTGTTGCTCTCGCTCCCGATCTTCACACTGGCGAGCGCGACGCTCGGCCAGGCGGTCCTGCTCGGAGCCGCCGCGCAGGCGGTCGGCGCCTGGGCGGCCACCGTCTACGCCTATTGGGACGGCCACTATTTCGTCCCCGGTGCCGCCTTCGCGCTCGGCCTCGGGCTCGCTTTGCTGGCGCCGCTGGTCATGATCGCGCTGGCGCGGCTGCAGGAGATCGCCGAGATCGCGTTCGGACAGCGTCCGCGCAGACTGGCGCTGCCCGCGGCGGCGCCCGGCTACGCGCCCAAGGTGTCAATCCATATACCGGCCTATCGCGAGCCGCCTGAGATGATCAAGGCGACGCTCGACGCGGTGGCGCGGCTCGACTACCCGAACCTCGAATGCATCATCGTCATCAACAACACGCCCGACCCTACCTTCTGGCGGCCGGTCGAGGAGCACTGCCGGGCGCTCGGCGAGCGGTTCAAGTTCCTTAACGCCGAGCGTCTCGAGGGCTTCAAGGCCGGCGCGCTGCGGCTGGCACTGGCGCACACCGCCGACGACGCCGAGATCATCGGCATCATCGATGCCGACTATGTGGTCGATCCCGCCTGGCTGAAGGACCTGGTGCCGGCGTTCGCCGACGCGGAGGTCGGCCTCGTGCAGGCACCGCAGGACCATCGCGACGGTCCACGCAGCTTCGTGCACCAGGCCATGAACGGCGAATATGCCGGCTTCTTCGACGTCGGCATGGTCCAGCGCAACGAAGCAAATGCCATCATCGTGCACGGCACCATGTGCCTGGTCCGCCGCACGGCGCTCGCCTCAGCGGGCGGCTGGTCGAGCGATACGATCTGCGAGGACACCGATCTCGGCCTCGCGATCCTCGAGCAGGGCTGGCAGGCGCATTACACCAACCGCCGCTACGGCCACGGGCTGCTCCCCGATACGTTCGAGGCGTTCAAGAAGCAGCGCCACCGCTGGGCCTATGGCGGCGTGCAGATCGTCAAGAAACATGCGGGCCGCTTCCGTCCGGGCGCGAGCCGCCTGACCGGCGTGCAGAAGCGCGAATTCGCGCTCGGCTGGCTCAACTGGCTCTGCGCCGAGAGCGTCGGCGTCGCCGTCGCGATCCTCAACCTCGCCTGGGTGCCGGTCGTCGCCTTCATCGGCATCGCGGTACCCGACAAGGTGCTCACCTTGCCGATCGTCGCGGCGTTCGTGGTGTCGCTCGCGCATTTCATCGCGGTCTACCGCCTGCGCGTCGCCATTCCGGCGCGCCAGATGCTCGGCGCCGTGTTGGCCGCGATGTCGGTTCAATGGACCGTCGCGCGCGCGGTGAGCGACGGCGTGATCAAGGACCATCTGCCGTTCGTGCGCACCGCCAAGGGCGGCACGGCCGGCACGGCGCAGGCTTTTGCGGCCCGCTCCGAAGCCATCATGGGGACGCTGCTGGTGCTTGGCGCCGCGGTGCTGGTGCTGACCAATTACGAGCAGGTGCGCGAGACGAACCTTTTCGCGCTCGCGCTCGGCGTCCAGAGCCTGCCGTTCCTCGCCGCGGTCGGAATCGCGACGTTGGAGCGCAGCCGGCTCAACGAACCGGCCTTCTGGCGCGGGCTTGGCGAGCGTTTCGCTTTGCCGATGTTGCGCCGTACGGCGGTCGCGCAGATGTCCTCGTCGGTAGCGCAGATCGCTCCTGCCGCCGCGCAGCTCGCGGAGGCGCCGGTCGTGGCGCAGACCAACGCGGACGCGGCGGTTCAGTAAGCGGCGACGACTATCCCGGCATCGCGGTCTCGACCAGGCGCACCCAATAGGATGCCCCGACCGGGATCGCGTCGTCGTTGAAGTCGTAGGCCGGGTGGTGCAAGCCTGCGGTATCCCCGTTGCCACAGAAGATGAAGGCGCCCGGCCGCTCCAGCAGCATGAACGAGAAATCCTCCCCGCCCATCAGCGGCGACGTATCGGTGTCGACGCGGTCGCGGCCCGCGACCTCGGCTGCGACCGCGGCGGCGAATTCCGTCTCGCGCGGGTGGTTGACGGTGATCGGGTAGTCGCGCCGGTAGGTCAGCTTGGCTTTGGCGCCGTGCGCGAGCGCGGTTCCTTCCACCACCGCGCGCAGGCGGCTCTCCAGGATGTCCTGCACCTCGGGCGAAAGGCTGCGCGCGGTGCCGCGCAGGGTGACGGTCTGCGGGATGATGTTGTCGGCGGTGCCGCCGTGAAATTGGCAGATCGAGATCAGCCCCGACTTCACCGGGTCGACGCTGCGGGCGACGATCGACTGGACCTGGGTGATGATCTGGGCGCCGACCAGCACGGTGTCGACGCCGTGATGCGGCTTGGCGGCATGCGAGCCCAACCCTTCGATCTCGATGAGGATGCGATCGGCCGCAGCCAGCATCGCGCCGGGCCGGATCGCGAACTCCCCGACCGGCAAGCCGGGATAGTTGTGCATGCCGTAGACCTCCTGGATGCCGAAGCGCGCCATGAGGCCGTCCTTGACCATCTCGCGGCCGCCGCCGCCGCCCTCCTCGGCCGGCTGGAAGATCACGACCGCCGTGCCGGCGAAGTTGCGCGTCTCGGCCAGGTATTTGGCCGCGCCGAGCAGCATCGCGGTGTGCCCGTCATGGCCGCAGGCGTGCATCTTGCCCGGCACGGTCGAGCGATACGGCACGGTGGTCTGCTCCTCCAACGGCAAGGCGTCCATGTCGGCACGCAGCCCGATGACTTGACGCTCGCCCGGAGGCCCCTTGTGCCCGCGGATCACGCCGACCACGCCGGTCTGGCCGATGCCGGTCACGACCTCGTCGCAGCCGAAGGCCTTGAGCTTGTCCGCGACGCTTGCCGCGGTGCGGTGGACGTCGAACAGGATTTCCGGGTGGGCGTGGAGGTCCTGCCGCCACGCGGCGACCTCCGCCTGCATGTCAGCGAGCCGATTGACGATGGGCATTGAAAGCTCCGAGTGGGCGGCCACGGCCGCGGCGTTTCGCCATTAGCAAATCGGACCGCGGCCCACGGGTCAACCGGGCCGCGTGCAGAGCGCCGGCACAATGTGTGCGGTCTGGACCGGGGAAGCCGAGCATGTAAGGCTAGCGGGGTAACCGCCGCGCCGGCTCGCCCGCGACCGGCGGGAGAGGGCAATTCACAATCACGAGGGACGACATGAAGCTCAGGGCCTTCGCTTTGGCGCTAGCACTGGGGGTCGCGGCAAGCTGGCCGGCAAACGCCGCGACGCTGCGCTTTGCCTTCCAGGGCGAGTTGAAATCGCTCGACTCCTATTCGCTCAACGAGAGCTTCACGCTCGGCATGCTTGGCAACGTCTACGAAGGGCTGACCAAGCGCGACAAGGACCTCAAGATCATCCCGGGCCTGGCCGAGAGCTGGGAGCAGGTCGAGCCGACGCGCTGGCGCTTCCATCTGCGCAAGGGCGTGAAATTCCACAACGGCGA
>CAYZMR010000265.1:0-5211 GCA_964479515.1 uncultured Hyphomicrobiales bacterium | reverse complement strand
TCGCCGTAGTTGAGCCCGTAGTTGTGGCAGGCCGTGTACATGCCCTCGCGGCAGCGCTTGCACTGGCCGCAGCCCGCGTGGATCTCGACGGTGACGCGCTGGCCGATCTTGTATTCATCGACGCCGGGCCCGAGCGCCGCGACCGTGCCCATGTATTCGTGGCCGGGCGTGAAGTTCTTGTTGAACGGCATGCCGCCTTGGATCGAGGCGGGCGGTCCGTGCCAGATGATTTCCAGGTCCGTCGCGCAGATCGCAACCGCATCGATGCGCACCAGCACTTCGGCGCGCTTGGGCACCGGTACTGGCTTGTCGGTCAGCCGCAACGTGCCGGGATCACCGAGCACCCACGCCTTCATGGTGTCGGGCACCGGCATCTCCGGGCTCGTCTTGACGCCGCTCGGTGCGTACATCGGTTCGATCTCCTCAGAAACTCAGGCTGGCCGCTGCGACGGCACGCGTTCGCGATCCGCCGGTACCACGCGCTCGTCGAGGCCGGCCGAGAGGGCACGCGCGGCTTCGATGACCGCTTCGCGCACCATATTAAGATGATCCTCGGTCGCGCGCACCAGCGGCGTCGAGGCGCTGATCGAGGCGATGACGGCGCCCTGGTAGTCGCGCACTGCGGCGCCGAAGCAGATGAAGCCCGCCTGATACTCCTCGCGATCGACCGCATAGGAGTTGCGCCGGATCAGGCGAAACTCTTCGTTCAGTGTCGGCCATTCGGTGATCGTGTTGGGGGTGAACTTGACCATGCCCTGCGCCGCGGTGACGCGGCGCGCCTCGTGCTCCGGCAGCCAGGCCAGGATCGCCTTGCCGGACGCCTTGGCGTGGGCGCCGTCGGGCCGCGACATCGTGCCGGGGCCGCGTTCGCGCGCCTCGCGCCGCGTGAGGGTCACCATGGTTTCGCCCTGCAACGTCACGAGGTGGACGGCTTCCCCGGTCGCCTCGCTGAGTCGCGTGACGAACGGCTCGGCGCGGTGCGGCAGGTCGATCCCGCGCAGGCAGGCCGCGCTGAGCGTGAGGATGGCGGGACCCAGCGCATAGGAGCGGCGGCCCGGCACCTTGGCGATATAGCCGCGGTTGACCAGCGTCGACAGCAGATGGTGGCAGGTCGAGATGTTCAGGCCCGCGCTGACCGCGATCGCCGTGAGTGTCGCCTCGCCGCCGGCTTCCGCGATGGTTTCGAGCAGGGTGACGGCCCGATCGACCGACTGGATACCGTGGCCTGCCCCGCGCGAGCGTCCGCCGCCCAGGCGGCGCCTGCCCGCATCACC
The DNA here is from genome assembly GCA_964479515.1 of uncultured Hyphomicrobiales bacterium. Lineage (GTDB taxonomy): Bacteria > Pseudomonadota > Alphaproteobacteria > Rhizobiales > Xanthobacteraceae > PALSA-894. The sequence continues at coordinate 3,937 of CAYZMR010000265.1, read as the reverse complement.
CAAAACGATTGGTCCGTCTGCGCCGTGGCTACTCATCGCGCGGCTCCCCTGAAATATTTTTTATTATCAGGAAAATAAATCGCCTTGCCCGGTCGCCGGCGTCAAGGGGTTTTTGCCGCGCGCGCACGGTTTGGGCGCCGTCTTAGGCGATTTCTAATCTAGCTGGCCAATTCGCGGAGGAACTGGAACTTTCAGGGCCGCGGCCGCTCCTCGTAGAAATTCAGCTTCTGCTGCAGCGGCGTGTCGTGCACGCGGATCAGGAAGGCGGGCTCTTTGCTCGCCGCATGCTCGATCAGCGCGAAAACCGGCGCCGAGAATGTGTCGCCGCGCTTCCACGCGAAGGTCTCGCCGTTGATCGTTGATTGTCCCGACCCTTCCACCACGTGATGCACCGCAGAGGTCGAGCGCAGCGGCGGCTTCACGGTCTCGCCGGCGCGCAGCATCATGGCGGTGAAGCCCATCGTCGGCAGGCAGGCGTCGCCGGTCTCCGGATTGACGTAGTCGAGCTCGACCGCCTCGCTGCGCGGCGTGTGCTCGGCGAGCGCGCGCAGGCCCTTCTCGGCGCTGACCCAAGGATACCGCATCATCGGATAGCTTGGCCGCGCGTGACCGTTGCGCCGCGCCGGTACCATGCCCGGCGTCGCGTATTCGACTTCCGACGCGTCAGGCCGGTTCTTCGGCGCTTGGAGATCGCGCTCGACCGAGTAGGCGCCTTCCAGATTGATGAAGATCGGCAAGTCGAGCGCGTCGAGCCAGATCACCGGCCCTTTACCGTCATGGCCGTGATCGTGCCACGAGCCGCCGGGCGTCAGGATCAGGTCGCCGCGCTCCATCATGCATTTCTCGCTGTTCACGATGGTGTAGGCGCCTTCGCCCTCGATGATGATGCGCGCCGCGCTCGGCGTATGGCGGTGCGCCGGCGCCTTCTCGCCCGGGAGCAGCAACTGCATCCCGCAGAAGATCGAGCCGGTGACCTGCATCGCGCCCTTGCCGCGGCCCGGATCGGACAGGATCAGCACGCGCCGCTCGGCTTTTTCCACCGGCGTGAGCTCGCCCGCGCGCAACAGCAGCGGACGGATCTTGTCGTAAGCCCAGAGGCAGGCCTTGCTTTGGGGCACCGGCGTATCGTGCGGCAGCGCCTTGCGCATCAGCGGCCAAAGCGGCGTCGTATTGGCGTTCTCGACGGCCTGCCGGTATTCGAGCGGCAGGTCTTCCATGGTGCCGAGGTTGCTCATCGGGTTTCCTCGCCTGTCCAGGCTGATCGTGTTGGGCCGCTTGGGCCGCGCATGCCTGATTCATAGGCCAACCGGGCTCTGCCGCATAGCCTTCTGCTATGCTGGCGGCGCCGGGCAGAGACGAGGGGGAACCTGCCCGGCACGGCGCGCATCCTTCCGCCGGGCGAGCAGAGCCACGAGAAGTTGCTCGACCGCTCGGGGAACGGCATTCCCATCGGCAAGCCGTTGCGCGACAGTCTCGATGCGGTCGCGCGCGAGCTCGGCGTCGCGCCGCTGACGCGAGGGGAGGGGCCATGTCCGACATCGGGGTTTCGTTGATCGACGTCACGGTCATCATCCGCTTGGCGGCAGCGGCGGTTGTCGGTCTCGCGCTCGGGTTGCCGCGCGACCTGAGCGACAAGCCGATCGGGATGCGCACGCTCGGCCTTGTCTGCCTCGGCGCCGCGATGGTGACGACCGCGACGTTGCACTATCCGGCGCTTGCCGGCGATCCCAACGCGGTCTCGCGCGTGCTGCAAGGGATCGTGCAGGGCCTGATGGTCGGCGTCGGCTTCATCGGCGCGGGCGTGATCCTACGTGACACGAGTACCAACCGCGTGCATGGGCTCACCACCGCGACCACGGTGTGGATTGCGGCCGCGCTCGGCATCGCGTGCGGCATCGCGGACTGGCTCGTGGTCGTGGCCGGGCTCGCGCTCGCGCTGGCGATTTTGGTGGTGCTCAAGCGATTCGAGCGGCACGTCACCAGCGATATCGAGCAGCATTGAGCTGCGCACGGAACCCTGTCAGTACCAGGTCGGCAGCATCTGCCAGTCGCGCCGCCATCCGGTGAGATGACCGCGGCGGAACTGCAGCACGAGCCGCGTGTCCACCGGGTAGATGCCGGGAACGGTCGAAGCCCGCTGCGCCAGATAGCGCTCCGAGCCGGCGCGGCCGGAGAGATAGACGAGCGGCGCGCCGATCACCTGCTCGACCTCCTGCGGCGTCATGCCGAAGACGAGCGGATCATTGTAGGTGCCGGTCGTCGCGCAGGCGAACCAGCAGACGCAGGCCGTGGCAATGAGACGTCGCATGAGAACCACTCCGCTGCCGCGCTCCAGAATGGAAGCGCGGCGCGCGGCCGTCAACAGCGCGCCGTCAGCTGCTCGATACCGCCGCGCCGCGCTCCTTGATCAGGACGCGCGCGAGCTGGTCCTGGGTCTCCGCCGGCAGGTCGAGGCCGGCAAGCTTCCAGGTCCAGTCGTGCAGCTCGAGATGGACGCGGAAGCGCTTGTCGGCCGGCGCATCCGCGGGCAGCAGCAGACGCACCTCGCCGATCCCGTAGTCCGACAGCGCGTAGAGCCGCCAGACGCTGCCGAGCGCATTCCAGTCGAGCGGCGACATGCTGAGCGCGCGATCCGCCGGCACGTCCTTCGGCAAGCGACCGCGCAACAGCTCGGCGAGCGCTTCGGGCGAGATGAGCTTCGCGACGAGCGCGTCGGCGAAGGCCGACGCAACACCCGCCGTAAAGCCGGACGGGGCCTGCACGCCCGTGAGTCGTCCGTAGGCCTGGACGATCTGGGCGGCGAACGAACGACGCAGCGCCGGGAAGTCGACCTCCCGCTCCAGCTGCGCCACATCGCCTGCCTGCAGCGAGCGCCCGATGTCATAAAGACCGAAGAACGGCCAAGCGGACCAGGCGACAAAGACCGCGACGAGAATGAGCAGCGTGACGATGGTCTTCTTCATGCGCGGCGGATGACCGAGGAATGCGGCGGCTTGTAGGCGCTTGCGCCAGCCCGCATCGACGCACGCGAAGGGAACAATTCAGCGGTTGCGCGGTTTCGCAAAGGGAACCGTGCGAAGCGGGAGCGAACCATGTCGATCCTGAAATGGGCACTGATCATGCTGGTGGTGTCGCTGATCGCGGCACTGTTTGGCTTCACCAATCTCGCGGCCGCGAGCGCCGACGTCTCGCGCATCCTGTTCTACATTTTCGGCGTGATCTTCCTCGTCCTCCTGCTGCTCGGCCTCACGATCTTCAGGCAGGCTTGAGGGTGCAGCGCGACGGGACGCGGCAACTTTTCGCGTGGCCGCGCGCCATCACGGCGCCGCGCTGCCGCCGTGTTGAAACGCGACGCCGATCCTGTCGGCGTTGCGCCAGACGACTTCGCACCGTTTGATCATGTGGTGCCCGATCACCAGCTTGAACTGGTTCGGGACAAGGAGCGGATTGCCGACGCTGAGGCACGCGCCACCGTCGGACAGGTTGCGCACCATGCAATCCGTGCTCATGCCGAGCTGATGCGAGGAGATCATGCCTCCTTTCAACACCCGCCGGCGTGGCGTTCTGCGTCGTTCGGTGTGCGGTGCGCGCATGGCCGGGATCGTGCCAGCAACGGCTTACGGCAGGCTTAGCGAGAGGTTAGAGAAATCGCTAAAGCGCGTTAGCCAATCGCCGGCGAGAACGGGGCCCGGAAAACTGGTGCCGGGTGAGGGGATTGAACCCCCGACCTTCGGTTTACAAAACCGCTGCTCTACCGCTGAGCTAACCCGGCAAGCCCCGAGATCATTAGCATTTTCCCAGAGGCGTGGAAATTTTGCTCCGCTTTTGCTCGGCGCCTTGCGCGCGGCCGATATAGCAGGGTTCACCCGCTCTTGCGAAGGCTCGCGACCTTGTCGCACTCGATTTCCAAAACCGACGTGCGCGCACACGTCTGAGC
>CAYZMR010000264.1:0-5214 GCA_964479515.1 uncultured Hyphomicrobiales bacterium | reverse complement strand
TCGTGTTGAAGCCGAGCGACACGTGGCCGCCGACGAGGTCGTTGGTGAGCGGCCCAGTGCCCTTGTAGGTGACGAGCGTGAAGTCGACGCCGGTCATCGTCTTCAAGAGCTCGCCGGCAAAATAATTCAAAGTCGGCGGCGGCGGCGTACCGACCGTCAGCTTGCCGGGCTCCTTCTTGGCGAGCGCGATCACGTCGGCCAGCGACTTCGCCGGAAACGCCGCGCCCGACATCAGGACGATCGGCGTCGAGGCGATCAACCCGATCGGCGCGAAGTCCTTGTAGACGTCGTAGCCGGTGTTCGCCGGCAGGCTGACGCCGGTCGTCATCATGACCAGCGTGTAGCCGTCGGGCGTGGCCTTCGCGGCGGCGCGCGTGCCGATCACCGCGCCGGCGCCCGGCCGGTTCTCGACGATCACCTGCTGGCCGAGCGCGAGCGACAGCTTCTGCGCGATCAGCCGCCCCATATTGTCGACACCGCCGCCGGGCGGATACGGCACGATCAGCGTGATCGGGCGCGCCGGATAATCTTGCGCCGCGGCGTGAGCAACGGGGAAAAGGCTCGCGCCGATCACGAGCGCGGCGAGCGCCGCCGAGATGACGCGACCGCGATTGCCGGCCGGCGCCATCAGCTCTGCCGTCCCGCGATCGCCGCCTTCACGCGCTCCGGCGTGAACGGCACGGTGCGCAAGCGGATGCCGGCCGCGTCGAACACCGCGTTCGCGAGCGCCGCCCCGATCGGCGCGCAGGCCGCCTCGCCCGCGCCGAATGGCGGCGTCTCGGGCCGGTCGATCAGCTCGAGATCGATCTTTGGCACGTCGGAATGCGTGAGGATCGGGTAGCTCGACCAGTCGACGCTGGTGACGCCGGAGCGATCGAACTTCACCTCCTCCATCAGCACGCGGCTGACCGTCTGCGTGATGCTGCCTTCGAGCTGTGCGCGCACGCCGTCCGGATTGATGATCTGCCCGCAGTCATGCGCGCAGACGACGCGCTCCACCTTGATGCGCCCGCTCGCGCGCTCCACCGCGACCTCCATCCCGATGCCCACATAGGCCTCGTTGTGCTTGTAGTGGACATAGGCCATGCCGCGACCGCGCGCGACCGCCGCGTCCTTCCCGGGTCCCGGCGAGGGACGCGCCTGCCAGTTCAACAGCGTGGCGGTGCGGCGGATCACTTCGACGGCGCGTGGATCGGTGAGCCCGCGCAGGCGGAACGCCACGGGGTCTTGTCCAACCGCAGCGGCAAGCTCATCGACGAAGCTCTCGACCGCGAAGCAATTGGCCGGCTTTCCAGGCGAGCGCAGCGGCGCCGGACGCAGCGGCGTCTTTTCCAGCCAATGCACGATCACCTGCAGCCCGTCCGCCGCGTAAGGCGGATCGCCGTTCTGCGCCACCATGCCGGGATTGAGCCCGTTCGTAAGGTCGAGCCCCGCGGCAGCCGGTCCGAGCAGCGGAATGTAGGGCATGCCCCGCGTGCTCTTCGGCAGCCACATCTCGGTGCGCCAGCCGAAGATGCGGCCGTCGGGCGTGACCGAGCCTTTCACGTCGATGAGTTGCGGCGGGCCTTTCGGATCGAAGCCGAGCTCGTCCTCGCGCATCCACTGTACGCGCACCGGCTTACCGATCGCGCGCGAGATGATCGCGGCGTCGGCGCCCGCGTCCTCGTGCCCGTTCATGCCGTAGCAGCCCGAGCCTTCCATGTAGATGAGCCGTACCTTGTCCACCGGCAGGTCGAGGAAGCGCGCATAGGTCAGTTGATTGCCGTGAGTGCCCTGCGAGGCGGTCCAGACGGTCGCCTGATCGGGACGCACGTCCGCGATTGCGCAGGACGGCCCGATCGAGGCATGGCTCTGCATCGGCCAGAAGTAGGAAGCCGAGAGCGTCTTCGCGCCGTCCGCGGGCGGCGCGCCGGACACCATCTTGTTGACAGTCGTCTCGTCGCTGACCGCCGTGTCGTTGCGCAAGGCCGCGGCGAGCTGGTCCTGCGCCGGCAGGCCGGACCATTCGCTCCATTGGGCCTTGAGCGCGCGCATCGCGCGGATCGAGGTCCACTCGTCAGGCGCGACGACCGCGAGGAAGTCCTTCACCCGCACGACCTGCACGCCGGGCAGGTCCTTTACGGAGGACTCGTCGACCGAGACGAGCGTGGCGCCGATCGCGGGCGGCCGGATCATGCGCGCATGCATCATGCCCGGCACTTTGAAGTCGTGGATGTAGACGTTCGTGCCTGTGCACTTTGCCGGCACGTCGGGCCGCGGCAGCGATTTGCCGACCAGCGTGTAGGTCTTCGGGTCCTTTAGCGGCGCCTTCGGGTCGAGCTTGAGGTCGAACGCCTTGCCCGCCAGCAGATCGGCGAACGCGACGCCCGCGCCGCCCGCCTTCGGTTTGACCGCGCCGTCAACCGCGACGAGATCGTCCGGCTTCCGGTCGAGCTTCTGCGCCGCGAGCGCGATCAGCGCGTTACGCGCGGTCGCGGCCGCGCGGCGAAGCTGCACGCCGCCCTGCTGGATGCCGTTCGATCCGGCGGTGCGGCCCTGATTGGGCGTCAGCGCGGTATCGCCCTCGACATATCTGATCTTGTCGGTGCCGATGCCGAGCTCGTCGCCGACGATCTGGCGCATCGCGATGCGCAGGCCCTGCCCCAAATCGACCTTGCCGCAATAGACCGTGACGGTTCCGTCGCCGTTCACCTCCAGGAATGAATCGACCTGTGTCGGATCGAGCGGGCGGCCGGGCGCGTTCGCGGCCTTGGCCGCAACCGGCAAGCCGGCGAGCGCGAAGCCGACGGTGAGCGCGCCGCCCTTGAGCACGGCGCGGCGCGAGGGCGTGAAGCGTGCGTTCATCTCAGCCTCCCTGCGCCACGCTCATCACGGCGCGCACCACGCGCACGTGCGAGCCGCAACGGCAGAGGTTGCCGTCGAGTTCGGAGCGCACCTCCGCCTCGCTCGGGCTCTTCTTGCGCGCGAGCAGGCCGGCGGCCGTCATGATCATGCCGGAGGTGCAGTAGCCGCATTGCGGCACCTGCTCTTTGATGAATGCGGCCTGGAGCGGATGCGGAGCCGCGACCGAGCCGAGGCCTTCGAGCGTCGTCACGGCGTGGCCGGCCGCGTCCGCGACCGTGGTCTGGCAGGAGCGGGTCGACTGGCCGTCGATCAGCACCGTGCAGGCGCCGCATTGGCCGAGCCCGCAGCCGAATTTCGTCGCGGTCAATCCGAATTCGCGCAGCACATAAAGCAGCGGCTTCATCGGATCAGCCGATTCGGCCGAACGCGTTCGTCCATTGATGTTGAGATCATAGGTGGGCATATCCCGCCTCCGGTTCGCCAACGGTCATGCGAATGGCGTCGGAGGGTGAAGCCGATCGCACGCCGTTGCAAGGGCTTGAGCCGCGAAGGAGCGCCACAGCGCTTCACATCGTCGCGAGAGATTCAGGTCGGGCGCGATTGTTTGAACTTGCGCACCTCGATGCGGCCGCCCGGTCCGGTATCGAGCCGGATCGAGTCGTCCGCCTCGAGCGTGCCGATATCGATCTCCCGGTCGGGCAGCACGACGATCCCGCGCGTGCCGACGCGCACGGTGACGATACGCGCCGGGTCGGCGCGCGCGCCTTCCAGCGACCAGCGCTTCAAGGTCTCGAAATAGGGCGAGTTGCGCCACGCACCCGGAAAGCCCGGATCGACGAATGCCGTGAGGTGCCCGCCGGCGCCGGTGACGAGCGCAAACTTGGCGCGCTCAGGCTTCCATTCGGCGGTCAGTCCCTTCTCCAGCATCCAGTGGCAGTAGAAGGTGCGGCACTCGGTCGGCCGCGTCTCGTAAATGCCGCAGCCGATCCCACGCTTGCAATGCGGACACCATGTGCCCGGCGGCTTGTCGAGCGCCGCGACCGCGATCAGCTTGCAGCAGAGCGTGCAAGTGCCACACGCACGGCCCGGCACAACGCGCAACGCCGCCTCTGCGGCGGCGTCGATTTCTTTTTGCGCGTCGGGTGTCATGCGGCCGGCATCTTGGCGCCGGCCGGGAGCGATTGGAAGCGTCAGTAAGCCGCCGCCGAACCGCCGATCGCGCGGATCACATTCATGCCGGCTTGCTTCTGGCTCTCGTCGAGGCTCGCGATCAACGGCCCCGCGGCCGCGTAGGCGCTTTGCAGCGTCGACACCTGCACCACATAGCCCCTCACGCGCGAACGGACCTTCTGCGCGAAGCCGTCGTTGCTGGTCTCTTCGCCGCGGCCGGCGTTGCGGATCGCCGCGCGGAGCGCCGCCTCGACGGGCGCCCAATGCATCAGTTGTTCGCCATGCAAGCGCAGTGCGGCCTTCAGGCGATAGATATGCCCTTCGGTCAGTGCGATCTCTTGCGCGGCTGCCGGCGTTACGCCGAATCCATGCTCAGATACGAACAATGGTCCCACCATCGCGAGCGCCACGGCGCCCGCGAACACTGCCTTTCTCATGCAGGTCTCCAATCCGGGTTTCTTGTGATGGGCGCGCGATAGGCTGCAATCGCGACCTGAAAAAGTCGACAATGCGGGCGAAATGTGAATTCGCCGCGTGCGCGTCTCGATCGGCATGATGATGACCCGACGGTTCAAAGTTCCACCCTTTTGAAAGTCCCGGCGGGCGATTTCGTTCCATTCCGTGCGAAATCACCGCGCCCAGCAATCTGGCGCGCCGCGCTTAATGATGGAGCGTGCTGGTCGTTAGAATTCTTGGAGCGATCGACTGGGCCGAGCTGTGCGGCAGCCTCGCAAACAAATCGGCCCCGCGTGCGGGGCCGATCGAAGGGTTTGAGATTCGAATACGCCGCGCGCGACGCGACGTCGTCCGCCGCCTATCCGGCTTCGGTCGAGTGGACGCGGCGCTCGGCAACGACCTGTTCCAATATGCCGCGTTGACGCTTGATGATCAGCCGGTTGAGCGCGGCGAGGTAGGCCTTGGCCGAGGCGACCAGCGTGTCGGGGTCGGCACCCTTGGCGGTCACCGACCGGCCGTTCTCCGACAGGCGCACCGACACCTCGGCCTGCGCGTCGGTGCCTTCGGTGACGGCGTGCACCTGATAGAGCTCCAGCACCGCCTCGTGCGGCACCATCGCCTTGACGCAGTTGAACACGGCGTCCACCGGGCCGTTGCCCTCGCACTCCTCGATCATCGTCTTGCCGTCCATGTCGAGCTTCATGGTGGCGCGCTGCGGCCCGCGCGTGCCGGCGATGACCGAGA
>CAYZMR010000263.1:0-5222 GCA_964479515.1 uncultured Hyphomicrobiales bacterium | reverse complement strand
TCGTGATGGGCGATTTCGTCACCGTGGGCGTGATGGGCGGCCAGCAGATCGCCTCGGCCGGCAAGATCATCGAGACGCGCCTCAATGCGCTGCAATTCCCGCCCGCCGCCGCCAACGCCGTCATCCTGCTTGGCATCACGCTCCTGATCATCGCGGTGCTCAACCGGATGGTCGACATCCGCAAGGAGCTTTGACATGCCGGGCGAGCGAAGCGCAGCGTTCTACTGGCTCGCCGCGTTTTTCGTGCTGTTCGTGCTGTTCCTCTACGGGCCGACCATCACGATCTTCATCCTGTCGTTCCAGGGCCCGCAGGGCGGCCTCACGTTTCCCATGAACGGGCTCTCGCTGCACTGGTTCGAGAAACTGTGGGCGGGCGGCGGCATCGTCGACATCGGCTCGGCGTTCAAGCGCTCGCTCAAGCTCGGCGCCGCCGTCACGGCGATCACCGTGGTGTTCGCCGTGCTGGCCGGGCTCGCCTACCGGCGGAAATTCCCTGGCCAGAATTTCCTCTTCTACGTGACGGTCGCGAGCCTGATCGTGCCGTCGATCGTGACCTCGCTCGGCATCGCGCTCCTGTTCCGGCTGCTCGACGATCTCATCAAGAACTTCGGCCCGGATTGGCTTTCCGACGGCTACACGACCGCGATGGGTCTCTTCACGTCCGGGCTCGGCGCGCACCTGACATGGACGCTGCCGTTCGGGCTGCTCATCATGTTCGCGGTGTTCAACCGCTTCGATCATCGCCTGGAGGAAGCGGCGCGCGACCTCGGCGCGACGCCGTGGCAGACCTTCAGCCATGTCGTGCTGCCGATCATCCTGCCGTCCGTGATCGGCATCGGGTTGTTCGGATTCACGCTGTCGTGGGACGAGATCGCGCGGTCGTCGCAGGCGATCGGCGAGGTGAACACGCTGCCGCTCGAGCTCCAGGGCCTCACCACGACGGTCACCACACCGGAGATCTACGCGCTCGGCACGATGACGACGGGCGTCTCGTTCCTGGTGATCGGGCTCGGTCTCGTCATGATCGCGATCGTCCGCGCGCGGCGCGCGAGGCATGGGACTGACGCCGGCAAGGGCATGGTGTGACGGCGCGGGCCGTTGCACACTGGCGCCGATGAAGATCGTCGTCATCAATCCCAACACGACCGCGTCGATGACCGAGACGATCGGTGCCGCGGCGCGGGCCGCCGCATCGCCCGGCACCACGATCGTCGCGGTCAATCCGGCGATGGGGCCGGCCTCGATCGAGGGCTATTACGACGAGGCGTTCTCGCTTCCCGGGCTGCTTGCCGAGATCGTCAAGGCGGAGACGGAGGGTGCCGACGCCCATGTCATCGCCTGTTTCGACGATACCGGCCTCGAAGCCGCCCGTAGTTGCGTCGCGGCGCCGGTGATCGGCATCGGCGAGGCCGCGTTCCACGTCGCGAGCCTGATCGCGCACCGGTTCAGCGTGATCACCACCCTGTCGCGATCGATCGCCGCGATCGAGACCAACCTGATGAAATACGGCCTCGACCGCCGCTGTGCGAGGGTGCGCGCATCCGAAGTGCCGGTGCTGGCGCTGGAAGAGCCCGGCTCGAACGCGCGCGCGACCATCGGCGCCGAGATCGAGCGCGCCAAGGCCGAGGATCGCGCCGAGGCGATCGTGCTCGGCTGCGCCGGCATGGCTGATCTCGCGGCGGAGCTGTCGCGCGCGCACGGAATTCCGGTCGTCGACGGCGTGGCGGCGGCGGTGAAGCTCGCCGAAGCGCTGGTTTCGCTCGGGCTGAAGACGTCGAAGCTCGATGGTTACGCGCCGCCGCTGGCCAAGACTTATGCCGGCATCATGGCGCCCTTCGCGCCGGGACGCTCAAGCTGAGAAGGGCCGCCCTTCCACCGGATAGGCCGGATCGTTGTAGCCCGGCCGCGACGAATGCCCCGGCGTCACGAGATCGTCGATGAAGGCTTCATCGTCCGCCGTGAACTTGTAGTCGAGCGCCGCAAGATAGGTGTCCCACTGCGCCTCGGTGCGCGGACCGCCGATCACGCCGGTCACCATCGGGTTCGCCAGCACCCAGGCAATCGCGAACTGCGCCGCCGTGGTGCCGCGCTGTTCGGCGTGATCCTTGATCTTCTTGGCGATGCGAAGCTGCTCGACGTCCCATTCGGTCTGCATCATCCGCTTGTCCTGCCGGCCCGCGCGCGTTTCGGCCGGCGGCGGCGCGTCGGGATCGTACTTGCCGGTCAGGACGCCGCGCGCGAGCGGACTGTATGGAAACACGCCGAGGCCGAAGTGGTGGCACGCCTGCAGATGTTCCAGCTCGGGCGTGCGGTTGAGCGCGTGGTAGACCGGCTGGCTCACCACCGGCCGGTCGATGCCGGCCGCATCGGCGAGGCGGCAGACCTCGGCGACGCGCCACGAGCGGAAATTCGAAACGCCGAAATAGCGGACCTTCCCCTGCCGCACGAGGTCCTCCATGGCGTGCACGGTCTCGGGCAGCGGCGTGTCGAGGTCCTCGCGGTGCAGGTAATAGATGTCGATGTGGTCGGTGCCGAGCCGCCGGAGGCTCGCCTCGGCGGCGCGCATCACCCATTTGCGCGACAGGCCGCGGCCGTTGGGGTCTTTTGCCATCGGGTTCGACACCTTGGTCGCCAGCACCCAGGTGTCGCGGTCGGCCTTGATCGCGCGCCCCACCACCTCCTCGGACCGGCCGTCGTTGTAGGCGTCGGCCGTGTCGATGAAATTGACGCCGGCGCCGCGCGCCTTGCCGATGATGCGGTCAGAGGTCGGCTCGTCGGTCTGTCCCCCGAACATCATCGTGCCGAGGCAGAGCGGCGAGACTTTCAGCCCGCTACGGCCGAGATTGCGATACTGCATGCGACGCTCCGATCGGTGAAATGCCAGGGCGCCAATCATGTCACGGCCGCAGATGCTTTGTTAACCCGGCAGACGAGAGCGATTCGCCCCGCTCGATTCGTTCACGGGGAACAGACCGGAACACCGGGTTCGTACGGCCGTTCCGGCCCGCGTACCCGCCGGACCAGAAACATCGCGAACATAGGTGTGCGGCGTGGCGAACAATGGCTTGCAACCAGGGGATTCTCTCCGGATGATGCTGCCGTTCCTGAGAGGGGGAGCTCGATGGTCAAGACGCCAGACGCCAGGCACTCGGAAGCGCCGCCACCCAAATTCATCCTCCGCTACGACCTCAACACGTCCGGGAACGGCGCTCTGTTCGAGGTGATCGCCACCGACAAGGAATTGCGGGCGCGCATCGAGGAACTCGCGGCGAACGACGACCTCAACCGGGACAACATCAAGGTCTACGACGTGAAGAAGGCGCGGTCCGTGCAACTGGGGATCAAGATCACGATCTTCAAATGAACCGTGAGTTCATTTCGGCTTGGCGGTCCCGGGAAGACTCGAACTTCCGACCTTCGGTTTAGGAAACCGCTGCTCTATCCGGCTGAGCTACGGGACCAAGTATTTTATTTTATGACGTTTTTTACCTCAATGGCCCCTAGACGGCACTTGCTACCGGCTTTGCTACCGAAGCGGCTTATTAGGGCTGGATCGATTTTATAGCAGGTCGGAAAAGTGCGTCGAGCCTCTCCGCCGCATCCCCCTGCTTCGACAAATCGGACACTTCGCGGAAGTGAAGCGATTGACCCAGACTGGGGCTGTATGCCCCGCGCACGCCCTCCCGCTCACACCTGTCCCGGCTGCAAATTGATCGAGCGATAACGCCGCTGCACGGTCAGATTGGCGACAAGCGTCAAGACAAGCGTCCCGGCCATCAGGATGAACGCGATCGCGCCGCCGAACGGCCAGTTGTTCTGCTGGACGAACTGGTTATAGACGAGCGGCCCCATCATCTGGAAGCGCGGCCCGCCGAGCAGCACCGGCGTGGCGTAGGCATTCATCGCCAGGATGAAGGTCAGGATCGTTCCGGCAAGCAGGCCCGGCATGGCGAGCGGGAACAGCACGCGCTGCGCCATGCGCCACGGCGTGGCGCCGAGGTTGAACGCCGCCTCCTCGAGCGAGCGATTGATCCCCTCGATCACGCTCTGCAAGGTCAGCACCATGAACGGCAGGTTCACCGCCGTGATGCCGATGATCACCGCACCTTCGGTGAACATGATCTCCAGCGGCTGCGACAGGGCGCCGAGCCCCATCAGGCTCGCATTGACGAGGCCCTTGTTGCCGAACGCGACCATCCAGCCGGCCGCCCGCACCGCATTGCCGATGAACAGCGGCAGCACCACCAGCATGACCAGCAGGCTCTTGTAGCGTGTCTGTGTGCGCGCCAGCACGTAGGCGAGCGGGAAGCCGAGCAGCAGACAGACGACGGTCGTGATGAGCGCGATGCGCACCGTGCGCAAAAGAATCGCGCTGTAATAGCTGTCGGTGAAAAACTTGACGTAATTCTCGATGGTCAGCGCGTCGACCATGAACTTGCCGGGCACGAACTGGTTCAGGCTGTAGCGCAGCAGGATGGCGAGCGGCAGCAGGAGACCGATCCCGACATACAGCGTGGCGGGGCCGGCGAGCCCCGCCGCGGTAAGGGTCGAGCGCTGCCTTGTGTTCAAGCCTTGAACACCTTGTCCCACCACTCCTTCATGGCGGAGTCGTTCTTCGCGAGGTAACCGTAGTCGAGATCGACGAGACGCGCCTGTTCCTCCGGTGTGAAGCCGATGCGCTTCTGCAGGTCGGGAGCGACGGTCGCGCCGGTGACGGTCGGGTTGTAGCCCATGTCGATCGCGAAGTTCTCCTGCGCGCTCTTCTCCAGCATGGCGTTCATGTAGGCGTAGCCGCCGTCCTTGTTGGGCGCGTTCTTCGGGATCACGAAGCCCGAAATGTACATCGGCATGCCTTCCGCGGGCGCGACCGACTGCACGTTGATGCCGGCGTTCTGCCATTGCACGGTGCGGGCCTTCCACATGATGCCGATGCCGATCTCCTCCGTCTTGAGCGCCTGCGCGAACGCTTCGTTGGTCGGGTAGACGCGCACGCCGGCCTTCTTGGCCTCCATCAGCAACGGCTTGCCGGGCTCGAAGTCCGTCACCTTGCCGCCGGCCGCGAGCGACGCTGCGGCCATGACCCACTGGTACTGGATATCGATGACGCCCATCTTGTTGCCGTGCTTCGGATCGAATGAATTCTTGAAGCTTTTCGGCGTGTCCGGAACGAGCTTCGGATTGTAGACGACGACCTTGCCCGAATAGATGTGTCCGACGCCGTA
>CAYZMR010000262.1:0-5223 GCA_964479515.1 uncultured Hyphomicrobiales bacterium | reverse complement strand
CTGCACGCGGCAGAACTGCGCGAACGAGCCGTCCGGCGTCTCGTAGCCCCAGATGCGCTGCGACGGCGACAGCAGCGGATCGCCGCCGTTGCAGTCCTCGTCGTCGCCGTCGTCCTGATTGCAGTGGACGATGACCTCGTCGCCGACCTTCCAGCGCCTCACCTTGTCGCCGACCTTCCAGACGATGCCGGACGCATCGGAGCCCGCGATGTGATACGGATTCTTGTGGCCATCGATCGGCGAGATCGGCTGGCCGAGCCCGGCCCAGATGCCGTTGTAATTCACGCCGGCGGCGAGCACGAAGACCAGCACCTCGTCATCGCCGACATCCCACGTCGGCAGCACCTCGACCTGGAACGAGGTCTCGGGCGGGCCGTGGCGCTCCTTGCGGATCGCCCACGCATACATTTTCGCCGGCACGTGCCCGACGGGCGGGATCTCTCCAATCTCGTAGAGGTCTTTCAATGGTGCCGCGGGCGGCGCGGAAAACTGGGCGACAGCCGACATGCCGGTTTCTCCCCTTCGCAGGCGCGCTCACCGGCGCTGCGGGATGGGGAGAGTGTGACGCAATCCATGTTGCGGTGCAACAGCGGGTTCGTATCAACGTCATCATCCCCAGATATCGGCTGAGGCGCCATGACACCTGCGGCACGCCGGGATAAAGTTCCACCGCTGAGGCGACCGGGCGTCACATGCGGTGGCCCGGCACATGGGGAGGAAGCGTCATGGAAGTTCAGAGTCTGATTGTGTGGTTGATCATCGGCGCGGTCGCCGGCTGGCTCGCCGGCCTGATCGTCAAGGGCTACGGCTTCGGCCTGATCGGCAACATCGTGGTCGGCATCGTGGGCGCGTTCGTCGCCGGGTTCCTGTTGCCCCGGCTCGGCATCGTGCTGGGCGCCGGCATCATTGGGGCGATCATCGATGCCGTCATCGGCGCCGTGATCCTGCTGGTCATCCTCGGCCTGATCCGAAGAGCCGCTTAGCCGCTCGCCAAACCGGCCGGGACGCCACCGAAACAGCGTTTGCGTCCCGGCATTTTGCGGTGCACAATCAGCGTCAGCTCGCGCGGCTTTAGATGTGCCGCCGGGGTGGCGCAATGAGCATCGACGCACCGCGACGCGACAAGCCTTGGATTTTCCGCACCTATTCGGGGCATTCGAACGCGGCTGAGTCGAACGCCCTGTATCGCAAGAACCTGTCCAAGGGCCAGACCGGCCTCTCGATTGCGTTCGATCTGCCGACCCAGACCGGCTACGATTCAGATCACGTGCTGGCGCGCGGCGAGGTCGGCAAGGTCGGCGTGCCGATCTCGCACCTCGGCGACATGCGCGCGCTGTTCGCCGACATCCCGCTCGCCAAGATGAATACCTCGATGACCATCAACGCCACCGCGGCGTGGATGCTCTCGCTCTATATCGCGGTCGCGGACGAGCAGGGCGCGCCGCGCAAGGCGCTGCAGGGCACGACCCAGAACGACATCGTGAAGGAATATCTCTCGCGCGGCACTTATGTGTTCCCGCCCGCGCCCTCGATGCGGCTCATCAAGGACACGATCCTGTTCACGACGGCCGAGTTGCCGAAGTGGAACCCGATGAACGTGTGCTCCTATCATCTGCAGGAGGCGGGTGCGACGCCGGTGCAGGAGCTCGCCTACGCGCTCGCGACCGCGATCGCGGTGCTCGACACCGTGAAGGCCTCCGGCGAGGTGAAGCCCGAGGCGTTCGGCGAAGTGGTCGGCCACATCTCGTTCTTCGTCAACGCGGGCCTGCGCTTCGTCACCGAGATGTGCAAGATGCGCGCATTCTCGGAATTGTGGGACGAGATCACGCGCGAGCGCTACGGCGTGACCGACGCCAAGCAGCGGCTGTTCCGCTACGGCGTACAGGTGAATTCGCTCGGGCTGACCGAGCAGCAGCCGGAAAACAACGTCTATCGCATCCTGATCGAGATGCTGGCGGTCACGCTCTCCAAGGGCGCGCGCGCCCGCGCGGTGCAACTGCCGGCCTGGAACGAGGCGCTCGGCCTGCCGCGGCCGTTCGACCAGCAATGGTCGCTGCGCATGCAGCAGATCCTCGCCTACGAGACCGACCTGCTCGACTATGGCGACATCTTCAACGGCTCCACGGAAATCGCCGCCAAGGTCGAGGAGCTCAAGCGCGAGGCGAAGGAAGAGCTCGCCCGCATCGAGGAGATGGGCGGCGCGGTCGCGGCCGTCGAGTCGAGCTACATGAAGAGCAAGCTCGTCGAGAGCAACACGCGGCGCCTGGAGGCGATCGAGCGCGGCGAGCAGATCGTGGTGGGCGTCAACAAGTTCATCGAGACCGAGCCGTCTCCGCTCACGACCGGCGAAGGCTCGATCATGACGGTGCCGCACGAGGTCGAGGCCGAGCAGATCGAACGGCTCAAGGCGTGGCGCACCGCGCGCGACAACAAGGCGGTCGCGGCCGCGCTGGCCGAGCTGCGCGCCGCGGCGGCGGAAGGCCGCAACGTCATGCCGGCCTCGATCGTGGCCGCCAAGGCCGGCGTCACCACCGGCGAATGGGGCGCGGCGCTGCGCGAGGCGTTCGGCGAATACCGCGCGCCGACCGGCGTCGGCCGCGCGGCGCGGCAGGATTCAGGCGGCCTCGACAATGTGCGCGCCGACGTCGAGCGCGTGTCACAAAAACTCGGCCGCCGCATCAAGTTCCTGGTCGGCAAGCCCGGCCTCGACGGCCATTCCAACGGCGCCGAGCAGATCGCGGTGCGCGCGCGCGATGCCGGCATGGAAGTGGTCTACGAGGGCATCCGCCTGACCCCGGCCGAGATCGTCAACGCGGCGCTGGAAGAAGGCGTGCACGTGGTCGGCCTCTCGATCCTGTCGGGCTCGCATGTGCCGCTGGTCAAGGACGTGGTCGCGCGCATGCACGAGGCCGGCCTCGACGACGTACCGGTGATCGTCGGCGGCATCATTCCGCCGGAGGACGCGACGACCCTTAAGGCCGCCGGGGTCGCCGCCGTCTACACGCCGAAGGATTACGAGCTCAACGTCATCATGGCGGACATCGTGCGGATCGTGGACGCGGGCGCGCTCGACGCGGCGTAGAACCGATCGCCGCTCATTCCCGCGCAAGCGGCGAATTCATGATGCTCGCGATCGCCTGCGCCAAATCCGCTGGACTGACCGGCTTCGGCAGGAACGCGTTCATCCCAGCCGCGCGAGCGGCCGCGATATGGTCCGCCTCGGTGCGCCCCGAAATCCCGATGATCGCAACCCGGCCTGCGTCGGCTGCGAGCGCGCGGATTTGCTTGACCGCCGCGATGCCATCGAGGCCCGGCAGCATCAGGTCCATCAGCACGAGATCGTAGCCGCCCTTCGTCACCGCCACGACCGCGGCCTCCCCGGCGCCGACGAAGTCGGCGCGGTGACCGAACTCGCCGAGCACGGTGTTGAGCACGACGCGCGCGTACGGATTGTCCTCGGCGCACAGGACCCGGAGACTTCGCGTCGGCCTTGCGTGCCGCGTTCCGGCCAGCTTCGACGCTGCGTCAGGCGCCTGCTTGAGGACCACGGCGAGGCGGAACGTGCTGCCGCGCCCACGTCGGCTCGCGACCGTCACCGATCCGCCCATCGCCTTGGCGATGCGCGCCACGAAGGCAAGGCCGAGCCCCGACCCGCCGAAGCGCTGCGCCACAGCCTTGTTCGCCTGCGCAAAGGGCCGGAACAGGCGCGCCGCCTCCGCGCGCGTGAAGCCGACGCCGCTGTCGGTCACCTCGAAGGTCAGCCGGCACCGCCCGCGCGCGACCGTCGCGGCTTCGACCGACAGCGCGACAGTGCCGCGCTCGGTGAACTTCACGGCGTTGTCGATCAGGTTCTCCAGAGCCGCGCGCAACCGCACCGCGTCGCCCACCACGATGTCAGGCAGATCGCCGATCGCGATGTCGGCCGTGAGCCCGACGGACTGGGCTCGTGCGCTGAGCGTCGCGCTGATCGCATCGACAAAGGCGCGCAGGCGAAACGGCGCAAGCCGCAGCACGAGCCCGCGCGCGTCGGCGCGGACGCCGTCGATGATCAGCGTGGTGAGCAGCCCGAGATGCTCGGCCGCGCTCTTCACTGCGGCCGCCCATCCGCGCTCCCGCTCGGGCAGGTCGGCGGTCGCGATCAGTTCGCTCAGCGCCAGGATGCCGGTCAGCGGCGTGCGCACCTCATGGGCGAACGCCGCGAGCGCCGTCTCGATGGCGCGCACTCGCCGCGGCGAGCGCGGCCGCGCCGCGTTGCGCCGCCGCTTGGCGGATTTCGAGGCCTTGACCTTGCCCATGGCGCGCCCCCGAGCGCCCGCGCAGCATCGCACGCTTCACGGATTCGACGCGAGTCCGACACGTCGCCTGACCTCGGCGGGCGTGACGCCTTGGGCGCGCAGGGCGCGCAGCGCGGTCGCTCCAGTCGACTTCGAGAGCTTGCGGCCGTCCTGGTCGAGGATCAGCCGGTGATGGTGGTAAATCGGTGCCGGCAGGTCGAGCAGCGTCTGCAGCACGCGATGCACGCTCGTCGCGGCGAGCAGATCCTGCCCGCGCACCACATGGGTCACGCCCTGCAGCGCGTCATCGACGACCGCCGAGAGATGATAGCTCGTCGGCGTCTCCTTGCGGGCGAGCACGACATCGCCCCATGCGCCCGGCGCCGCCACGATCGTCTCGTGCGACCGGTCGCCGTCGCCGCCCGCCTCCGCGAAGGCCAAGGTGCCGGTGCGCGCAATCGCGACGTTCATGTCGAGGCGCAGCGCGTAGGCCTCGCCGGCCGCGATCCGGCGTGCGCGCTCGGCGGATGCGATGCGCTTGCCATCGCCAGGATAAAGCGGCGCGCCGTCGGGATCGCGCGGCCACGGCGTCATCCTCTCGCGCTCGGCGACGAGCCGCGCGATCTCGGCGCGGCTCTCGAAGCTCGGATAGATGAGCCCCATCTCTTCGAGCCGCGCGAGCGCTTGCGCGTAGGCGTCGAGATGCTCGGACTGCCGCCGCACCGGCTGCTCCCAGGTGAGGCCGAGCCAGGCGAGGTCTTCGGTGATCGCCACCTCGAACTCCGGCCGGCAACGCGTCGTGTCGATGTCCTCGATGCGTAAGAGGAAGCGTCCGCCGGCCGCGCGCGCCATGTCGAAGTCGATCAGCGCCGAGAGCGCGTGGCCGAGATGCAGATAGCCGTTCGGGCTCGGCGCGAAACGGAAGACGGGTTGCGTCATCTCAAGCCGC
>CAYZMR010000261.1:4131-5320 GCA_964479515.1 uncultured Hyphomicrobiales bacterium | reverse complement strand
GAGCGCGCGGTCGTGCTCGGCCTTGCTGCCGCGGCAGACGTCGTATTCGCCCGACATCGGATAGGCGCCGACCACGAGGAAATCGTCGCTCGCGCCGAGGTTCTGGTGTCCGGTGCCGGCCGGCAGCACGACGATGTCGCCCGCCGTCAACTCGACCTCCTCGCCGGCGCTGCCGCCGAGGCGCACGCGCGCGCGGCCGCGCGCGATGCCGAGCGCTTCGTGGATCGCCGAGTGGTAATGCACGTAGTCGTAAATGCCGTTGCGCCAGGAATCGCCCCAGTCGTTCTCCCGGAACAGCGCTTCCAGGATCGCGGCCGGATCCTCGGCCTCGCTCAGGTCCACCACCTGCTGATAGAGCAGGACCGGAACGTCGGGGTTGTTCGGGATCGAGCCGTCGTCCTCGAACATGAAGGTCTTGGGCCGGCGCCGGATCACGGCGGCGCGCGCCTGCCGGCTCGTCGGTTTGCCCCTGCCGGTCATGCGCTCATAGGCCCGCTTGAGGGTTTCGGTGACATACATCGGCGGTACTCCGCAGGGCGCCCTGGAGCAAAACCGCCTGCGGGCGTTGAAGTTCCCGAAAGTCTTGGCTCACGAGGTCTTGCGCTGATGCCGCCGCACCAGGGGCGCGAAGACATTGAGCAGATAGGCCCACAGCGCCCAGCGCGGATTAACGAAGCTGATCGCGACCGAGAGCAGCGACAGGGCGATGATGAGGAGCAATCCCGCGCGCCACTCGCCGATATCGTCATCCCGATCCTTCACGAGCGAAACCATGCGGAGCGCGGCGAACGCGCTCAGCAGCGTGTTCGCCGCATAGAGCCAGATCGCGGGCGCGAATTGCCCGTAGCGGCCAACCACCATTGTGGAGAACGGAACGCAGGTGACCAGGAACAGGTGTACCAGCGCCCAGCCGACATGCGCCTTGGCCACGTTCTCGTCCGCGCGCAGCCGCGCGATCGAGATCCAGCGCACGCTGAGGACCACGAAGCTGATGACATAAGCGACGAACTGACCCTTCAGTTCATACAAGGCATTGATGAACGCGCCGGCGTCCGCCGGGCTGAAGCGCTCGGGCAGCTTCAGATCGACGACGAGCAGCGTCATCGCGAAAGCGAAGACGCCGTCGGTGAGCGCATCGAGGCGGGATTTCGGAATCATGGCGTCCCCCAGGCGAAGCCAGTACGCCAGC
>CAYZMR010000261.1:0-4121 GCA_964479515.1 uncultured Hyphomicrobiales bacterium | reverse complement strand
CGACGCGGCGCGCCTTGGTTGCCGTCGCGCCGAAGGTGCGCCATCTTCCCGATAACGACCGTCGGCGACCGTCCGTTGCCGCGTCGTCCCCAATGGCGCGCGACGAGTCGGGGAATGGTCGACGTCTTCATCAGCTACGCCAGCGAGGACAAGGCGACGGCCGACGCCGCATGCGCGGCGCTCGAGGCCGCCGGCGTCGGCTGCTGGATCGCGCCGCGCAACATCGTGCCGGGGATGAAGTATGGCGAAGCAATCGTCGACGCGGTCGGCGACATCAAGATCATGGTGATCGTCTTTTCGAGCTACGCGAATGCGTCGCCTTTTGTGGAGCGCGAGGTCGAGCGTGCGGTGAGCCGCGGCATCCCCGTCATTCCGATGCGGATCGAGAACGTCGACATGAGCAAGTCGCTGAAATTCTTCCTCAGTGCCTCGCAATGGCTCGACGCAATGACACCGCCGCTGAAGCAGCATCTCGCCGTGCTGGTCGCCTCGGTCCGTGCACTCCTTGAGGTGCGCGCACCGGGAGCCGCGATCCGCGGCGTCTATCGCCACATTACGACGGTCGTGGTGCAGCCCGATCTGGGCACGTACCTCAGATTCGTGAATCACCAGGTCAGGCGGGCCAGGGGCTTCGTCGATGGTTCTGGGTTCGTCCATCGTCTGCTGATCCGCTTGCTCGACCTGAAAACGGAGCTCAAGAGCGAGTCCGATTTCCTCAACATGACCTTCCCGAAGATCGTCGATGCCATGCGGGACATGTCGTTCCGCTGGTCGTTCGCCTCCGGACTGGCGCCGGAGGGATTGCGCATCGAGCTCCATGTGAATTCCGACGATTGGACGGCCAAGTTTGATTCGATCGCTCGTGATGTTCCGGCACAATATGCGGAGCGGATGGAGCTGGTGCGCGAACCGTTTCGCGAATACCTAAAGAAGATGTCGGTCTCGACGATCCCGCGCGGCACCATCGCGTCGCTGACGCTGCGACCGAGCCAGGGTTCGTTTGATTTTCTCAAGGGACAGCCGGGCCGGGGGCTCGAATACGAACTCAACCCGCTGGTCATCGAGGCCGCGGTGAAGAACACGCTCGACCGCAAGCTTTATTGGGCGGAGATCTTCCGCAATTCGGCGCCCGCTGCGGCGAAGAGCCTATGGCCCCGGCGCCGGCGACCCGACAGCACCTTCCTGACCGACGATCCGGATGGACTGGTCGCCGCGCTCGACGCCGACACGGTGCGCTACTGACGCGTCGTGCGGCGCGATGGCGGCCGTCACTTCGCTTTGCGCTGGCGCATCAATCCGGCGAAGCGCTGGAAGAGATAATGACTGTCGCGCGGCCCGGGCGAGGCCTCGGGGTGGTACTGCACCGAGAACACGGGACTGTCCTTCAGCGCGATGCCGCAGTTCGAGCCGTCGAACAGCGAGACGTGGGTCTGCTCGGCATTCGCCGGCAGGCTCGCCGAATCCACCGCGAAGCCGTGGTTCATCGAGGTGATCTCGACCTTGCCGGTGGTGAGGTCCTTCACCGGATGGTTCGCGCCGTGATGGCCCTGGTGCATCTTCATGGTGCGGCCGCCGACCGCGAGGCCGAGCATCTGATGGCCGAGGCAGATCCCGAATGTCGGCACGCCGCTGTCGATGACGGAGCGGATCACCGGCACGGCGTACTTGCCGGTCGCGGCCGGATCGCCCGGGCCGTTGGAGAGGAACACGCCGTCGGGCTTCATCGCCAGGATGTCGTCGGCAGACGTCGTCGCCGGTACCACCGTCACCTTGCCGGCTGTGCCCGCGAGCAGGCGCAGGATGTTGCGCTTGATGCCGTAGTCGATCGCGACAACGTGGAATTCGCCATTGGCCTGGCGGCCGTAGCCCGCGCCCCACTGCCACTCGGTCTCGTCCCAGGTGAAGCGCTGGGCGCTGGTCACCATCGGCACGAGGTCCATGCCTTCGAGGCCGGGCCATTCGCGCGCCTCTTGTTTCAAGGCGTCGAGATCGAACTTGCCGTCGGGGGCGTGCGCGATCACGGCGTTGGGCATGCCTTTGGTGCGGATGAGGCTCGTGAGCGCGCGCGTGTCGATGCCGGACAGGCCGATGATGCCGCGGCGCTTGAGCCATTCGTCGAGATGCAGGCCGGCGCGGTAGTTCGAGGGCGCCGTGATGGCGGTGCGCAGGATCACGCCGCGCGCCCCCGGCGTCGCCGCCATGTTGACGGTCTCGATGTCTTCCTCGTTGGTGCCGACATTGCCGATGTGCGGGAACGTGAAGGTGATGATCTGGCCCGCATAGGAGGGGTCGGTGAGGATCTCCTCATAACCCGTCATCGCGGTGTTGAAGCACACCTCGCCGACCGCGTGGCCGGGCGCGCCCAGGCCGAAGCCTTGGAGCACCGTGCCGTCGGCGAGCACGAGCAGGGCGGTGACCGTGGGCTCGGTCCAGCCGGGGGAGTCTTGTTTGATGGTCATGAGCGGCCTAAATAGCCGCGAGCCGACGCGCGGTCAAAGGGAATGCGGCCGCTTCGTGAAGTTTCACAAGATCAATCGTTTAGGGGATTTTGCCGTGCTGCGCGACGATATCAACACTGCGTTGAAGGAGGCCATGAAGGCGCGCGACGAGCGCCGCGTGTCGACGCTGCGGCTCGTCAACTCGGCGCTGAAGAACGCCGACATCGAGGCGCGCGGCAACGGCAAAGGCCCGCTGTCCGACGACGAACTGCTCTCGCTGCTGCAGAAACTGATCAAGCAGCGCGAGGATTCGATCGTGCTGTACGAGAAGGGCGGGCGTCCCGAGCTCGCCGCGGCGGAGCGACAGGAGATCGAGATCATCCAGGCCTATCTGCCGCAGCAGCTCTCCGACGTGGAAGCCGGCAGCGTGATCGCCGGCATCGTGCACGAGATCAACGCGCAGACCATGAAGGACATGGGCAAGGTCATGGCGGCGCTGAAGGAGCGCTACGCCGGCAAGCTCGACTTCGGAAAGGCAAGTGCCGCGGTGAAGAAGATGCTGAGCGGGGGGTGAGAGGCCCGACCTTACGCCCGTTTCTTGCGTTTCTTGCCACCGCTCGTCTGGTCCATGTAGGAGCGCAGCACGGCGTTCATGCGCCGCTGGTAACCGGCGCCTTGCTGCTTGAAATAATCGAGCACGTCCTCGTCGACACGGATCGAGATCGCTTTTTTGCTAATTGGAACCAAAAACTTCGCTTTCGACCAATCGATATCTTTGAATTCTGCCCAGTCAGGGTCCTCAGCGATCGATTTCTCGATCTCTTCATCTGTCATATTGCGTAGGCGATCCCAATCAGTCTGCCCCTTCATTCGGCGCAACTGAGAGAGCGTGTAGGTACGCACGTTGCTCATTAGGCCAAGCTCGCCTTGCTGTTATAATTCGAAGATTCTCTTCGCGAATTGTGTAAACAACCGCGACAAGTGTTCCGTCTTCCATCGGACCCACAGCTACAGATCGCCATTCATCATCGCGGTCTGAGCGATATGTGTAGATCCGATCAAAAAAAATCTTCGCTGCATCGACGAAATCGAGGCCGCGATTTTTCAGCGTTCGAAGACGCTTGTCTTCATCCCATTCAAACGCACGAATGCGCGCGAACATCTCTTCCATGGTTCGACTGCGGCTATGAAGTTGCCGCCCCCAGGTAATGCCCGTCTCGTACGAGGCGTTAGGGGTCCGCCGCAAGCCGAACCAGTGTATATACTAATGTATCTTAGGTCGAAGTGCAAGGAACCTGGGCGACGGGGACTGGGCACTCCTGTGAATAACTGGGACAAACGTGGGTCTGGCGAACGCCCATCCTCGCGCCGCGATATGGGATAGGATTGGCCCACAAGCCCCCGAATCACCATGCGCTTTCCGGCCTCGTTCCTCGACGACCTGCGCGCGCGCCTCCCGGTTTCGGAGGTCGTCGGCCGGCGCGTGAAGCTCAAGCGGGCCGGGCGCGAGTGGAAGGGCTTGTCGCCGTTCAACAAGGAGAAGACGCCGTCGTTCTTCGTCAATGACCAGAAGGCGGCGTGGTTCGATTTCTCCTCGGGCAAGAACGGCAGCATTTTCGACTTCGTCATGATGACCGAGGGCGTCACCTTCCCGGAGGCCGTGGAGCGGCTCGCCTCCATGGC
>CAYZMR010000260.1:0-5321 GCA_964479515.1 uncultured Hyphomicrobiales bacterium | reverse complement strand
GCGATCATGCGCAGCAGGGTCGACTTGCCGCACCCGGACGGGCCGACCAGCACGACGAACTCCCCGTCATTGATCGTGATGCTGACGCCGTGGATGACGTGCGTCGAACCGAAGGCCTTCTTGACGTCGCGGATTCCAACCGACGCCATACTGCTCCTCCCAGTTTCCCCGGCCCTAGAATGTTAGTGTTATTGGCCGCGCCAGTCATCGACCGTGGGCGCGCCGGTGTCAATGCTGCCTGCCCGGGCGCAACCCTGAAAGATCATCCCCCAGGCGAGTGGGCCAGATCAAGCCGGAACGCCCCAACAGCGGCCTCTGGCGATGCCGCGGCGCGCGCCATTTTCGCCCTTGACGGGCCGGCGGGGGAACAGGACTCTCAAGCCTCCCGCCCGCCGCGCCTGCCGCTTGGCGGGCGCAGTCCCGATGATCGAGGAGACGAAAACGATGCCCGGTGAGAAAGCCGACGTGGTGATGTTCGCACCGAAGCCGATCATCGAGGAGCAACTGTCGAAGGCGCCCGGCCTGGAGCTGCACAAGGTCTGGACCGCTCCCGACCACGAGGCCTTCATCACGTCGATCGCGCCGCGCGTGCGCGCCATCGCGGCGGTCGCGGGCCACGGGCCGGTCAACAGCGCGCTGATGACGCGTTTCCCGAAGCTCGAAATCGTCGCGAGCTTCGGCGTCGGTTACGACCATATCGACGCCAAATGGGCGGGCGAGCACGGCATCACGGTCACCAACACGCCGGACGTGCTCAACGAGGAGGTCGCCGACACGGCGCTCGGGCTGTTGCTGTGCACGGTCCGGCACCTGCCGCAGGCCGAGAAGTATCTGCGCGCCGGCAAATGGGCGGCGCATGGCGACTACCCGCTCACGCCCTCGCTGCGCGACCGTACCGTCGGCATCATCGGCATGGGGCGCATCGGCAAGGCGATCGCGCGCCGCCTCGACGCCATGAAGGTGCCGGTGGTCTATCACACGCGCCGGCCGGTCGCGGACGTGTCGTACCGCCACTATCCGAACGTCGTCGACATGGCGCGCGACGTCGACGTCATCATCGTCATCACGCCGGGCGGCGCCGGCACCCGCAACCTGGTCAATGCCGAGGTGCTCAAGGCGCTGGGACCGGACGGCATCCTGATCAATGTCGCGCGCGGCTCGGTGGTCGACGAGGCGGCGCTGATCAAGGCGCTGAAGGACAAGACCATCCTCTCCGCCGGCCTCGATGTGTTCGCGACCGAGCCCAAGGTGCCGGAGGAGCTGATCGAACTCGACAACGTGGTGCTGCTGCCCCACGTCGGCTCGGCCTCGCACGCGACGCGGCGCGCCATGGACGAGCTCGTCGCCAACAACATCATCTCGTGGTTTTCCGGCAAGGGACCGATCACGCCGGTGCCGGAGACGCCGGCGAAGAAGTGATTGTGTGTCCCGCACGCGATGCAGCGCCCGGGACACGTGGTAGGTTCGTCGCCATGCCAATCCGACCGTTTCTCGCTGCCGTCTTTCTTTTCTTTTCTGGCGCGCTAATCCTCGCCCAGGCGCCCCTCCCCGCGCCGAGCGAGGCCGCCAAGGCGCTGGTCGGCGTATGGGAGTTCTCCAACCCCGACCGCGACAAGCGCTGTCAGATGACCTTCAAGCTCGATCCCGCGGCGCCCGGCCGCTCGGTCGCGCTCGCCGCCAATTGCGGCGATGCGTTTCCCGACCTGCGCGCGATCGCGGCCTGGACCATGGGCAGCGACGACGCTCTCAAGCTCGTCGACGCCAAGAACCAGGTGCTGCTCGAACTGACCGAGGTCGAGAGCGGCATGTACGAGACGACGCCGAGCTACACGCACTATTTCCTGCAGACGCTGGCCGCGAGCGGCAAGGACCGCATCCCCGACGATCTGTTCGGGGACTGGGCCTTCACGCGCGCCACCGCCAAGCCGATCTGCGCCCTGACCCTCGGCAACACCGCCTACGACGCCGACTCGTTCGTGCTCACGCTGAAAGCCGGATGCGATGGCCTGATCACGCGCTTCGCGCCGGTTTCCTGGAAGCTCGACCGCGGCCAGTTCGTGATGCTCAACGCCAAGGGCGACACCTGGCGCTTCGAGGAGAACGAGCCGAACACCTGGAACCGGATCCCGGCGATGCGCCCGCCGCTGGTGATGGTGCGGCCTTAGGCGCTGCTCGCAGTCTCAAGGCGTCTTCAATTTTCCCGCCAGGAGGTTCTGCGCGGCCTCGGAATATTTGCGCCGGTCCTCAATGCCTTCCAGTCCGCCGGTGATCTTGCGAGTTATGCCGCTAATGTCGTTGGCGTCTGCGAGGTCGTTCAGCTTCGTGTAGTACCAGAAGGCTGCAGCGACCAGCAGGCCGACATGCGGGTCGCTCAGCGAATCCGGTCGGGTCGCGATGTCGACGCCCGTTTCCTTCGTGAAGCGCTCGTAGTTGGCGCGCCCCGTCAACTGCACGAAACCGCGCCCGCGGTACTTCCAGCCGTCTCCGCTCGACTCAGGACCGTTGCCCATCCGGTTCGCGTAGATGAGGTCCAATATCTTCTCGGGCTGGTTCACGTAGGTCGCGACAGTCGTCTCGTCGAACAATTTCGGAAAGCGCCGCAGCAGGTCTTCCTTCGAATAGCTTCCCGCCTCCTCCAGGATAGTGAAACCCGCGGTTTCGTGCGCGATCTGTCCGAGGAACAGCGACAAGCGCTGCGCCGAGGCATCGATGCCGAAGCCGAGCAGCAGGTAGTTGCCGGTGCTGACGAGCGCGTCGACGACCTCCGGCTTGGCGTGCGGCGCAAACGCGCTCATGAAGTCGCGGTCGAGCCAGAAAGTCGGCCGAGTCGACTTGTCGAAGCTCGGCAGCACCGATGGACCACCCGTGCCTTTCGTCAGCCGTTCATTTTCGGCGCGCGCATATTCCCTGACCTTCGCGATCGTCAGCCCGTCGAGCAGACCGATGTCCGCGTAGAACAGGAGGCTGTTGCCGGGATTGTTGGAAGCGAGCGCGTTCTTGATCAGGTCGTTGCTGAACTTGAGCTTCTCAAGCGTGATGGAGCCTTGATTGACCGCGTCGGTTTTGCGCACGTCGAAGACGCCGGTCAGGAAGGCCACGCCGATGGTGCCAATGGCGGCGAGAATGCTAGTCAGTATGGTCGGAAGCGAGGCGCCAATCAGGTCGAACGCGCTGCGTGGTGCGCCCGCGTTCGTGTGTGCATCGCCGTCAGGCATGAGCATCGGGTCCGGATAGCGTTCCGCCGGCGAGCATGCCTGCGCGCGGCTCCGCGAAAAAGCTACCACGAATGGTACGCGCCGCAACGGCGCGCCGCGACCCGGATCGGATCGACCCTCAGGCTCGCGTTACGGCGCCTTCGGCCGGACCGAAGAATGGAAGTGGCTGATGCGCCAGCCCTGGCCGGTCTTCGTGATCAGCATGGTAAACCGGGCCGGCGTCTCGATGATGTTGCTGTCGCGTGTGACGGTGAACGTATCGAGGCCGGCAAACAGCACGGCGTCGTCGGACAGCACCTTGGCGACATGCTCGCCGAACACGACGGTGCGCGGGGTAAGCTGCTTGATGCCCTGAAAATACTCGTTGATCCCTTCGGTCGTGGTCGTGAGCTTTGGGCTGACGGTGCCGAGCAAAACGGCATCCGGCGCGAACAGGCTCACGACCCCCGTCACGTCGGCGCTCTCGAACGCCTTCTTGAACTGTTCGACGACCTGAAACGCGTCCTCGCGCGGCCCGGCCGTTGCCGTAAGGCACGTGAGCACAAATGGAACGACGAACAGCAACCTCAGCATGCGAGCACCCCTTGCGTTGCCTTCAGCCTGCCGCAACAGACCATTCCGTCCAACGGTGCGCAATCGGCGCTCGACGCAACCGCCGGGAGGCGGCTGCGCCAGAGACGGCGCGGGTGCGGCCTGCTTAAATCAACCGCAGCCCCTTCAGGCTCGCGTGCCCTTCCTTGCCGACGATGATGTGGTCGTAAACGTTGATGCCCAGGGGCTTCGCCACCTCAATGATCGCCTTGGTCATGTCGATGTCGGCGCGCGACGGCGTCGGGTCGCCCGACGGGTGGTTGTGCACCAGGATGACGGCGGTCGCCGAGAGCTCGAGCGCGCGCTTGACCACTTCGCGCGGGTAGACTGGCGTGTGGTCGACGGTGCCGCTCTGCTGCACCTCGTCGGCGATGAGCTGGTTGCGCTTGTCGAGGAACAGGATGCGGAAATGCTCCTTCTCGGCGAAGGCCTGCGCGGTGCGGCAATATTCCAGCACCGACGACCAGGAGGAGAGCACCGGCCGCTTCGTCACCTGGCCCTTGACGAATCGGCGCGCCGCCGCCTGCACGACCTTGAACTCCGTGATGGCGGCCTCGCCGACGCCCGGCACCTCGGCAAGCCGCGCGGGCGGCGCCGAGATCGTCTCGGCAAACGAGCCGAACTTGGCGAGCAGCGCCTTGGCGAGCGGCTTCACGTCGCGCCGCGGCATGGCGCGGAACAAGAGCAGTTCGAGCATCTCGTAATCCGCAAGTGCGTCCGGCCCGACCTCGCGGAAGCGCGCGCGCAGCCGCTCGCGATGGCCGTGATAGTGCGGCGGTGCCTCGGAAATCTCGGGCTTGGGTGGGGTGCGGCGGCTCATCGAGGTGACGCCAATGGACCTGTCATCGGGCGCCGCGCCCGGACGGCCAGACCGGCCCGCGGCTACGCACAGGATGACGGGAATACCGCTCTAAATGCAATCAGGTGTCGCGGGCCGTCCCGCTCAATCATATGGCGGCTTGTGGCGTCCCTTGGGCGAGATCGTGAACACCTCGACGCCGTCCCGGGTGACGCCGACCGCATGCTCGAACTGCGCCGACAGCGAACGGTCGCGCGTGACCGCGGTCCAGCCGTCGGACAGCACCTTCACATGCGCGCGCCCGAGATTGATCATCGGCTCGATCGTGAACAGCATACCCGGCTTGAGCATGATGCCTTCGCCCGGCCGCCCGACGTGCACGATGTTCGGCTCGTCGTGGAACAGACGGCCGAGCCCGTGTCCGCAGAAATCGCGCACCACGCTCATGTGCTGCGGCTCGACGAAGCTCTGGATCGCGGCGCCGATGTCGCCGGTGGTCGCGCCCGGCTTCACCGCCGCGATGCCGCGCATCATCGCCTCGTAAGTCACCTCGATCAGCCGCTCGGCTTTGCGCGGGACCTCGCCGATCGCGTACATGCGGCTCGAATCCCCGTGCCAGCCGTCGAGGATCAGCGTCACGTCGATGTTGACGATGTCGCCCTCCTTCAGCGGCTTCTCGTTCGGGATGCCGTGGCAGACGACGTGATTGATCGACG
>CAYZMR010000259.1:0-5340 GCA_964479515.1 uncultured Hyphomicrobiales bacterium | reverse complement strand
CGGTCGAGGCGATGCGCGGCTGGCTCGCGACGCTGGAGCAGGGGCTCGCGCGCGATGATCGCTCCGTGATCTACAGCGTGCTGCGCGACGCGGTGCCGGATTTCCGCGGCGAGGCGGCGTGACGTTCTCCGCTCATTCCCGCGCAAGCGGGAATCCAGTTCTTATCTGCCATCTGGCCCTGGGTCCCCGCTTTCGCAGGGACGAGCGAAATTGGGATTGATCGATCACCGCTTGCCGCGCGCAAGCGTAACGAGCAGCCAGCCGACGAAGGCCGCGCCCAGCATCACCAGCGGCACGTCCACGAGCGGGTCCGGCTCGACCACGCTGATGACCGCGAGCGCGACCAGGGCGCAGTTGACGAGGAAGACACGCACGATGACGTCCTGCACCGTGAAGCCGCGCGCCGTCGCGAGCTGATAGAAGTGGGAGCGATGCGCCTCCCAGAACCGCTCGCCGCGCAGGATGCGGCGCGCAAGCGTGATCGTCGCGTCGGCAAGATAATAGAGCGGCAGTAGGAAGGCGGCGGCGATATAGCCCTGGCCGGCCAGCATCAGCATCAGCCAGCCGAACAGGAGGCCGATCGGCAGGCTGCCGACGTCGCCGAGGAAGAGTCTCGCGACCGGTCGGTTGAACGGCGCAAAGCCGAGCATCGCGCCGAGCAGCGCGATCGCGACCAGCACGGCGGGCAGCCAGTCGACGCCATTGAAGCCGAGCAGGATGAAGCCGCAGGCGATCGGCACGACCTCGGCGACCGTCATCAGGTCGAGGCCGTCCATGAAGTTCACGATGTTGATGAAGTAGACCCCGCCGAGGAGCATGAGCGCGCGCTCGACCACGACGGGCAACTGCGGCACCACGTTGAAATCCGCCGGCAGCATCGCGACCACGATGCCGACCGCGACGATGTGCATCGTGAGCCGCGGCAAGGGCGCGAGCGGACGGATGTCGTCGAGCGCGCCGATCGCGGCAAGCAGCACCGTCGCGATGCTCAGCGCGGTGAGCCGCAAGAGGCCGACCGGCATCAGATAGGTCGCGAGGAGGACGCCGACCCAGGTCGCGGCCAGTGTGGCGGCGACGACCGCGATGCCGCCGCCCTGCGGCGTCGGCACGGTATGCGAGGAGCGCGCGTTGGGGCGCGCCAGCGCGTAGCGCGTGAGCAACGGCCTCAGCGCCAGGATCAGTCCGGCGCTCCCCGCCCAGGCGATGACCAGCACCGCCCCGAATACGGCCCATAAGGAGGCGGACTCCGTGAACTCCCCCATCGGTCCTCCAGTCGCCACCGTGGGATTTTTAAGCTAAAGCGGGCCGCTTCGTCGATCCGCCGAGCGCAGATGCCCAAGCTTCTTTTTCTCATCACCGAGGACTGGTTTTTCGTCTCCCACTTCCTGCCGATGGCCCGTGTCGCGCGCGCGGCGGGCTTCGAGGTCGTGGTCGCGACGCGCGTGCGCGACCACGCCGAACGCATCGTGGCGGAGGGGTGCCGCGTGATCGCGCTGGAGAACGAGCGGCGCAGTTTCGGCCCATTCGAGGCCTTGCTGGCGTTCACCCGTATGGTGCGCCTCGTGCGCGAGGAGCGGCCGGACATCGTGCACTGTATCGCGCTGCGAATGGTCGTGCTCGGCGGTCTTGCGGCGCGCTTCGGCGGGGTTTCGCGGCTCGTGCTCGCGCCGACGGGGCTCGGGCATCTCTGGACCAATGACGGCGTCAAGGAGCGTCTTGCACGCATGTTCGCCCGCATTGTCGTCGGGCGATGGCTGCGGCGGCCGGGAACGCGCTATCTGTTCGAGAACACGGATGACCCGCGCGAGTTCGGCCTCGACGCCGACGCGCCGGTGACGATCGTGCCGGGCGCCGGCGTCGACCCCGGTGAATTTCCGCAATCCGCCGAACCGCCCGACCCGCCCCTGAAAGTGGCCGTCGTCGCGCGCATGATCTGGCCGAAGGGCATCGCCGAAGCGGTCGAGGCGGTCAAGCGCGCCCGCGCGCTCGGGGTGGCCATCGAGCTCGATCTTTACGGCGCGCCCGATCCATCGAACCGGCGCTCCTGCACGGAGGCGGAGCTCGTCGCGCTCTCCGCCGACCCCGGTATCCGCTGGCGCGGGCGCACCGGCGACGTGGCCGCGGTCTGGCGCGAGCACCATGTCGCGATGCTGCTCACCTATTACCGGGAGGGCGTGCCGCGCAGTGTGATCGAGGCCGCAGCCGCCGGCCGGCCGATCGTGACCACCGATGTGCCCGGCTGCCGCGACGTGGTGCGCGACGGCGTCGAGGGGTTCCTGGTTCCGGCGCGTGACGCCGAGGCCGCGGCGCGCGCGCTGGTTCGCCTTGCCGGCGATGCCGAGCTGCGCCAACGCCTCGGCCGGGCGGCGCATGCGCGCTTTATGGAACGCTTTACCGGGGAGGCGGTGCGGCGCACGGTTGCCGCGCTCTATGCCTCGTTCGGGGTGGCCAAGGGACCCCCGAACCGGGAGGACGGTCCCCCGCATTGACCTACCGGAAGATCGGGCGAAAGGGTCTACGGCTGCCTGTAATCTCTTGATTCAAAACGTGTTGGGGCCCTGCTGCAGGGTGGTCGCCAGGCGCATAATGGCGTGCTAGGGAGGACGCAACGGTTTGGGGCGTTGCGGGGCAGTTCCCGTTTTCGGCAATTCCCCTGGGGACTTGAGCGTCGCATGGGCAGTGCCGCGAAGGACAACGCGGATCAGCGGGTGCGTGTCGGCGTCGTCGGCGTCGGCATCATGGGCAGCAATCATGCCCGGGTGCTTGCCGATCTGCCGGGCGTGGAGCTGGTCGGCGTCGCCGATCCGGGCGCGAGCCATCGTGCGCTGCTGGCGCAGGTCCTGCGCTGCTCCTCCTGCGACGACACCGACGCGCTGCTCGAGCTTGGCATCGACGCCGCCGTCATCGCGGCTCCAACCCACCTGCACCACGAACTCGCGCTCGCCTGCATCAGACGCGGCGTGCATGTGCTGGTCGAGAAGCCGATCGCGTCGAACGTCGAGGAAGGCCGCGCGCTCACCGCCGCCGCCAAGCGCGCCGGCGTGACGTTGATGGTCGGCCATGTCGAGCGCTTCAATCCTGCCGTCCAGGCCATCAAGGAAGCGATCCGTGGCGAGGACATCCTCTCGATCGCGATCACGCGCGTCGGCCCCTTTCCGCCGCGCATGTCGAATGTCGGCGTCGTGATCGACCTCGCGGTGCACGACATCGACCTGATCCGCTGGTTCACGGACAGCGAGATCGTCGAGGTGCAGCCGCTGCTCAAGAGCGCGGTCGCCGAGCGCGAGGATATCGCGCTGTTGCAGTTCCGCACCGCATCGGGCGTGCTGGCACACATCAATACGAACTGGCTCACCCCGTTCAAGGCGCGCACGGTGCACATCGCGACGCGCAAGAAGTATCTCATCGCCGACCTGCTGACCCGCCAAGTCAGCGAGTGCTTCGGCTTCCAGGCCGATGGCAGCTATTCGATGCGCCATCTGTCGGTCGGCCATGCCGAGCCGCTGCGCGCGGAGCTGCTCGACTTCGTCAGGGCGGTCGGCGTCGGGCAGTCGCCGGCGGTGACCGGCGAGGAGGGCGTCGCGAGCCTCGAAATCGCGATGCGCTGCCTTGAAGGCAGTGCCGCCGCCGCGCCGGTGCAACGCAAGCCGCGTCGCGTCGCGGGCTGAACCGCCGTGCAATCGTCGGAATGTCCATGAACCAGCACGCTCGCCTCGATCCCGCGCCCATCCCGTTCATCGATGTCGGGGCGCAGCGCCGCCGCCTCGGTACGCGTATCGACGAGGCGATCAAGCGCGTCACCGACCATTGCCAGTTCATCATGGGCCCGGAGGTGTTCGCGCTGGAGAAGGACCTCGCCGCGTTCTGCGGCGCGCGCCACGCGATCAGCGTCGCGAGCGGGACCGATGCGCTGGTGCTCGTGCTGATGGCCAAGGGCATCGGCGCGGGCGATGCGGTGTTCTGCCCTTCATTCACGTTCTCGGCGACCGCCGAATCGATCGCGCTCGTCGGCGCGACGCCGGTGTTCGTCGATGTCGACGAGGCGACGTTCAACATCGATGTCGCGAGTCTTGAGCGCGCGGTCGCGACCGCCCAGCGCCTTGATCTTGCGCCGAAGGCCGTGATGGCGGTCGACCTGTTCGGCCTGCCGGCGGACTACGATGCGATCGGGCGGGTCGCCGCGAAGCACAGCCTGTTCGTCATCGACGACGCCGCGCAGTCGTTCGGCGCGCGCTACCAGAACCGCAAGGTCGGCATGTTGGGCGACGTCAGCGCGACGAGCTTCTTTCCCGCAAAGCCGCTCGGCTGCTATGGCGACGGCGGCGCGGTGTTCACCGACGACGACAAGCTGGCCGATCTCGTCAAGAGCCTGCGCAATCACGGGCAGGGCGTCGACCGCTACGACAACGTGCGCGTCGGCATCAATGGCCGGCTCGACACGATCCAGGCCGCGGTGCTGATCGAGAAGCTGAAGATCTTCCCCGACGAGATTTCGGCGCGCGAGCGCGTCGCGCAGCGCTACAACGCGCTGCTGTCCGCCACCGTCATGGTGCCGCAGGTACCCGCCGGCTACGGCTCCGTCTGGGCGCAATA
The DNA here is from genome assembly GCA_964479515.1 of uncultured Hyphomicrobiales bacterium. Classification (GTDB taxonomy): domain Bacteria; phylum Pseudomonadota; class Alphaproteobacteria; order Rhizobiales; family Xanthobacteraceae; genus PALSA-894. The sequence continues at coordinate 747 of CAYZMR010000259.1, read as the reverse complement.
CACGATCCGGCTGTCTGGCTCCCGGCGCGATGCGCTCGCCGCGGCGCTGCGCGGGCAAGGCATTCCGACCGCGATGTATTATCCCAAGCCGACGCACCGGCAGACGGCGTACCAATATTATCCCGTCTCCGACGGGGGTCTTCCGGTCACCGAGCGGCTCGCCGACGAGGTCCTGAGCCTGCCGATGCATGCCTATCTCGACGAGGCGACCCAGGACCGCATCGTCGCGGCGGTGCGCCAAGCGATGCTATAAGGGCGCCGCTGCGGGCGATTCCGCACGGGCCTGTGAATGATCAACCGCATCCTCGCCGTCGGCGGCCTGACGCTGCTCTCGCGCGTCACCGGCTTTGCGCGCGACATCGTCATGGCGGCGGTGCTTGGCGCCGGTCCGGTCGCGGATGCGTTCCTGGTGGCGTTTCGGCTGCCGAACCATTTCCGCGCGATCTTCGCCGAGGGTGCGTTCGCGGCCGCCTTCGTGCCCGCCTATTCGCGCATCCGGATAGCCGGCGGGGCGGACGCCGCAAAGCTGTTCGGCGATCAGATCTTCACGCTCCTGTTCGCGAGCCAGGTCGTGCTGCTCGCGCTTGCGCTGTTGTTTACTCCGGAGGTGATCAGGCTGCTCGCACCGGGGTTCGAGCATGACTGGGGCCGCTTCGGTCTCGCGGTCGAGCTCACCCGCATCACCTTCCCGTATCTGCTGCTGATGACGCTGGTGACGCTGTTCTCCGGCATCCTCAATTCGATCGG
>CAYZMR010000258.1:2500-5345 GCA_964479515.1 uncultured Hyphomicrobiales bacterium | reverse complement strand
AGATCTGCCCGATCGGGTTAGCGATCCCTTGGCCCGCGATGTCCGGCGCCGAGCCGTGCACCGGCTCGAACACCGACGGGAACTTGCGCTCCGGATTGATATTGCCCGACGGCGCGATGCCGATCGTGCCGGTGCAGGCCGGACCGAGGTCGGAGAGGATGTCGCCGAACAGATTGGATGCGACGACCACGTTGAACGTGTCGGGCTTGAGCACGAACAGCGCCGAGAGAATGTCGATGTGGAACTTGTTCCACGTGATGTCGGGGAAGTTCTTCGCCATCGCCTCCACGCGCTCGTCCCAATAGGGCATCGTGATGGCGATGCCGTTCGACTTTGTCGCCGAGGTGAGATGCTTCTTCGGCGTCTTCTGGGCGAGCTCAAAGGCGAACTTCAGCACCCGGTCGACGCCGATGCGCGTGAGGATGGTTTCCTGCATGACGATCTCGCGATCGGTGCCGGGAAACGCGCGCCCGCCGATCGCCGAATATTCGCCTTCCGTGTTCTCGCGCACGACCCAGAAGTCGATGTCGCCCGGCTTGCGGCCCGCGAGCGGCGACGGCACGCCCGGCATCAAGCGGACGGGGCGCAGGTTGACGTACTGGTCGAACTCGCGGCGGAACAGAATGAGCGAACCCCAAAGGGAAATGTGGTCCGGCATCTTGGCCGGCCAGCCGACCGCGCCGAAGAAGATCGCGTCATGCTGGCCGATCTTCTCCTTCCAGTCCTCCGGCATCATGCGCTGATGCTTTGCGTAATAGTCGTAGGAGGCGAAATCGAACCAGTCCTGACGCACCTCGAAGCCGAACTTCTTCGACACGGCTTCAAGCGCGCGCACGCCCTCGGGCACGACCTCCTTGCCGATGCCGTCGCCCGGAATGACGGCGACGCGATAGACGCGATTAGTATTCACGAACGGCGCTCCCTCAATTGATCGCTGACATCAGGCGGACGGTCAGCGAGTCCTCGTTCCGCTTTCCCGCACGATAGCATCGCGAAATCGCCAGCGCGATCAGCATGTTTCGGCGTCCGCCAAAAGCAAGCACCGCCGCGGTTGCCCGCGGCGGTGGAACGAGCCTCGAAAAAGCCAGCGCGGCGTTACGCCACCAGCGGGCGGAGGCTGGGATGATCGCGCACGATCGCCATCTTCTCCACCAGACCGTCGAGTCCCCACACGTGTCCGGCATGCTTCACGATCAGATAGATCAGCACGACCGAATAGACGATGTGATAGTCGATCAGAAAGTTGTTCTTGTCCTCGATGTAGGGGAAGTCCATGTGCGCGGTCCAGTACATGAGCAGCAGCGCGATGCCGAACACGCCGCTGACGCGGACCATGAAGCCGACAAGCAAGGACAGGCCGATCAGCAGGTGACCGTAGGCCACCAGAAAGCTGACGATTGGTGCGATCGTCGGGTTGGTGAACACCATGAAGACGTCGTGGAAAGTCTTCGTGCTGTTCAGGAAGCCCACCACGCTGAAGTTGGCGACGAAAACCTGGTGCGATGCGGCGTAGAGAAAGGTCCACGCCATCAAGAGCCGGAAGATCAGAACGAGGCTCCGCTCGGTGCTGGAATCAGTCATGACATTGCCCTCCGAAAGAGTTGAAGAGCTTCGTGCTCCCCAGAGCGCCAAAATCGCCCGCGCACGGGCAGGCGACATTGAGCTAGCTCAATTGCTGAGAAAATCGCGGAACGTCGGATTTGGGCGATAAGCGAGGCTTGGGCGGCGCGGCGCCGGCGACCAGGCGCGGGGCTCGATCAGCCGCCAACACATTGTACAATCATGGAAATTGACAGCGAGAAAGAGGTATCCCTACACGGACTTCCGGACGCGGCATGTCGTCTGTGCGTCCCGGCGCGCGGGTGCGGTCGGACAAAAATTGAACGAAATCGGCCCGCGTCCGGCGCTTTTTTCTTCCGTCGCGCACCATCATTCGTCAAGTAGGGCGGCATGAGCCGTGAGTGCTGTTGATGGCCATTCCGTCGGACGCTGCCCCCTCGATCTGGCGCATCCCGGGCTTCGAGGTCCCGACTTCGTTGCGCGCGCTCGTGCGCGCGCGCGAGTCGAGCATCGTGCTGCTCGGCGGGATCATCGGCGCGTTCGCGGGACTCGTCGTCGCGGCCATGAGCGCCGCCGTGGAATTGATGCATAAGCTGCTGTTTGCGGTGCCGCCGGGACAGCGGCTCTCGGCGCTGCCCTCGCTCAGCCCCTATTACGCGGTCCTGGTCCCGCTCGCGGGCGGCCTCGTATTCGGCCTCGGCCTGCTAGCGCTCGCGCGCTTCCGCCCAGTGCGCGAGGTCGATCCGATCGAGGCGAACGCGCTGCATGGCGGCCGCATGTCGCTGCGCGGCAGCCTGATCGTGGCGGCGCAGACGGTGTGGTCGAGCGGCGTCGGCGCCTCCGTCGGCTTGGAGGCCGGCTACACGCAGCTCGCGAGCGGGCTCGCGTCCTGGATCGGGCGCGCGTTCCGGCTGCGCCGGCGCGATCTGCGCGTGCTGGTCGGCTGCGGCGCGGCCGGCGCGATCGCCGGCGCATTCGGCGCGCCGCTGGCGGGCGCGTTCTACGCCTTCGAGCTCGTGATCGCGAGCTATTCGGTCGCAAGCCTCGCGCCGGTCGGCGCCGCGGCGCTGTTTGGATACCTGGTGGCGAACCTGTTCGATCCGGCGCGGCTCGGCTTCGAGATGCCCTTCGTCATGCAGGTGACCGGGTACGATATCGCGATCGCCGCCGCGGTCGGCCTGGCGGCGGCCGGCGTCGGGGTCGCGCTGATGCGCGGCGTCGGCTTGTGCGAGGCGCTGCTCGGGCGCCTGGGGATCAAGCCGGCGTGGCGCCCGCCGATCGGCGG
>CAYZMR010000257.1:0-5361 GCA_964479515.1 uncultured Hyphomicrobiales bacterium | reverse complement strand
GCGATCATGGCGGCGTGCTGTTCATCGACCTGCGCGACCATTACGGCCTGACGCAAGTCGTCGCCGATCCGGATTCGCCGGCATTCAAGGTGGCCGAGACTTTGCGCGCCGAATGGGTGGTGCGGATCGACGGCAAGGTGCGCCGCCGCCCGGCCGGCACCGAGAACCCGGAGCTGCCGACCGGTGCGGTCGAGGTCTACATTTCGGGCATCGAGGTGCTGAGCGCGGCCGCCGAGCTCCCAATGCCGGTGTTCGGCGACCAGGAGTACCCGGAGGAGATTCGGCTCAAATATCGCTTCCTCGACCTGCGCCGCGAGCGGCTGCATGCCAATATCATCAAGCGCGGGCAGATCATCGACTCGATCCGCCGCCGCATGCGCGAGGGCGGCTTCTTCGAGTTCCAGACGCCGATCCTGACCGCGTCGTCGCCGGAAGGCGCGCGCGATTTTCTCGTGCCGTCGCGGCTGCATCCGGGCAAGTTCTACGCGCTGCCGCAGGCGCCGCAGCAGTTCAAGCAACTCACCATGATCGCGGGCTTCGACCGTTACTTCCAGATCGCGCCCTGCTTTCGCGACGAGGACGCGCGCGCGGATCGCAGCCCGGGCGAGTTCTACCAGCTCGACGTGGAGATGAGCTTCGTCACGCAGGACGACGTGTTCGCGGCGGTCGAGCCGGTGATGCGCGGCGTGTTCGAGGAATTCGCCGGCGGCAAGCCGGTGACGCCGAAGTTTCCACTGATCCCATACCGCGAGGCGCTCGCGAAATACGGCAGCGACAAGCCGGACCTGCGCAACCCGATCGAGATGCAGGATGTCTCGGAGATCTTCCGCGGCTCCGACTTCAAGGTGTTCGCCCGCATTCTCGAGGCGAATGCCAAGAACCAGGTGTGGGCGATCCCGGCGCCGGGCGGCGGCTCGCGTGCCTTCTGCGACCGCATGAATTCTTGGGCGCAAGGCGAGGGCCAGCCGGGGCTCGGCTATATCTTCTTCGTCGAGGAAAACGGGGCGACGCTCGGCCGCGGCCCGGTGGCGAACAATGTCGGGCCGGAGCGCACCGAAAAGCTGCGCACGCAGCTTGGGCTGCAAGCCGGCGACGCGGTGTTCTTCGTCGCGGGCGATCCGAGCGTATTTGTGAAGTTCGCCGGCCCCGCGCGCACCAAGGTCGGCGAGGACCTGAACCTGATCGCGAAGGATCAGTTCGCGTTCTGCTGGATCGTCGACTTTCCGATGTACGAGTGGAGCGAGGAGGAGAAGAAGATCGACTTCTCCCACAACCCGTTCTCGATGCCGAACATGGAAGCGGAGGCATTCCTCGCGCTCGACGGCGCCGACAAGGATACGATCCTCGGCCTCAAGGCCATCCAGTACGACATCGTCTGCAACGGCATCGAACTGTCGTCCGGCGCGATCCGCAATCATCGCCCCGACGTGATGAAGAAGGCCTTCGCGATCGCCGGCTATTCCGAGGACGTGCTGGAGGCGAAGTTCGGCGGCATGCTGCGCGCGCTGTCGCTCGGCGCCCCGCCGCACGGCGGCATCGCGCCCGGCATCGACCGCATCGTGATGCTGCTCTGCGGCGAGGAGAACCTGCGCGAGGTCGTGCTGTTCCCGATGAACCAGCGCGCCGAGGACCTGCTGATGGGCGCGCCGTCCGAGGTGACGCCCAAGCAATTGCGCGAGCTGCATATCCGGCTGGCGCTGCCGGAGAAGGATTGACTGTCGTCCCGGGCGACCCCGGCCTTGAGCCGGGGGAGACCCGGGACCCATAAACACAGATCGTCGTTACTTCGGTAGGCCGGGGGCTATGGGTCCCGGCTCGCGCTCGCTTCGCTCGCTTGGCCGGGATGACGCCCGAGCGCTACTTCCCGGTCGTCGCCTCGACGCGGAACAGCGACGATGCCTCCATCGGGTTCGTCTTGGCGGCGTCCAAGATCTGCTGCAGCGGCACCGATCCCTTCGGCGTGACCCTGATCGTCAGCGTGCCCTTCGGCGTCTCGACGAAGCGCGCGAGCGCGTCCGCGACCGCCGTGAAATCGGGATTGAGCACCGCCATGCCGACCGCGCCCTGGTGGATGTTGGCGAGGATCGCCTCGCGCGCCGCGGCCGGCGTCAGCTTCTGCTGGCGCGCAAATTGGGCGATCGCGAGATCGACGCCGCCGGTGTCGCGCACCACGATCTCGACCGGGCCGGCCTCGACCATGGCGGCCGAGACCATGAGGTCGAGCGGATCGGCGCTGAACATGTCCCGCGCCACGTTGTTGAGCGAGGCCTTCGCCGAGAGCGCCCCCACGCGGCTGAGCTCGACCGCGCCGGGGGTCAGCGCGAGTGTGCCGGCGCTTTCGTCCCAGCCGAGCCCGAGGTCGAGACTGACCGCCGCGCGGGTGATGCCGGCCGCGAACAGCATCTTGAACGGATCCGGGTCCTTGTCGTTCAATGGGCCCGAAATTTTAAGGCTCGCGTGCAGCTTGCTCGGCAGCGGGCCGACGAACGCGCCCCACGAGATTTCGGCCGCCTCGACGTTGACCGCCTTGCCGTTCAAATCGGGCGAGACGAATCCTCTCAGTTCCACGCCCTCGATCAGACGCGCCAGCGCGGCGAGCTTATCGGGGGTGGGCGGTGGGCCGCCGGCCGCAAGCTGCGTTCCGACCCGGACGAGACCGGAGATATCGAGGCCCTTGATGGCGAAGTGGCTGACCTTGGCGGGCGAGGCGCCGCCGATATCGAGGTCGTCGACGGCGAGCTCGCCGATGCGGCCGTTGGTGAACCTGGCGATCCGCACCGCGCCGACCTTGATGGTGTTCTGCGGCACCGTCACCGCGAGGCCTTTCATCTCGAACCGGCCGATGCCGATGCCTTCGTAGATGTCGGCGACCTTGCCGATCAGTTGCTGCGCGAGCTCCGGAGAGGGCGGCGCTCCTCCCGCCGGAGGCAGGGCGCTGACCATCGCGAGGATATCGGCAATCTGCAGCTTGCTGGGCCGCAGGCCGATGTCGTCGATCGTCATCGAGTCCATCTGCATCTTGATGTCGGGCCCCACCGCCAGCGTGTAAGTGCCGGCGCTCACCCGGCCATAGGCGCGGTGGTAGGTGTCGTCCTTGGCCTGCGCTGGATCGAGCAAGGCGAGGGTCGCGCCGGCGTCGAAATTGCTGAGCGCGAGCTTTGCGAGGTCGCCGGTGATCGGCATGCTGCCTTGCGGTCCAGCGAATCGGCCGGTGAAGCTGAGCCGCTCGATCGTCGCGGAGGCGATCTTGCCGTCATGCACGTCGCGCATGGCGATGTCCGAATAGGTGTAGGTGACCGGCCCGAGCGCCCCCTTCGCGGCGCCAGGGTCGGTCGGCGCGAGCGAGACGCTGATGCTGGGTACCGTGACCGAGGTGGCGTTGAGCGCGGCGAACTGCTCGAGCGCGAAGCGCCATGTGTCGAGCACCGAAGTCGGGTCGGGATTGCGCAGCACCGTGGACGGGCCGGAATAGCCCATCACGGTGATGTTCGGCACCTTGTAGGTAAGCTTCGGCGCGCCGGGCATCGGCAATGTCGCGCTCAGCTCGGTGTCGGCGATCTCGATGCGGTCGGCTGCGAAGCGGCCGGCCTGCGAGGTGTCGACGCCGGTCGCCGTGATGCGGCCGATCTTGATCCCGAACGGCAGTTGCGCGTCGGATGTGATCGCGAGGTCGGTGATCACGAGCGTGCGGCTCGACGGGTCGAAATTGACGCTGCCGCGCGTCGCCGCGAGGCCGCTCGCGCTCGCCCCGACCAGCGTCGCGTCCACCTCGCGGGCAACGCTCGTCTGCACATAGGACTGGAAGCCGGAATATCCGGCGCCGCAGACGGCCGCCAGCGCCGCGACGGTGACGAGGAATTTGCGCATCCAGGCTCCTCCTGATTTCCATCCGGCCATCCGGGCGCGATGAAGTATCATCTCCGAATGCTATTCTGAAAGTCCGGTTGAAGGGGAGTGGGACGATGGCCTCGGGCATTTCGGACGATCTGCGCACCGGCGCGCTGGTCTATCACCGCTTGCCGCGGCCGGGAAAGCTCGAGATCCAGCCGACCAAGCCGCTCGGCAACCAGCGCGATCTTGCGCTCGCCTATTCGCCCGGGGTTGCGGCCGCCTGCGAGGCGATCGTCGCCGATCCGGGGCAGGCCGCCGAGCTCACCGCGCGCGCCAATCTCGTGGCCGTCGTCTCCAACGGCACGGCCGTGCTCGGCCTCGGCAATATCGGCCCGCTCGCCGGCAAGCCGGTGATGGAGGGCAAGGCGGTCCTGTTCAAGAAATTCGCCGGCATCGACGTGTTCGACATCGAGATCGAGGCGCATGACGTCGACCACGTGGTCTCCGTGGTCGCGGCGCTGGAGCCGACTTTCGGCGGCATCAATCTGGAGGACTTCAAGGCGCCGGAATGCTTCGACATCGAGGACAAGCTCAAGAGCCGCATGAAGATTCCGGTGTTCCATGACGACCAGCATGGCACCGCGATCATCGTCTCGGCGGCCGTGCAGAATGCCCTGCACCTGACCGGCAAGGCGATCGGCGAGGTGAAGATCGTGGCGTCTGGCGCGGGCGCCGCGGCGCTCGCCTGCCTCAATCTCCTGGTCTCGTTCGGCGCCAAGCGCGAGAACATCTGGGTCTGCGACATCGAGGGGCTGGTGTACGAGGGCCGGCCGGTCCTGATGGACCGCTGGAAGTCGGTCTACGCGCAGAAGAGCGACAAGCGCACGCTCGGCGAGGTGATCGACGGCGCGGACATCTTCCTCGGCCTCTCGGCCGCGGGCGTGCTCAAGCCCGACATGGTGGCGCGCATGGGGCCGCAGCCGCTGATCATGGCGCTCGCCAACCCGACGCCGGAGATTTCGCCCGAAGTCGCCTACAACGTGCGCGGCGACGCGATGATCTGCACCGGGCGCTCGGATTACCCGAATCAGGTCAACAACGTCCTGTGCTTTCCCTACATCTTCCGCGGCGCGCTCGACGTCGGCGCGACCACCATCAACGAGGAGATGAAGCGCGCAGCGGTGGATGCGATCGCGGCGCTTGCCCGCGAGGCCCCCTCCGAGGTCGCGGCGCGCGCTTACGGCGGTGAGGCCCGCACCTTCGGCCGCGGCTCGCTGATCCCGAACCCGTTCGACCCGCGCCTGATCCTGCGCATCGCGCCGGCGGTCGCCAAGGCGGCGATCGCGTCCGGTGTCGCTGCACGGCCGATCAGCGATTTCGCCACCTACGAGGAGCGGCTCAACCGGTTCGTGTTCCGCTCGGGCTTCATCATGAAGCCGGTGTTCGCGCAGGCCAAGACCGCGCTCAAGCGCGTCATCTACGCCGAGGGCGAGGACGAGCGCATCCTGCGCGCCACGCAGGTCGTGGTGG
>CAYZMR010000256.1:0-5366 GCA_964479515.1 uncultured Hyphomicrobiales bacterium | reverse complement strand
AGGCGGAACTGCGGGCGCTCCTCCCCCTGATAGCGGTCGACCACGAGTGTGCCGGCGGCGTGGACGTTGCGGCCGCGGTTCTCCAGCAAGGCCTTGCCGAGCGGCTTGCCGGCGGCGCGGAACGCGATCGCGTTGATCATCGCGCCGTCGCCCGCGCGCAGCCGTGCCCGCACATGCGCCTGCCCAACTTCCTCGGCGTAGGCGATCGTGTGCGAGGGCAGTGCGAACACCGGCTCGGCGTGACCCGCGCCAAACGGGCCAGCGCGCGCGATGTCAGAGTGGAGCGCGAGGTTCGCGCCACCGGCCGAGAGCGCGCCGTCGATCAGCAGCGCGTCGTCGCGCCGCGCAGCCGCGACGCTGTCGCCGAGCGTCTCCTCAAGATAGGCGCGGAACGGCGCGAGCTTGTCCGGGGCAAGCGTCACGCCCGCCGCCATGGCGTGGCCGCCGCCCTTGATCAGCAGCCCGGCCGCGACCGCGTGGCGCACCGCGGCGCCGAGGTCGACGCCGGGAATCGAGCGGCCGGAGCCGGTGCCGATGCCGCCCGGCTCCAGCGCGATGGCAAAGGCGGGGCGGCCATAGTGCTCCTTCAGCCGCGCCGCGACCAAGCCCACCACGCCCGGATGCCAGCCGTGGCCGGCCGTCACGACGACCGCGCCTTTCTCTTCCAGCCCGAGCGCCGCCATCGCCTCGGCTTCGGCTTCGGCGACGGTCTGCTGCTCGATCAGTTGTCGTTCGCGGTTGAGCCGGTCGAGCTCCGCCGCCATCGCGGCGGCTTCGATCGGGTCGGCCTCGAGGAGGAGCCGCACGCCGAGATCGGCGCGCCCGATGCGCCCGCCCGCATTGATGCGGGGCCCCAGCAGGAAGCCGAGATGCCAGCCTTCCGGCGGCCCGTTGAGCCGCGCCGCATCCATCAGCGCGGTCAGGCCGACATGATTGCGCGTGCGCATCGCGATCAGGCCCTTCGCGACGAAAGCGCGGTTGAGCCCCTTCAGCGGAACCACGTCGGCGACGGTGCCGAGCGCGACCAGGTCGACGAGGTCGAGCAGGTCCGGCTCCGGCCGCAGCACATGCCAGAAGCCGCGCCGCCGCAATTCCCGATTGACCGCCACGACGGTGAGGAAGACGAGCCCGACCGCCGCCAGATGCCCGAGCCCGGAGAGATCGTCCAGCCGGTTCGGATTGACCACGGCGACCGCCGGCGGCAGCGTCTCGTCGGCCTGGTGATGGTCGATGATGACGGTGTCGAGGCCGAGTTCTTTCGCACGCGCAAGCGGCTCGATGCTGGTGGTGCCGCAGTCGACGGTGACGAGCAGCTTCGCGCCGCGCTCGGCGAGCGCCTCGACCGCCGGCGTGTTCGGCCCATAGCCCTCGAACAGCCGGTCCGGGATGTGGATCAGCGGCTCGCGGCCGGCGGACCGTAGAAACGCCGCCAGCACAGCCGCCGAGGTCGCGCCGTCGACGTCATAGTCGCCGAAGATCGCGATCTGTTCGCCCGTCTCGACCGCGTCGGCGATGCGGCTCGCCGCAGCCTGCATGTCGGTGAGCACGTCCGGGTCCGGCATCAAGTGCCGGATCGTCGGGTCGAGAAAAGCCGCGACGTCGTCGATCGGGACGTCGCGGCCGGAAAGCACGCGCGCGAGCAGCTCCGACACGTTATGGCGTTGCGTCATCGAGAGAGCGCGCGCGGTCCCGTGCTCGTCGAGCCGGTCGCGCCAGGCGCGGCCGCAAGCGGAGCGCTCCACCTCAAGGAACAGCCGGGTCATGACGGCAATGTAGTGACTTTAGTCCGTTCCGCGAATGGCGGACGGCATCGGCTTCAAATCCATCAGCTTTTCGCATTCGCCGATCGCCGCCGCATAGCGCGGCTTGTCGTAGTTGGCCTTGGGGTCGGCGACGTGCTTGCTCAGGATCTCGAGGAGCGTCTGCGCCGCCTCGGCGCAGGTCTTGCGGGTCGGCTGCGTCCAGCTGCGGCAGAATTTCAATTCGTCCTCGCGCGCGAGCGCGGCCGGCTCGCCGAGGATGGCGGCCACCTTCCTCGCCTCGTCGCGCAGATACGCGAACGGCCGGCTGTCGAGCCCCTTCAACCGGTCGGAAGCCTCATGCTCGAGCCGCCGCAGCGCCACCACCTGGCTCGCGATCTCCGACTGGGCGATGCTGTTGAAATTGCCGCAGCTCACGGCGTTCGCGGGTCGCACCAGGAAAACACAGCAAGCGGCTGCTGTTACGAGATATTTGCCTCCGGCTACGATCCGCCCCTGCACGCTCAATCCAGGTGGAATTTCTCGAGCTGGCGGTGCTCGGCCTTGATCCAGCGCACCGTGCCGGTGACCGAGCGCATCACCACCGTTTCGGTCAGGATCACCTCGCCGCGGAACTTGACGCCCCTGAGCATGGACCCGTCCGTCACCCCGGTCGCGGCGAACAGGCAATCGCCTTTCACCATGTCCTCGATCTCATAGCGCTTGCGCGGGTCCTTGACGCCCATCTTGGCGGCGCGCTCGCGCTTCTCGTCGGTATCGAGCACGAGGCGGCACTGCATCTGCCCGCCGATACAGCGCAGCGCGGCCGCCGCCAGCACGCCCTCGGGCGCGCCGCCGGTCCCAATGTAGATGTCGATGCCGGTCTCGTCGGGGTCGGTCGTATGGATCACGCCCGCGACGTCGCCGTCGGTGATGAGCGCGACCGAGGCGCCGGTCTTGCGCACCGCCGCGATCAGGTCGGCATGGCGCGGCCGGTCCATGATCAGCGCCGTGATGCCGGCGGGCGTCACGCCCTTGGCCTTGGCGAGATTGCGGATGTTCTGTTCGGCCGGGGCATCGAGATCGATGACACCCTTGGAATAGCCTGGGCCGATCGCGATCTTGTCCATGTAGACGTCGGGCGCGTTGAGCAGCGTGCCGCCCTCGGCCATCGCCATGGTGGCGATCGCGCCCGGCATGTTCTTGGCGCACAGCGTCGTTCCTTCGAGCGGATCGACCGCGATGTCGACCTTCGGGCCGGTCTTGCGGCCGACCTCCTCGCCGATGAACAGCATCGGCGCCTCGTCGCGCTCGCCCTCCCCGATCACCACGGTGCCATGGATCGGCAGCTTGTTGAGCTCGCGGCGCATGGCATCGACCGCGGCCTGATCGGCCGCCTTCTCGTTGCCGCGCCCGCGCAGCCGCGCCGCCGAAACCGCAGCCCGCTCGGTCACGCGCACGATCTCGAGCGACAGGACGCGCTCGAGCATCTGGTGCGCCTGGACGGTGATCGTGGACATTTCGTCTCCCCCTTCGGCAAGCCTAACGCTGTGCCTGCCACTTCAGTTCTTCTCGATTCGGATAACCTGCGGCGCGCCCGATATCACCCCGTCTCGCTTCACCGCCGCAAGGGCCCTGCGCACGGCATCCTCGGTCGTCGCATAGGTGATGAGGATGACCGGAACCGGACCGGCGGCCTTGTCCGGCTGATCGCCGCCGTGAGGGCGCGACCCGGAATGGCGCTGCACGATCGATTCGAGCGAAATCCCCTGCTGGGCAAGCCGCCGCGCGATCGTGGCGGCGCTGCCGGGCCGGTCGCGCGCGAGCAGGCGGATGTAGTAACCGCCTTCGTGGCGCTGCATCGGTGCCTTCCGGCTCGGCGCAAGGCGAGCGGTGGCGCGCCCGAACGGCGGTGTGCGCACGCCGCGCGCGATATCGCCGATGTCGGCGACGACCGCTGACGCCGTCGCCATGCCGCCCGCGCCGGGCCCGACCAGCGTGATCGCCGCGACCGCGTCGGCGTCGACGGTGACGGCGTTGGTCACGCCCATGACCTGCGCGATCGCGGAATCCTTGCGTACCATGGTCGGGTGAACCCGCTGCTCGATCCCGCTGCCGGTGTCGACCGCAACGCCGAGCAGCTTGACGCGGTAGCCGAGCTCGTCCGCCGCCGCGAGGTCGGCCGGCGTGATCGACGAAATGCCCTCTACATAGATCGAGCCGGCGTCGACCTTGGTGCCGAAGGCGAGGCTCGCCAGGATTGCGAGCTTCTGCGCGGTGTCGTGGCCCTCGATGTCGAAGGTCGGGTCGGCCTCCGCATAGCCGAGGCGCTGGGCGTCCTTCAGGCAAGCTTCGAACGACAGCCCCTCCTGCTCCATGCGCGTGAGGATGTAATTGCAGGTGCCGTTGAGGATGCCGTAGATGCGCGCGAGCTTGTTGCCGACCAGCCCTTCGCGCAAGGTCTTGACGATCGGGATGCCGCCGGCAACCGCGGCCTCGAAGTTGAGCGCGACGCCGTGTTTCTCGGCGAGCGCGGCGAGTGCCACGCCGTGTTTCGCCAGCAAGGCCTTGTTGGCGGTGACGACCGACTTGCCGGCGGCAAGCGCGGTCTCGACCGCGCGCTTGGCCGGATCGCCGGCGCCGCCGATCAGCTCGACGAACACGTCGATGACGGGGTCGCGCGCGAGCGCGACCGGATCGCCGACCCAGCGAACGCCCGCAAGATCGATGTCGCGCTTCTTTCCCTTGGAGCGCGCCGTGACGGCGACGATCTCGATTCCGCGGCCGCAGCGCGCGGTGAGCGCCGCGCGCTGGCGCTCGATCAGCCGCACGACCGACGCGCCAACCGTGCCGAGACCGGCAAGCCCCACTTTCAGCGGCGTGACCATTCTCTCCTTCCGTCATCCTGAGGCGCGAGGCGTGAAACGCCGAGCCTCGAAGGATGGCGGACGCCGTCGCCCTTCGAGGCTCGCTTCGCTCGCACCTCAGGGTGACGGCGAAGCTTGCGGCGCTCTTTCAGCGCCGTGTCGCTAGGGGGACCACGTTGTGCAGCTTGTCAACGCCCGTGTCCAGGAACCGGCGCACGTTGCGCGCGGCCTGGCGGATGCGCTGCTCGTTCTCGACCAGGGCGATGCGCACATAGCCCTCGCCGTGCTCGCCGAAGGCGACGCCGGGCGACACCGCCAGTTCGGCCTTCTCGACCAGGAGCTTGGAGAACTCCAGGCTCCCGAGCGCGCGGAACGGCTCCGGCAGCGGCGCCCAGGCAAACATCGAGGCGGCCGGGGCCGGAATCGTCCAGCCCGCGCGGCCGAATGAATCGACCAGCGCGTCGCGGCGTTTCTTGTAGGTCGCGCGCATCTCGTGGATGCAGTCGTCCGGCCCGTTGAGCGCCGCGACCGCGGCCGCCTGGATCGGCGTGAAGGCGCCGTAGTCGAGATAGGACTTCACCCGCGCCAGCGCCGCGATGATGCGCTCGTTGCCGACCGCAAAGCCCATGCGCCAGCCCGGCATCGAATAGGTCTTCGACATCGAGGTGAATTCGACCGTCACGTCCATCGCGCCCGGTATTTGCAGCAGCGAGGGCGGCGGCTCGTTGTCGTCGAAATAGACCTCCGCATAGGCGAGGTC
>CAYZMR010000255.1:0-5377 GCA_964479515.1 uncultured Hyphomicrobiales bacterium | reverse complement strand
GCTCGCAAAGCGCCCGGTCAGCGTCGCCAGCAGATTGCGCTGCTGCGCGAGCTGTCTCTCCAGCGGAGGCAGCAGGAGGCGCGCCTGGGCGACGGCCGTCTCCTGCGCCACCACGTCGGGGAGCGCGATCTGTCCGCGGTCGTTCTGCCGCCGCAGGACTTCGAGCAATTGGGTCTGGATGCCGATCAGGCGCCGCGTCGCGGCGATCTGACCGCGCAACGAAGCTTCCTGGATCGCCGCGAGCGCGATGTTGGAGGCGAGCGTGACGTAGACGCCTTCGCGCTGGAACGCCTGCTGTTCGGCTTGCGCGTCCGCGGATTCGATCGCGCGCCGCGTGCCGCCGAACACATCGGGCACGAACGCGACGCTCACCTGCGCGGTGTGCAAGCTGTAGAGGTCGGAGCCGTTGGCGAGGCCGGACGAGAGCGGATCGGCGATCTTCTGGCGGCTCGCGTCGAAGCTCGCGGTGACGACCGGGAACAACGTGCCGCGCAGCGCCAGCGCGTTCGCCTGCGCGACGCGGACCGCGGCCTCGGCGGCGGCGAGATCGGGATTGTTCGCGATCCCGTCCTCGATCAACTGGTTGAGGCCGCGCGAGCCGAACACGTCCCACCAGCGCGCCGCGATGTCGGCGCCGGTCGTGAACGCAGCGGTCGGCGTCAAGACTCCGCCCGGCGCATCGTCGCGCCGCGACAAGTAGCCTTTGACGTCCGGTGCATCCGGGCGTTGGAAATCCGGTCCGACGGCGCAACTGGTCAGCATGGTCAGGGCCAGGAACGAGAGAAAATGAGATGCCGTTCGACCGCGACGCGCGGACGGGCCGGCCGTGATAGACAACACAGGCGGCCCGAGCAGCACATCGCCGATCGCTTCCAACTCTGACGCCCCGAGCCCCAACCGGACGTCGTCCGGTTGATCGCCGCCCCTTTTGTTTGGCACCGCCCCTATCCGTGCCGATCTGTCAGCAATCACCGTGCCAACCAGGCGACGCTGGCGGGAGAATAAACGACAGTCAAATCAATCTATTATGACGTGTGGACAGCCGGCGTTTCAGGACTTAGGCGGCTTTCCGCCGACCGTCTCGGCGGCGTCGGCGGACTTTGGCCGATCGGTCTCGACGAACCGCTGTCGGTCGAGGCCGAGGCGCGTCATCTTCTCGCTGAGCGTGCGGCGCGGAATGTCGAGCTGATCCATCACGGCGCTGATCTTGCCGCCGCTCTCGGCGAGCGCGCGCTCGATCACGGTGCGCTCGAACGCCTCGACCTGTTCGGCAAGCGAGAGCTTCGCGTCCTCGGCCGCAAGCCTTGGGTTGAAGCCGCCGAGCCCGAGCGCATAACGTTCCGCGGCGTTGCGCAACTCGCGCACGTTGCCGGGCCACTCCTGTGCCATCAGCATGTTCACGGTCGCGCCCGACACCGGTCGCAGCTCGCGCCCATGCGCCTGCGCCGCCAAGCTGGCGAAGTATTCAAACAACAGCGGGATGTCTTCCTTGCGTTCGCGCAGCGGCGGCACCGTGAGCTCCACGACCGACAGGCGATAGTAGAGATCGAGGCGGAACCGGCCCTCGTTGCTCGCCTTGCGCAGGTCGATCTTGCTCGCCGCGATCGGGCGCAGATCGACGGCGGTGCTCTGGTTCGCACCGAGACGCTCCACGGCGCGCTCTTGCAGCACGCGCAGCAGCTTGCCTTGGGTCGCGAGCGGCATGCTGTCGATCTCATCGAGGAACAGCGTGCCACCGCTCGCGTGTTCGAGCTTGCCGGGCCTCGCCTTGACGGCGCCGGTGAACGCGCCGGCTTCGTGGCCGAAGAATTCGCTCTCGACCATGGTCTCGGGGATCGCGATGCAATTGATCGCGACGTAGTTGCCTTTGTGGCGGCGGCCGAAATCATGCAGGCAGCGCGCGATCAGGTCCTTGCCGGTTCCGGTCTCGCCGCAAAGAATGACGCTGACATCGGTTCCGGCAAGCTCGGCCACCGCAGCGCGCAGGCTTTCCGCGACCCTCGACGTGCCGATGATGCGCGAGCTCAACGTCTGTTCGTTGACGGCGCGCCGCAGCCGCCGATTCTCGATCACGAGCTGACGCTTTTCTCCGGCATGGCGCACGATGTCGAGAAAGCGCTCCGGCGCGAACGGCTTCTCGATGAAATCATAGGCGCCGAGCCGCATCGCTTCGACCGCGGTCTCGACGTCGCCATGGCCCGTGATCACGACGACCGGGAGTTCGGGATCGACCTGCTGCGCGCGGCGTAACAGCTCCAGTCCGTCGATGCCCTCCATCTTGAGATCGGTGACCAGCACGCCGGGAAAATCGCCGTTCAGGCGGCCGAGCGCCGAAGTGGCGTTCTCGTGGCACATGAGCTCGAATCCCGCGAGCTCGAGCCACTGCGTCACGGCCTGGCGCATGGAGGCTTCGTCGTCCACGAACAACACGGGACCGCGGTCAGGCATGAACGGCCTTCTCCAGCGGGGCGGCTTCCGGCATCAGGCGCGGAAGCTCGATGACGATCGCGGCGCCGCCCTGCGCGCGATTGGCGGCGTGGATGCGGCCGCGGAAGTCCTGCACGATGCCGTAGGTGATCGACAGGCCGAGCCCGAGGCCCTTGCCGACCGGCTTGGTCGTGACGAACGGATCGAAGATCCGGTCGATCAGCTCGGGCGCGATCCCCGGTCCGTTGTCGGCAATCTCGATGCGCACGACGTCGTCGACGGCGTGAACCGAAATCTGGATGATCGGATGCTCGACATCGGTGACCGCGTCGAGCGCGTTGCGGATGAGGTTGACCAGCACCTGCTCGAGCTGAACCGCGTACCCCGAGACGCAGACGTCGGGCTCGATATCGCGATGAAGCGTCACGCCCGCGGCCTTGATCTGGCTCTCGGTCAGGAAGAGGGCGCCTTCGACCGCGCGCGACACCTGGACCGGCTCCGGCCGGCCGGGCTCGCTCTTGCGCGCGAACGTCTTCAGGTGGTTCGTGATCCTGGCCATGCGCTCGGCGAGACCATCGATGAGATCGAGGTTCGCGATGATCTGCTTGGCATTGCCGCGCTGCGCGAAGATCTTCGTGCTCGCCATGAAGGTGCGGATCGCGGCGAGCGGCTGGTTGACCTCGTGCGCGATGGCCGCCGACATCTGTCCGAGCGCCGCGAGCTTGCCGGCCTGCACCAGCTCGTTCTGAGTGGCGCGCAGGCGAGCCTCCGTGCGTCGGCGCTCGTCCACTTCGGTCTGCAGCAGCGCATTCGCCTCGCGCAGCTCGCGCGTGCGCTCCGCCACCTCGGACTGCAGCCTGGCGCCGGCCTGCCGCGCCGCCAGATAGGCACGCTGCCGCTGCACCAGATAGAGCGCGAGAAAGATCACCAGCGCCGAGATCGCTGCGCCGATGATCCCGCCGTCGCGCTGATCGGCGCGCACCGCGGCGAGATCGGCGAAGCGATGGATGGTCCAGCCGAATTCCGGCAGCGCGAGAGTCTCATAGAGGTAAGTCGCATCGGAATCGCTGGTCTTGACCCGGACGACCGCATTCGTGCCGCGCCGTTCCAGCACCTCGAGGTCGATCGGCTTGGTCAGGCTTTGCGGATAATTCGGCGGCGCCGCTTCGGTCGGAAGATGCTCCGCCGTCGCGCCGCTGACGACGTGGTACTTGTAGGCGGCATCGCTCGCCAGGAACGCGACGCCGTCGGCATCGGTGACGAGCACGTGCTCGGCGCCCCGTTCCCAGGTCGATTCGAGGATGTCGAACTCGATACGCACGACCGCGACGCCGAGCAGCACGCCGTCGCGCGGCGCGACATCGTGGATCGCCTCGGCCAGGTAATAGCGGACACGGTTGTTGGCCGGGTCGACACCAAGATAGCTGCTGCGGCCGGACGCGATCGCCTTGCCGAAATAGGAACGATCCGCGAGATTGCGGCCGATCAGAACTTCGGCCGGGTCGGACGCTCCGGCCGCCAGCACGACGCCATCCCGGTCGACCACGTAGAGCGCGCGCGTGTCGGCCTCGACATTGATACGCTGAAGCTTGCGGCTGAGCTGTTCGAGCTTGGCTTCGTCCTTCGGTCCCGCGAGCGCGGCACGTACGTCGGCATCGAGCGAGAGAACGATCGGCAGATGGTCCTGCCGATTGACCTCGGCGCGCACCGCGTTGGCGATGAGCTCGACGCGCGGCTCGTTGATCGCCTGCAGCGCGCGCAGCCCGTTCTCGCGCCAGAGATGCTGGGATATGAAGGCCGAGAGACCGATGACGATCATCGCGGCCACGACAAAGGCCGCGGACCGCCATCGAGGCCAGCTCGAACGATCTGCAGTCAAGCTCTTCATCAACCTCGATGCTCGCCAACCGCCGGTGGTCGCGGGGGCAGGATGACCGGCGTTCAGGACCTCAATATATCGCGATTGGACATGGCGGGCGACAACGGCCGGTAACCTCAATGAAGGCTTGTCGCCTTATTCTCGGCAAACGAGGCAGCGAAGAAGGCATTCTGCTTCTGGGCACTGTCGGAAGGCGACTTAACGCGATGAATGATATGGCGAAATTCGGCGAGCGCGTCCGTTGACGGCTCCCTGATGCAACGGCGGGCCCTCCTTCCCACAAGAAAATTGCTTGTTGTCGGCGCGCTTCTGACGCTTGCGGGGTGCGCGTCGCTGGCCCGGGTTCCATCCACCAAGGAACAACAGGCCGTCGCGACCATTCCGGGCATCCCGAACGCACGCGTGTGGTCTGACGACCGCGCCGATGCACTGCTGGCGCGCGCGAAGTCGGACGTGCGCGCCGACGCGACCGGCCGCACCTTGGCCATCAATGTGCTGGCGATCTCCGGCGGAGGCTCCAACGGCGCTTTCGGCGCCGGGCTGCTGATCGGCTGGTCGGATCGCGGTACCAGGCCGGAGTTCACCGTGGTGACCGGCGCGAGTGCCGGAGCGCTGATCGCGCCATTCGCGTTCCTCGGTTCGGCCTATGACCCCGTGCTCAAGAGCCTGTTTTCCGAGGGAATCGGCGAGGAGTTGCTCCAGATCGACGGCCTCTCAGCCATTTTCGGGGCGGGCGTGTTCAAGACCGAGCCGCTCAAGCGGCTGATCGCGCGCTACGTCGATGATCAATTGCTCGAGCGCATCGGCGCCGAATACCGCAAGGGACGCCGGCTCCTGGTCGTGACCACCAACCTGGACGCGCAGCGCACCGCAGTCTGGGACATGGGCGCGATCGCGTCGAGCGGCGCGCCCGGCGCGCTCGCGCTGTTCCGCGACGTGCTGGTCGCCTCGGCGAGCGTCCCGGGGGTCTATTCGCCTGTGCTGATCAGTGTCGAAGGCGAAGGTCGGCGCTTCGACGAGATGCATGTCGATGGCGGCGTGCGCGCCAATCTTCTCGTCGTGCCGGAATCG
>CAYZMR010000254.1:0-5378 GCA_964479515.1 uncultured Hyphomicrobiales bacterium | reverse complement strand
GAAGCCGTGATGTCGGCGATGTTCTGCTCCTTCATCCTGTCGCGCACGCTGGTGCCGACGATGGCGAACTACCTGCTGCGCAGGCACGCCCCGCATACCGACATGCACGGGCTCGACGGCCCGCTGCCGCGCTCGCGCAATCCGCTGGTGCGCTTCCAGCGCGGCTTCGAGGCGCGTTTCGAGACCCTGCGGCGCGGCTATCGCGAGCTTCTCACGATGGCGCTCAAGCACCGCCTCGCCTTCATCACGGGATTCATGGTCTTCGTGATCGGCTCGTTCGCACTCGTGCCGTTTCTCGGCCGCGACTTCTTCCCCTCCGTCGATGCGGGCCAGATCCTGATGCACGTGCGCACGCAGGTTGGAACGCGGGTCGAGGAAAGCGCCAATCAGTTCGCCGATATCCAGAAGGCGATCCGCCAGATCATCCCGGTCGAGGAACTCGCCACGCTGGTCGACAACATCGGCTTCCCGGTCAGCGGCATCAACATGACCTACAACAATTCCGGGACCATCGGGTCGCAGGACGGCGACATCCAGATCAAGCTGCGCGAAGACCATCGGCCTACCGCCGAGTACGTCAGGTTGTTGCGCGAGGAGCTCCCGGCGCGCTTCCCCGGCGTGACCTTCTCGTTCCTGCCGGCCGACATCACGAGCCAGATCCTGAATTTCGGCGCACCCGCGCCGCTCGATCTGCAGATCCGCGGCCCCGATCTGGCGGCGAACTATGCGTATGCGCAGACGCTGCTGCGACGGCTGCGCCACGTGCCGGGTCTCGCCGATGCACGCATCCAGCAATCACTGAGCAACCCCGGCTTCAACGTCGACGTCGACCGCACGCGCGCGCAATATGTCGGCGTCACGGAGCGCGACGTCACCAACAGCATGGTGGTGAACCTCGCCGGCTCCAGCCAGGTGACGCCGACCTACTGGCTCAATCCCAATACCGGCGTGTCCTACGCAATCGTGATGCAGACGCCGCAATATCAGATCGACACGCTGAATGCCTTGAGAAGCCTGCCCATCACGGCGCCGGGCGCTTCTCCGCAGACGCTCGGCGCGATCGCCGGCATCAACCGAGTCGCGCGCCCCGCCGTGGTGTCGCAGTATAACATCCAGACCATGGTGCAGATCTACGCGACCACTCAAGGGCGCGATCTCGGCGCGGTCGCGGCCGACGTGCAGAAGATCGTCGATGAGTTGGCGCCGAGCGCCCCGAAGGGCGCGCAGGTCGTCCTGCTCGGGCAGGTGCGCACCATGAACAGCGCCTTCTCGGGGCTGCTGTTCGGACTGCTCGGCGCGATCGTGCTGATCTACCTGCTGATCGTGGTCAACTTCCAGTCATGGGGCGATCCGTTCGTGATCGTGACGGCGCTGCCGGCGGCGCTCGCCGGCATCGTGTGGATGCTGTTCGCCACCGGAACGACGCTCTCGGTGCCGGCGCTGACCGGCGCCATCATGTGCATGGGCGTCGCGACCGCCAACAGCGTGCTCGTGATCTCGTTCGCGCGCGAGCGCCTCGCCGAGCTCGGCGATCCGATCGCCGCCGCGATCGAGGCCGGCTTCGTGCGCTTCCGCCCCGTGCTGATGACGGCGCTCGCCATGATCATCGGCATGGCGCCGATGGCGCTGGGATTGGGCGAAGGTGGCGAGCAGAACGCGCCGCTCGGACGCGCCGTGGTCGGCGGCCTCATTTTTGCAACCATCGCAACGCTGATGTTCGTCCCGGTCGTCTTCAGCGTCCTGCACGAACGCGATGCCAAACGTAACGATGCGAAACGCAGCGCCCTGGCGCTTGGAGAGCCGCATGTCGCCTGATGTCGATCCGCCCGAGGCCATTCCGCCCGCCGCGCCCGCGCCGATGCTATCGCGCCGCAAGCTCGGTCTGACGGCCTTCGTCGTTCTGGCGACCGCGGCCGTCGTCGTCATCATGGGCGTCACGACGCGCCGGATGGCCGACGCGCGCTTGAGCGAATGGACCGAAAAGCAGGCGGTGCCAACCGTCGCCGTCGCCGTGCCGGACGCGCGCGGCAGGGTGACCACGCTCGATCTTCCGGGCCGGCTGGAGGCTTACTCGCAGGCTCAGCTCTACGCGCGCGTCAGCGGCTACCTGAAGGAATGGAAGGCCGACATCGGCACGCCGGTGAAGGCCGGGCAGCTTCTCGCCGAGATCGAGGCGCCTGATCTCGACCAGCAGATCATGCAGGCCGAGGCCGGCGTCACCAGCGCGAAGGCGAACGCGCTGCTCGCGCGGCAGACGCTGGAGCGCGGACAGTCGCTGGTCACGTCGGGCGCGGTGTCGAAGCAGGACCTCGACAAGCGGGCCGCGGATTCGGCGAACCAGGACGGGCTCGTGAAGTCCTCGCAGGCGAACCTCGACCGGCTGCGCGTGCTGGAGAAGTACAAACGCATCGTGGCGCCGTTCGATGGGCTGGTCACGACGCGCACGACCGACGTCGGCCAGTTGATCAACGCCGGATCGAGCGGCGGGCCAGCGCTGTTCGTCGTGTCCGACACGGCGCGGCTGCGCGCCTACGTCAACGTTCCGCAGAATTACGTGCCGAGCGTCAAGATCGGCACCAAGGCGCAGATCACGGTCCCGGAATATCCCGGCCGCAGCTTCACGGCGACCGTCGAGGCCTCGGCCCAGTCGGTCGAGGCCGCCTCCGGCACGACGCGCATGCTCCTCGTCGTCGACAATGCCTCCGGCGAACTGATGACCGGTGCGTTCGCCAACGTGCATCTCGAATTGCCGACGCCGGAGACCGCGATCCACGTGCCGGCGAGCGCGCTGATGTTCGACCAGAACGGGTTGCGCGTCGCGACCGTCTCCGCCGACAATCGCATCGTGCTCAAGCCGGTCACGATCGCGCGCGACCTCGGCAAGGAGGTCGAGATCGCGACCGGCTTGAGCCCCGACGATCGCATCGTCGAAAGCCCGCCGGACGGTATCGCGTCGGGCGACGTGGTGCGCGTCGTCGGCCCGGCGGGATCGCCCGAGGCCGCGACCGCGCGGGATCAGGCACTGCCGCCGGTGAAGCCGCCGCGCGGGTAGCGTTCCGCGCACTCTCCGCACGCGCGTCTCACTGCTCGATCCCGATATTCGCCTCTGTGATGATCTTCGCCCACCGACTGGAATCCGCGCGGATGAAGGCGTCAAACTCGGCCGGCGTCGAGCCGACGGTCACGAAGCCGAGCTCCGCGAGCTTCGCCTTCACATCGGGCATCGCCAGCACGGCCTTGGTCTCGCTATTGAGGCGCGCCACGATCTCCGGCGGCGTCTTGGCGGGCACCAGCATCCCCTGCCACGCGAAGGTGTTGAACTTCGGGTAGCCGCTCTCGGCTACGGTCGGCACGTTCGGCAGGATCGGCAGACGCTGGTCCGACGTCACCGCGATCGCGCGCAACGTCCCGGCCTGCAGATACGGCCACGCCAACGTCGCCGACATGAACATCACATTGACATGCCCGCCGAGCAGGTCGTTCACGGCGGGGCCGCCGCCGCGATAGGGAACGTGCGTCAGCTCGATGCCGGCCGCGCGGCTGAACAGCTCGGCGGCGAGATGATTGATGCTCCCGGCGCCGACCGTCGCGTAGGTCACGCCCTTCGGGCTCGCCTTCGCGACCGCGACCAGTTTGGCGAGCGAATCGAGCTCCGATGTCGTGTTGACGGCGATCACCAGCGGAATCTCGCCCATCAGCGACACGGACGCGAAATCCGCGAATGTATAGGACAGGTGCTTGTAGAGGCTCGGATTGACCGTGTGGGCATCGACCACGATGCCGATCGTGTAGCCGTCGGGCGCCGCGTGCGCGACGCTCGCGGTGCCGATCGTGGTCGCGGCGCCGCCGCGATATTCCATCACCAGCGGCTGGCCGAGCCGCTGCTCGAGTTGCGGCTTGAGCACGCGGATCACGGCATCGACCGAGCCGCCGGGCGCGAACGGTACCACGAGGCTGATCGGCCGCGTGGGGTATGGCTTGTCCTGGGCGCTGGCCGGGGCGGCGAGCGCCATCAAGACAGCCGCAAGCAATCTCACGCCCGTGAGCATCTCCTTGTCTCCGATTTCAGCTTTTTGGTCTGGCAAGCTTCGCGTCGGTGCGCGCCTGCAACTCCTCGAAGCTGAGGCCGGCGATGATGTCGCGCACGACGAAGCCCGACGGCGTGACGTCGATCACCGCGAGATTGGTGTAGACGCGCCTCACGGCGGCCTTCGCGGTCAGCGGATAGGAGCAGCGCTCGACCAGGCGCGGCCGGCCGTCCTTGGTGACGTGCTCCATCATCACCCACAGATTCTTGGCGCCGACCGCGAGATCCATGGCGCCGCCGACGGCCGGCGCCATGTCGTTCTCCGATGTCGCCCAGTTGGCGATGTCGCCGTTCTCGGCCACCTCGTAGGCGCCGAGCACGCACAGATCGAGGTGCCCGCCGCGGATCATCGCGAAGCTGTCGGCGTGATGCACCAGCGAGGCGCCGGTGCGCATCGTCACCATCTGCTTGCCGGCGTTGATGATCCAGGGATCGGCTTTGTCCGGCGCCGGCGCCGGCCCCATGCCGAGCAGCCCGTTCTCGGAATGCACCACGACCTCGCGGTCGGCCGGCACATGATCGGCGACCAGCGTCGGCACGCCGATGCCGAGATTGACGTACCAGCCTTCCGGAATATCGGCGGCGACACGCGCCGCCATCCCGTTGCGGCTCAGCGGCTTGAAGGCTGTCGCGGTGCTCATGGTCTCGCCCTCTGCACTCAAGGATCGCGCGGCGGATCGCCGTAGGGAACATGGATGACGCGATCGACGAACAGACCGGGCGTGACGATCACTTCCGGATCGATCTCGCCGAGCTCGGCCATGTGCTGCGTCTGCGCGATGGTGAGCTTGGCCGCGGTCGCCATCACGGGATTGAAATTGCGGCCCGTGCTTCGATAGGTGAGGTTGCCCCAGCGGTCCGCGCGCCAGGCTTCCACCAGCGCGACGTCGCCGTGCAGCGCCTCCTCCAGGACATATGTCCGCCCCGCGATCTCGCGCTGCTCCTTGCCGGCCGCGAGCTTTGTGCCGGCGGCGGTCGCGGTGAAGAAGGCCGGCACGCCGGCGCCGGCCGCGCGCATGCGCTCCGCGAGCGTGCCTTGCGGCACGATCTCCAGCGCGATCGTGCCGGCGCGGTAGCGCTCCTCGAAGGCGGGCGAGCCGCGCGGGAAGCTGCAGATCATCTTGGCGACGCGGCCGAGCGCGATCAGCCGGCCGAGCCCGCTCTCCGGCGAGTTGCCGGCATTGTTGGCGACGGCGGTCAGATTGCTCGCGCCCTGCTCGATCAGCCCGTCGATCAGCGCATTCGGCTGTCCGACCAGGCCGAAGCCGCCGACCAGCACGGTCGCGCCGTC
>CAYZMR010000253.1:0-5381 GCA_964479515.1 uncultured Hyphomicrobiales bacterium | reverse complement strand
AGCCGGATCACCTCACCATTGAGATAGCGGTTCTCGATGATCTGGCGCGCAAGCTGCGCGTATTGCTCGGGCTTGCCGAGCAGTTGCGGGAACGGCACCGAGACCGCGAGGCTCTTCTGAACCTCCTCGGGCAGGCCAAGCAGCATGGGCGTGAGGAAGATGCCCGGCGCGATCGCGCAGACGCGGATGCCGAACTGCGCAAGTTCGCGCGCGGCCGGCAACGTCAGCGCGACGATGCCGCCCTTCGACGACGCATACGCCGCCTGTCCGATCTGCCCATCATAGGCCGCGACCGAGGCCGTATTGATCGCAACGCCGCGCTCGCCTTCCTCCATCGGATCGGACTTGCTGAGCGCGGCCGCGAACAGTCGCAGCGTGTTGAACGAGCCGATCAGGTTGATCTTGATGACGCGCTCGTAGTCGCCGAGCGGCATCGGCCCGTCGCGGCCGACGATGCGCTTGGCGACGCCGATGCCGGCGCAGTTGATCAGGATGCGCGCCGTACCGTTCTTGTCGTTGGCCTCTTTGATCGCCGCCTCCGCGCTGGCGGAGTCCGCCACGTCGCATTTGACCGCGATGCCGCCGATTTTCGCGGCGTGCGCGTTCGCCGCATCCATGTTGACGTCGAGCAGCGCGACCTTGGCACCGGCGCCGGCCAGCATCGAGGCGGTCGCGGCGCCGAGGCCGGAGCCGCCGCCGGTGACGATCGCGGCGTGTCCTTTGATGTCCATCTCAGTTCTTCCTCATTGCGTCCGGATTTTCGATCAACAGCGCGATGCCCTGCCCGCCGCCGATGCACGCGGACGCGATGCCATAGCGCAAGCCCGAGCGCTTCAACTCGCGCGCCAGCGTGACGGAGAGACGCACGCCGGTCGCGCCCAAGGGATGCCCGATCGCGATCGCGCCGCCATTGACGTTGAGCTTGTCCTCGTCGAGGCCGAGGGCGCGCGAGCAGGCCATCACCTGCGCGCCGAAAGCCTCGTTGATCTCGAAACGATCGATGTCGGCGAGCGTCAGCCCGGCGCGCTCGACGACCGCCTGGATCGCCGGCACCGGCCCGATACCCATGATCTCGGGCGGCACGCCGGCCGCCGCGCCGGTGACCAAGCGCCCGAGCGGCGCCTTGCCGTGCTTCTCGACGTAGCCGCCCGAAGCCGCGAGCGCGGCCGCAGCACCGTCGACAATCGCGGAGGAATTGCCGCCGGTCTGCACGCCGCCGAACGCGGGACGGATCTTCGCGAGCTGCTCGGTCGTCGACGGCCGGATGTGGGTGTCGTGGTCGAGTTCCTTGGTGTCGCGAGACAGCTTGATTCCGCGCGCGTTGTAGCCTTCGCGCGAAAACTCCTCGGTCTTCACAGCCGCGATCTCTCCGGCAAGGAAGCCGGACTCCTTCGCCTTCACGGCACGGTCGAAACTGCGCGCCGCATAGGCATCCACTTCGTCACGCGTGATTTGATATTGCCGCGCGAGGTTCTCCGCCGTGTCCCCCATCGTCACGTTGGCGGAGCGGTCCATCAGGGCTTCCCAGAGGAAATCCTTGAACTCGACCTGCCCCATCCGGAAGCCGCCGCGATGCGTGTAGGCGGCGATCGGGTTGCGGCTCATCGACTCGGTGCCGACGCAGAGCGCGAGATCGACGCCCTTGTGCGTAATCGTGTCGGCCGCCTGCATCAGCACCTCGATGCCGGTGCCGCATACGCGCTGCACCATGTGGGCCGGCGTCTCGATCGGCACGCCGGAGTAAAGCCCGATGTGGCGCGGCAGCAGATACGCATCGAAGCTTGCCTGCGCCATGTTGCCGGTGATGACGGTGCCGACATCATCCGGCGAGGCACCGGAGCGCGCAAACACCTCGCGCGCGGCCTTGATGCCGAGATCGATCGGCGAGATCGCCGCCAGTCCGCCGTTGTAATCGACAAACGGCGTGCGCACGCCGTCGAGCAGCCACACATCGTCCCAGGATGCGCCGAGCGCTTTCGCCATATTACTTCTCCTCGATCGCGATAACGCGCGGCGGCGCGGGTTTGGCGTAAAGCGCATCAACCTGCGCGGCGCGATGTTTCAGCACCATTCGCTGGTTGAGCGAGCCCTTGTCGGTCGCCTCCCCGACATCGAGCGAAGGCGGCGTGTCGAGCAGGATCGCGCGCACGACGCGATTGGACGATCCGGTCGCTTGCTTGGCAAAGCTGTTCAAGAGGAAGCGGAACTCGCGCCGCACGCCCTCATGCGTGACGATATCGGCCGCGCCGGCGTCCTTGCCCAGATCCGGCGCGAGGCGGCGGCACGCATCGAGGTCGGGGAAAACCAGCACCGCGATGTCGTCGCGGTCCGCGCCGGCGATCACAACGTCTTTCACATAAGGCGCACAATGGGCGATGAACGCCGCGCGCAGCGGCCCGACGCTGACCCAGGTGCCGGTCGCGAGCTTGAAGTCCTCGGCGATGCGGCCGTCGAACAAGAGGCCCTTTTCGGGCACAGCCGGATCGTCGAATTTCAGCGCGTCACCGAGCCGATAGTAGCCGTCCTCGTCGAACGCCGCGGCGGTGAGCTTTTCGTCGCGCCAATAGCCCGGCGTGATGTTCGGCCCCTTGAGCCGCGCCTCATATTTGCCGTCCATCGGCACGAGCTTCACGTCGAGGCCGGGCGGCGGCAGGCCGACATTGGCGGCATTCTCGGCGTCCCACATGCGGCCGAGCGCATAGGGCGCGGTCTCGGTCGAGCCGAGCCCAGTGAGGAAGAGAATATCCTCGCCGCAGGTGTGGCGCGCCATCTCCTTCCATTCGTCGAACACGTGTTGCGCGATGCCCGCGCCCGCGAACCACAGCACCTTCAGGCGCGAAAAGAAATTCTCGCGCAACGCTGCGTCGGCGCGGAAGAACGGCAGCAGCGCCTCAAAGCCTTTCGGCACCGTGAAGTACCAGGTCGGCGCGACCTCGCGGAGGTTGCGGACTGTGGCCTCGATCGCGCCCGGCAACGGCTTGCCCTCGTCGATGTAGAGCGTGCCGCCATTGTAGAGCACGAGGCCAACATCGTGGTTGCCGCCCGCCGTGTGATGCCAGGGCGCCCAGTCGACGATCACCGGCGGCTCGTCTGCGAAGAATTGCAGCGCCGAGCGGATCATTGCCTGGTTCGCGCACCACATGAGCTGCGTGTTGATGACGCCCTTCGGCATCCCGGTCGAGCCGGAGGTGAACAGGAACTTCGCGATCGTGTTGGGCCCGACACCCGCATGCATCGCATCGACCGCGTCGGACGGCCGCCCGGCCGCGAGTTCGGCGAATGGCGTGGTCGGCCGGCCCAACGGATTGCGGGCGACCACGATCTCGACGTCAGGAGGAACGACCGCGTCGATCGCGCGCGCGTATTGGGCGCCATCGCTGGCGAATACGAGTCCGGGCGTGAGCAGGTTGACGATGTGGCGCAGCTTGCCGAAGTCGGACGAGATCAGCGAATAGGCCGGCGAGATCGGCGCGTAGGGAATGCCGACATAATTCGCGCCAAGTCCGATGAGCGCGTGCTCGAGATCGTTGCCCGAGAGGATCACGATCGGGCGATCCGGGGACAGATCCCGCCGCAGCAGCGACTCGCCGATACAGCGAACCCTTTCGAGGGTCTGCGCGTAGGTGATGCGGCGCCAGTCCCCATCGGGGGCACGATCCGCCATGAACACACGGTCGGGCGCTAGCCGCGCCCAGTATTCGAGCCGCTCGGTGAGCTTGTCCGCATAGGGCGGCAGGGCATGCGGCGAGCGCAGATGGATGATGCCGTCATCGCGGCGATCGACGATCACCTCCGGCGCGCAAAGCCGCACCGCGCGCACGCGGCGCGGTGTCTGCCAGACCTTCTGCGGGCTTGCGGTATCCACCCTCTAGCCTCGCGTCACCTTCGCGGCCTTCTTCTCCAGGAAGGCCTTGATGCGCCTCTTGGCTTCCTCGTTGCCTTGCGCGATGGCGGCCATCATCGACTCCATCACGTAGCCGCTCGCGCGATCCTGCTCGGCGATGCGCGGCAGCGCCTGCATGATAGCGAAATTCGTGGTCGGAGAATTGGTCGCGACGCGGCGCGCGATCTCCAGGGCCGTGCCGAATCCGTGGCCCTCCGGCACCAGATAATGGGACAGCCCGATCGCCTGCCCTTCCTCGGCCCCATAGGTGCGGCCGGTGAGCATCAGGTCCATCATGCGCGACGTGCCGATCAGCCGCGGCAGGCGCACCGAGCCCCCACCGCCGACGAAGATGCCGCGCGAGCCCTCCGGCAGCGCATAATAGGCCGAGCGCTCGGCGACGCGAATGTGTGTCGCGGCCGCGAGCTCCAGCCCGCCGCCGATCACCGCGCCGTGCATCATCGTGACGACCGGCACGCGGCCGAATTCGATCTGGTCGAAGACCCGATGCCACGAGCGGGAGTGGGCGATCCCTTCCTCGGTCGACAACACCTTGAGTTCCGACAGGTCGAGGCCGGCGGAGAAGTGCTTGCCTTCCGCGTGGAGCACCACGGCCTTCACTGCCTCCGGCAGCGTCCGGAAGAAGTCCTCCAGCCCCATTACGGTCGTGTCGTTGAGCGCGTTGCGCTTCTCGGGCCGCGCGAGCGTCACGATCGCGACCTCGCCGCGCGTGTCGACCTTCAGGGACTTCGGCAGCTTCGGCGGCCGCTGCGTCATGACGTTTCCTGCCCGGGAAGATTGTTATGGTTCATTACATTTCGAGGTGAAAGGGGTCAAGGCTACGTCACCTCGTACACATCCAACCTCACGGCATTCTTCTCCCGCACCCCGCGCGCGATCGCGATGATCCGGTTGAGCCAATCGGTCGAGGGATGCGCGGTCTCGAAGCGCATCGCGGTGCGGAAGTAATAGAGGCTTGGATCGACATCCTCGCCTCGCGCGAGCCGCACCAGCACATCCGGCGGGGCGTGGCGCATGCCCCTCGATTCCACCTGGATCAGCGCGCCGACATCGCTCTCAAGCGTGTAGCGCGCGTGAAGGTCGAGCATGCCGCCCGCCCCAACAATCTGCCAGTCCGCCCCGCCGGGCAGGACGCGGCCGGTGAGCTTCGCGCCGGTCACCGGGCCACCCAGGATGTTGACGATCCGGCGATGGCCGAGGGGCGCCGGCCCAACGTCGAGGATGTCGGCAAGCTCGCAATGGACGCGGAACATCGGCTCGCTGGAGATCATGGCTGCCTCGCACGGAAAGGCCGGGGGATTTCGTTGTCAGGGCTTGCGCCGTCGAGTAGGAGACTAGGCAATCACAACAAGGGTCGGCCAGAGCCCACGGCCGGCCCGGGCTTTCAAGGAAACGCAGTGAACAAGCCCGAACGCAAGCTGATCGCGGGCGAGGTGTTCCTTCAGGCCCTCGCCGAGCACGGCGTCGATTACTTCTT
>CAYZMR010000252.1:0-5421 GCA_964479515.1 uncultured Hyphomicrobiales bacterium | reverse complement strand
CCGATGGCCGCACCGAGTCGATCAATGGCGGCATCGTCGGTCTCTTCTCGCTCGAAATGTCGGCGTCGCAGCTTGCCAACCGCATCATCTCCGAGCAGACCGAAATCCCCTCGCACCGTATCCTGCGCGGCGAGATCGACCCGTCCGACTTCGACCGCATCGCGCAGGTCGCGCGCGAGATGGAGACGATCCCGCTCTACATCGACGAGACCGGCGGCCTGTCGATCGCGCAGCTTGCGGCGCGCGCGCGGCGCCTGAAGCGCCAGCGCGGGCTCGACCTGATCGTGATCGACTACATCCAGTTGCTGCAAGGCTCGACCCGGCGCGCGCAGGAGGGACGCGTGCAGGAGGTGACCGAGATCACCACTGGCTTGAAGGCGCTCGCCAAGGACCTGAACGTTCCGATCCTCGCGCTCTCGCAGCTCTCGCGCCAGGTGGAGAACCGCGACGACAAGCGCCCGCAGCTCTCGGATCTCCGCGAATCCGGCTCGATCGAGCAGGACGCCGACGTGGTGCTGTTCTTGTTCCGCGAGGAGTATTACCTGAAGAACAAGGAGCCGCGCGCGGGCAGCGAAGAGCACTTCAAGTGGCTCGCCGACATGGAAGCGGTGCACGGCAAGGCAGAGCTGATCATCGGCAAGCAGCGCCACGGCCCGACCGGCACCGTGCAACTGCAATTCGAGGCGAGCCTGACGCGCTTCTCGGACTTGGCGGATTCAAGCCGGCTGCCCGCGCGGATTTAGGACGCAGCCCCGTTTCATCGCGCGGACGAACAGCGCTTTGACCTTCCGCTCCTTGGCCCTCGACGTCAGCCGTTGTTCGCCGGCCAAGTGCTCAGACCGTACCCAGGCTGAACTTTGCCCTTCGGGCACTGCTTGATGCACTCTTTCTGCTGCTCCGCGCAGACGCCGGGATGATCGGGGTGCTTCTTCAGATCACAGCCCGTCCCCTGGTCGGTGTGGCAGAGCCGGACGCACGACGCGCGGCCGTGCGGGTAGGCGGGCGCGTCGGCCGCTTGCGCCATCGGGATGACCAGCGATGTAGCCGCGGCGGCCAGCGCGAGAAACGCGGCGAATGCCATCTTCCGCATGTTTGTCCTCCCGTCGGTGGAGTTCGATGACGCAATCGACTATATCGCCATATGGTTGCAATTCACAATATATGAAATCACCTCGACCGGCACGTCGGTCCCGATGGCTGCAAACACGATGCAAGGGCTGGCGGCTTGTCGGCTTGCGGCGCGCGGCCGATCGATGCAGCCGTAGCATTGCCGCCGCTGAGCCCCGTGCAAGACCCGGTCCGGCGAAAGCCTCGACGCGCCGGATGCGGCGACGTGTCGCGGATCGCGCGGCGTCTGCCGCGGTGCGGCCGCAAACGCACATTGTAGTCCGGCAAATAGCGGCCCATAGTGCGCGAGCCTTTCTGCTCAGTGCGCCCCTCATCATCATGCGATTGTTCCTGCCGCGTGGAGCTCGTGCCGCGCCGCGCTGACGGCGCGTACCGATCCTGATCGCCGCGAAGAACTGTGCCCGGAAAGCCGGCGGGCAAAGGGAGTTGGAAATGTCCAACATCATCAGGCGGCTTCTGCCGCTCGCGGCGCTTTTGCTCGTCCACACCGGCGGTCTTCACGCGCAGCAGTCCGATCATCCGCCGATCTTGAATTTGGGCGACGCGGTCGTGACCGGATTTTCCGGGACCATCATTGCCGAGCCGAAAGGTCCGCGCCCTCCCAACAAGTCCCCGGTCGATTTCACGTTCATCAATACGGACGGCCCCGCGGCGCGCGTCGTGAGCATCGGCCGGCCAGGATTCGCCTGGGACGGGCGCCTGCTGGCGACACCCAAGACGTTCGATGTGTTCGCGAAGGATACCGGTCAGGTCTTCGGCGTCGCGCTCGACGATCAGGACGCTCCCAATATCTATCTTGCGGCGACATCCATGTTCGGCCTGCAGCTCGTCGGCCGCGGACCCGACGGCTTGCCGGAGCGCCGCAAAGTTGGCGGCCCCGGCACCGTATGGATGAAGGGGCAGTTCGGCCTCGACCTGCAGGGCGATCCCGGCAGCATCTACAAGGTCGACGGCAAGACCGGCGCCGTCAGCCTGTTCGCCAAGGTCATGCTCGGCGGCGTGCCGAACCCGGGCCCGGCGCTCGGCAACCTCGCCTACGATCCCGCGCACAAGCAATTGTTCGTCTCGGACCTCTACACGGGAATGATTCATCGCTTCGCCGTGGCGGACGGCAGCGAGGGCGGTGCTCCTTATGATCACGGGGTGACCGGCCGCACCGCCGCCGACCTCACGCCGCTGCCGTTCGATCCCGCCAATCGGCCGAACATCGCGAGCCCTCAATTCAATTCCGAGATTTCGGCCAGTTGGGGATTTGCTCCGCCGGATCGGCGCGTGTGGGGTCTCGCCGTGAAGGGCGAGCGATTGTTCTACTCCGCAAGAAACGGCGCCACGTCGCAACCACCGCAAATCTGGTCGGTCGGCATCCAATCCGACGGGAGCTTCGCGGCCGACGCGCGCCTGGAGCTTGAGGTCGCGGCGCAGCCGGTTCCGTACCCGATCTCCGACATCGCCTTCTCACGCGAAGGCGCGATGATCCTGGCGCAACGGGCGCCGGCCGCATCGAGCTACGATTATACGGCATTCACCCGGCCCGGCGCGCCGCGCGTGCTGCGCTACTGGCCGAAGGACCCGAACGATCCGCCGTCGGGCGACCTGTGGAAGC
This sequence comes from uncultured Hyphomicrobiales bacterium, assembly GCA_964479515.1. Classification (GTDB taxonomy): domain Bacteria; phylum Pseudomonadota; class Alphaproteobacteria; order Rhizobiales; family Xanthobacteraceae; genus PALSA-894. Next base: position 2,690 of record CAYZMR010000252.1, on the reverse strand, counting down.
CGGTGCCGCAGGAATACGCCATCGGCTTCGCAGATGAATACCGCAACACCAATGGTGGCGTCGCGCTCGGCTACGGCTACGCGCCGGACGGAACGCGCGACGCCGGCGCCTGCGAAGCAGCGCTGTGGACGACCGGGCAGAACCTCCGCAACAATCCCGCGCTGCGCAGCCAGCTCGCGCCGGGCGGACCGTTGGTCGTTCACGGGCTGCAAGGCAGTCCCGCCGACCTGGTGCGCAGCGCGAACGAGCCGCCGACGATCAGCTACTTCGTCGATTATGACGACAAGTTCGACGACCCGAACGCGATCGGCCATCTCGGCAGCGTGCGGATTTTCGCGCAGCCTTGCTCTCCGGTCGCGGAGACCAGCCGACCGCCCGGCAACGTCGCGATCATCACGCCGCCGGCCTGCGTCGGCCGCGATTGCCCCCCACAGATCTGCACGCCGAGCTGCATCTGCCCGCCGGGCACCGTGCTGAAGGACGGCGAATGCGTGCGCACACCGCGCCAGCGGCTCATCGTCACGTGCACGCTGCCGATGGTTCTCAGCGGCGATGGTTCGACCTGTGTGTGTCCGGCCGGAACCGTCCAGCAAGGCGATACCTGCGTCACGCAGACGACGACCTGCCAGTTGCCGATGGTGCAGGTGCCGGGCGGGCCGTGCGCCTGTCCGAGCGGAACCGTGCAGCAAGGCGACACCTGCGTCCCGGCGACGACCTGCCAAGCGCCGCTGGTCCCCGGTGCCGTGCCCGGCACCTGTGTGTGTCCGACGGGCAGCGTGCAGCAGGGACGCAATTGCGTGCCGCAGGTTTGCCCGCCGCCATTTGTCCCAGGTCCGTGCTGTCCGGAGGGCACGACCGAGCAGGACGGGAAATGCGTCCCCGTCCGCAAGGTCGGCGCGCTTGTGGTGGAGAAGACGGTCAAGAACGACACCAGGGCGAATATCGGCAACCTGACCTATGCGGTGACCGTGCACTGCGGCGCCCCAGCCAATCTCAACGTCCCACTGGTTCTGACCGCCGGCATGCCGCACACGATCAACAACATTCCCTACGGCAGCGTGTGCAGCGTCACGGAAGCGCCCTTGCCGCTGCCGCCGAATGCCTGCCCGCCCCGCTTCACGCCCATGTGGCTTCCGCCGGTCTACGCCCCGCCGAGCGTCACCATCAGCGGCGCGACGACGACCCTCTTCGTGCAGAACGAGCTGCAATGCGTCAGAGCCGATATCTGCCCGCCGCCGATGGTGCCGGGTCCAGTCCCGGGTCAGTGCATCTGCCCGTCTGGCACCGTGCAGGTCGGCAAGGACTGCGTGAAGCAGGACGCTTGCCCGTCGGGGATGGTGCGAAAGGGCCGGGAATGCGTGCGGCCGATCGTCTGTCGTGCGCCGCTTATTCCGAATGCGGCGGGCACCGCATGCGTCTGCGCGGACGGACTGGTGCAGCGGGGCCGAGCCTGCGTGCAGCCGATCACCTGCCGAGAGCCCGCGAAGCTCAACCGCGCCGGGACCGGCTGCACCTGCCCGACCAACACGCTGCCGCAAGGCAACGGCTGCATCGAGCGCAAGAGCGACCCGCGGCTCAATCTGCCGAGGCGAATTCCCGGTGCGAACCCGCGCGGCAATCCGGAAGGTCCGGGCATTCCGCATGGGGACAATCCGGGCAACGCGCCCCGCCGCTAGAGTCATGCCGGCGACGACCTTGTTCCGTGCCCGCGCGCGGCCGATGATGCGGCATGGCGACAGAGTCGGGGCCGGCCGAAGCTGAAGCCGGCGGCATTCTCACGATCGATCTCGCGGCGATCGTCGCGAACTGGCGCGCGCTCGGAGCCCGGGCGCCGGACGCGGAGTGCGCGGCCGTCGTCAAGGCCGACGGCTACGGCTGCGGCGTCGATGAGGTGACAAGCGCGCTCGCGGCGGCCGGATGCCGCACGTTCTTCGTCGCGAACCTCGCCGAGGCGCGGCGCGTGCGCGCGGTCGCGCGCGAAGCGATCGTGTACGTGCTCAACGGCCTCCTGCCCCGCACCGCCGCCGCCTACGGCGAGGCAAACCTGCGCCCCGTGATCGGCAGCCGCGCCGAACTCGACGAGTGGACCGCGTTCCGCGCGAGCGGCTGGTCGGGCGCCGCCGCGCTGCATGTCGACACCGGGATGAACCGCCTGGGCTTTGCGCTGGACGAGGCTGCGGCGCTGGTGGCGAGTCGCCGGAACGACCCGGGGATAGCGCTGGTGATGAGCCATTTCGCCTGCGCCGAGGAGGACCACCCGCTCAACGCAGAACAGATCGAACGTTTCGGCCAAATTCGCGCGCTTGTTCCCGGAATTCCGGGCTCGCTCGCCAACTCTTCTGGCATTTTTCTGGGTGTTCGGGCGCACCATGATCTCATCCGCCCGGGCGTCGCGCTCTATGGCGCAAACCCGACGCCCGGCCGGGCGAACCCGATGCGGCCGGTCGTGCGGCTCGATGCGCGCATCGTGCAGACGCGCGCGGTGGCGCAGGGGCAAACGGTCGGCTATGGCGCCACATGGACGACGCGGCGGGCAAGCCGGATCGCCGTCGTGTCAGTGGGTTACGCCGACGGCCTCATGCGTGCCGCGAGCGCGACGGACGAGCAGCAAGGCGCCGAAGCGATCGTTGCGGGAGTGCGTTGCCCATTCGCCGGCCGCATCTCGATGGACCTGCTGGCGCTCGACGTAA
>CAYZMR010000251.1:0-5436 GCA_964479515.1 uncultured Hyphomicrobiales bacterium | reverse complement strand
GCATCGCGCGGCGCCGTCGCCTCGGTGGGTGGCGCTGGGCGTGCCGCTTTCGCCGCGGCGTCGGCGCTCAGCGCCGTCAGTGCGGCCATTGCCGCGAGCGTCACAATAGCGGGAGGCCCCCAACGCCGCATCGCCACGGTGGATTGCGCCGTCGTCAATCGATTTACCATGCCATGCCCGTTGGAATGCCTGTCCGCGCTTGCGTCGATCAAGTGTCACATCGCGATTTATGGATCACTAACAGCCGCCACCATCGACGCCGCCAGTTCGTTCCCAGGGACGACCGGCACGTTTCGCTGGCGATTCTCTCATATACGACAGCCGATGTAGGAGAAAGGGTGGCTCACGGCTGAAATTGCGCCCTTCTTGGACACGCGGACCGCCGCATCGAGCGCTCGGTTCGACTTTATCGATTCACCACCAGGCGCGGTGCTAGAGCCGCGACGTCGCTCGTACTCAGGCACTCCTCCGAGTGGCCGTTGAACACCAATTCGATGTTGTCGAGCAGCCGCTTGCCGATCGCCTTGTCGGCCGGGTCGGAATTGTCGAAATAGTTGCGCTCGTCGCCCGGCACGATCGTGCCGCCGACCACGATGTCGCTTTGGCGCGCGAACATGTAGGCGATCACATCGTTCTTGCAGCCGCCGGCGAAGAAATAGGTGAGCAGCGCGGGATTCTTCAGCACCGCCAGGTGGCCGCGGCGCGCGTGCAACGCGTGGTCCTCGAACAGCGTCTTCGATCCGTAACCGGTGCAGTTGACGATGATGTTTTGGGCCAGCGCCTCGACCTGCTGGCGATCCGTGAACTGCTTGGCGGTGAACTTGACGCCGTTGCCGCGCAGGTCGGCGACGAGCCGTGGCAACAGGATCTTCGGGTTCATCAGCCAGGTCGCGTATTCCCGGCCGACGTCGTTGAGCTTGGCGAACGGCAGCGTCCCGCGCGTGAAAGGCGGCACGACGTCATGCGGCGTGAAGTCGTCCAGCGCCGGATCGGGATCGTCGAGGGTGTAGTTCTTGCGTACCGCCACGCCGTAGGCGAGGCGCTGGCCGGACTGCATGATCTCGCGGATGCGCTTGGCCGACAGTGTCACGTAGCGCTTGAGCGTATCGGGGTCGTTCTCGTATTCGACGTAGATCTGCGAGGGCTCGAACTGGCCGCCGGCGATGAACGACGTGGTCTTGGTGACGTCCAGCGTCTGCGCATAGACCGTGATCGGCAGCGTCGGCCATTTGCGCCGCAACTCGCTCGCGACCGTGAGGCCGATGACGCCGCAGCCGAGCACCGCGACAGTCGGGCGCGCCTTCGTCTTGCGCATGTCGGCGAGGATCGCGCCGACATGGTCCTGCACGACGCTGGCGCAGCCCCAGCTCAGCGTGATGCCGGCGCCGCTGTGGCCATAATTGTGGATCAGGAACTTGGTTCCACCGGGCGTTGCGATCTCGTTGCGCGACAGATTGATTCCGCCGGTCCGATGCGGCCGCACGCCGGCCGCGAAGGTCGCGCTGGCGCGCAGCTTCGCGAAGTCCGGCGTCGGCAGGATCTGTCCGCCGCGCAGCGGGGGCTCGGCGGCGGTTTCCGCGCCGGCGCGCCGCAGCAGAGCCGGCGCCCACAGCCAGGAGGCGGCCGCGGCCGCTCCGCCGCGCAGAACGTCACGTCGCGTCGTCATCGTCGCCCCCAGCTTGCGGTTGCAATGCTAGGATGTCGTTCCGAACGCCGCAACGCCAAGCGCCTGCGACAGATACGGCACGAATGGCGCAATGACCCCGGTGCCAGGGAACCATCGGTCGGAGCCGCCCGTTTGATCTGCCTCAACATCCGGCAGGCTTGGCCCGGATATCGTCCGCCAAATCGTCGAAACGGAGAGCCGCAATGCAGGCGCAAGACGTGATGTCACGCGATGTCGTGACGGTGGAACCCGAAGCGACGATCCTCAACGCCGCGCGGCTGATGCTGCAGCGGAAGATCAGCGGTCTGCCGGTCGCGACCGCGGCCGGCGAGCTCGTCGGCATCGTGACGGAGGGCGACTTCCTGCGCCGCGCCGAAACCGGGACCGTGCGCCGCCGTCCCCGCTGGCTCGAATTCGTGATCGGCCCCGGGCGGCTCGCCGACGAATATGCCCGCGCGACCGGACGCATCGTCAAGGAAGTGATGACGCGCGAAGTCCGCACCGTCACGGAGGACACGCCGCTCAAGGAGGTCGTCGATCTGATGGAGCGCTTTCACGTCAAGCGGCTCCCGGTCCTGCGCGGCCAGCGCATCATCGGCATCATCACGCGCCAGAATGTGCTGCGTGCGCTCGTCGGCCGGATGTCCGTGAGCGTGACGGCGGCGACCGACGACGCCATTCGCGAACGGCTGCTGGGCGAACTGAAGAAACAGCCGTGGGCCCCGGTGATGATCGACGCGGTGGTGACGGACGGCCGGTTGAAGCTGGTCGGTACCATTTTCGACGACCGGCAACGCAAGGCGATCCGCGTCGCCGCGGAAAACATCCCCGGCGTCAAAAGCATCGAAGATCAGCTCGTGTGGATCGAGCCGATGAGCGGAACGCTCATCGAGGCGGCCGCGAGCTAGCCGCGCTTCAGCGCGGCGCGAATCTCCTGAAACAACGTTTCGCCGAGCAGCGGCTTTTCGATAATGATCGTGTGCGCGGCGGCGGCGCCCCGGCGCACCAGCGCGTTTGGACCGGTCGTGATGAGCATGGCAGGCGCGGTGAGGTGGCGCCGGCGCAACTCCCCCAGCAGGTCCAAGCCGTTCATCTCCGGCAGTTTGTAGTCCACGATCAAGCAATCGGCCCGGACGACGAGCGCATCGCTCAATGCGTCCTCGGCGCATTCATAGGCGCGAACCGAAAAGCCTTCGCTGCGCAACGCGAACGCGAGCGAGTTGCGGACCGCGAAATCGTCGTCGACGATCGCGATCAGCGGCTTTTTCGACGCTGTATGTGCCTCGCAGATCATGAATCCAAGACCCTGACGCTCGTTTGAACCTGTCCATGGATCACGGATGCGACGACGGCGCGTTGATTTGGCTCAACGGCGGGTTGTTAGGATTTGTCCGCGGGCTCCGCCTTCAGGATTCCGGCGAGCAACGCCATGCGCACGAGCTCGGACAGGCTGTCGGCGCGCATACGTCGCCATGCCCCGTGATGACGATGACCGGCAGGGCGATCTTGAGTTCGCTCATCCGGCGCAGCAGATCGACGCCGCTCAATCCGCACGGCGGTGATGATGCAGCCGGAGGTGCCGCTTCCAAGCGCGGCGATGAAGCAAGTCATCCGTGGCGACGGTCCACTATGCCGGATGAGCGATGTGCAGCCGCTTGAGGGGATGGCGCGCCCGAAGGGATTCGAACCCCTGACCTCTGCCTTCGGAGGGCAGCGCTCTATCCAGCTGAGCTACGGGCGCTTCGCGCGCCCTCAATAGCGGAAGGTACGGCAAGCGGCAACGGCCGCGTCCGCGGCGCGGCGCCCGGCGGATCGGCGCTGCCGCGGCGGGGCGCCATGCTTGCGGGTCACGGACCGCCGGCGCATAGTCGCGACGCAGCGGAGGAGCATTATGCCGCGTCATCAAAAATACCTGCCGCACGGCGTCATTCCGGCGATCCTGCTCCCCTTCGACGACGATCTCGCGATCGACGAGCACGCCTTCCGCGCCCACGTCCACGATGTCGGCGCGACGGAGGGGATTTCGGCGCTCACCATCAACGCGCACTCGACCGAGGTCGCCTCGTGCAGCTTCGACGAGCAGCGCCGCGTGCTCGACATCGCGCAGGACGAGATCGGCGACCGGCTGCCGCTCGTGCACGGCATCTGGGCGGACGGCAGCCTGGAGGCCGCGCGCATCGCCAGGATGGCGGCGGCCGGCGGCGCCTCCGCGCTGCTCGTCTTTCCCCCGGCGCCCTTCACGATGGGACAGACGCCCGAGATGGCGCTCGCGCACTTCAACCGCATCGCCGACGCGTGCGACCTGCCGCTGATCGCGTTCCAGTACCCGCTTGCGACCGGCCAGGGCTACCGGCAAGACACGCTGCTCAGGCTGTGCGACGAAATCCCGACGCTGCGCGCCATCAAGGATTGGTCGAACAATGTGCCGCAGCATGAGTGGCACGTGCGCACGCTGCAGTCGCTACCGCGGCCCGTGAACGTGCTCTCCACGCATTCGGCGTGGCTGTTCTCCTCGCTGGTGCTCGGCTGCAATGGCCTCCTGTCGGGAAGCGGCAGCGTGATCGCGGACCTGCAGGCGCGCCTGTTCCGTGCCGTGCAGGGCAACGACCTCGCCGAGGCGAAGCGCCTCGCCGACCGCATCGACCCGCTCGCGCGCGTCTTCTATGCCGATCCCGCCGTCGACATGCATAACCGCATGAAGGAAGCGCTGGTGCTGCTCGGCAAGCTGCCGCGCGCGGTCGTGCGGCCGCCGCTCGTCAAGATCGGCGCGGAGGAGATCGAGCGCATCCGTCTCGCGCTCGTCGCGGCCGGCCTGCTCGGCGCCGCCGAACGCCGCAACGCCGCGTGAGGCGAAACGCGCGCCAGCGTGGGCCATAATTGCGCCAACAAGGCCGACTAGGTGAACACCATGCACAGCTAGCGAACCCCTTTGCACTTTCACCGCGACGCCCACGTCAGCCGACGTGCGCCTTGCGGAGTGCAAAGGAGAAATCGCAATGCATCGTGCCTCCCTCCCCATCCTGATGACGGCCACCCCGGCGGCGCGCGCGCTGCTCGGGCCCAATCTGCCGAAGGTCGCGGTGCTCGCCGTGCAGGCGATCCTGCGCCACCGCCGCGGCATCGAGGTCGCGCATCAGCAGGTGCGCTACGGCAAGCACCACTTCGCGTTCTCCTCGCGCATCGGGCGCGAGGGCGACCTGATCCTGGACCTGGACGTCGGCGATCCGGCGCTGGAAAACCGGATCGTGTTGGAGGCGGACCTGCGCAGGATCGAGCGCGAGCAGGTCGCGAAGCGCGGGGACGAACGGGATCACGGAGTTCGGCGGAGGTGGTGAAATAGGCGCCATTCCGCTCGTCCCCGCGAAAGCGGGGACCCAGCTCTTCGATTTCTGGATTCCAGCTTTCGCCGGAATGAGCGGATGGACCTAGGCCGCCGGCTTGAGCTGATGGCTCGGCGTCGAGAGCGCGATCTCCATCTCGGCCGGCGTCATGTCGGCCGGGATATCGGCGAACAGCGGCGTCGAGAGATAGCGCTCGCCGGTGTCGGGCAGCATCGCCAGGATGGTCGAGCCCTTCGGCGCATCCTTGGCGACCTGCAAGGCGCCCGCAAAGGTCGCGCCCGACGTGATGCCGACGAAGATGCCTTCCTTCTGCGCAAGGTCGCGGCTGCATTTGAGCGCGTCCGGCCCCGGGATCGTGAGCAGGCGGCTGATCACGCCCATGTCGACCGCGTCGCCGGTGATCTTCGGGATGAAGTCCGGGCTCCAGCC
>CAYZMR010000250.1:0-5440 GCA_964479515.1 uncultured Hyphomicrobiales bacterium | reverse complement strand
CGGCGCCGTAGCCCAGCGCCTGGTACTCCGGCAGCAGCACGAAATCGACGAAATATACGACGTCGGCTTCGTCGTGCTCGATGAAGCGGCCGACATCTTTGCCGCCCCATGAAACGATCGAGTAGACCGCGTCCGGGAACATGGTCCGATAGGTTTTCGTCTGTGAAAGAAATTGGAACTCGATCAACGTTTGCATCACGTCGGCTGGGAATCCCGCCTGCTGCAGGATGCCGATGTTGTTGGCAACGAAAAGATCGAACAGGAATCGTTCGTCTTCTTGGCGCTCGATCCGGAACGTGAACTCACCGCGCGGCGTGGCGATGATGCGGGGCTGGCTGCTCATGGCGTATCATAATCCACGGAGATGGAAATTTCTGCGCTGCTGCGGCATGATCGTGACCATAACGGAATGTGCGTGGAGGCGCCTGATGGACGAGATGCTTCAGATCGAGCACTTCAAACCGCATGTCGGCAAGACCGTACGATTCAAGGGAACCCGCTTCGCGTTTCCGCTCGAGAGGATCATCGTCGACCGCAAGCGCAGCAAGGGGCTCAAACGCAAATCGTTCATGCTCATTTTTCGCGGCCCCAAAGAGCCTGAACACCTGCCCGAGGGCTTGTACGATTGCGAAATCGAGAACGGTCCGACTTACCCGATCTACGTCGCTCCGGTGCATACGCCCGAACCGGATCGCCAGGACTATCAAGCCGTGTTCAATTGAATATTCGTGCCGCGATGAGCCCGCGTGCGAGGCCGATGGCGCGATCCGCCAAGCGCCCTCCGAGCGCATTTTCAACTCGATTCCCGGCGCGCCGGACATGTTTCTAGGCCGTCGGCCCAACCCGTCCTGATCGCTGCAGCGTCGCGGCTTCCTCCTCATTGACCTTGTGCGCGTCCCAGCGGTCGCCGGGAAGATGCTCGATGAAGATGTAATCGTCCGGGCCGAAACGGCCGAGTTCGACGTGCCGGTCCGGCAGGATGACGAAGACCTGATCGCTGTCATAGGCAACCACCTGCCCGTTGCGCGGCAGCGCGAAGCGCGCCCAGGCCTTCAGCTGCGAATAATAGGGCTCGCGGACCCAGGCGTCGGGATAATCGGGATCGGCGTTGGCGTTGAGGCGGCGTCCGTCCAGGTCAAGGGAGAGCACTATGTGGCACAGTTCGGGCTGCCATTCCTCGCCGAGCTCTGCGTTGATCAGCCAGTAGCAGTGGAATCCACGGCAGACATCGGGCCGCGTGGCGTGAATTCCGCAGCCCACGCCTTGCACACAATGCGTACACCATTGACCCATGGGCTTGTTCAAGGGTGGTGCGGCAAGCACCTTGCAACACAACGTGCAGCCGTCGCAGCCACGCGCGAGCGTGAACGGCCCGTTGGGCGTTTGAACCGTCATCCCGCGCGGCATGCACCGTCGCTCCGACCGCGGTGTTTGCCGAGGCGTTCCGCTTTCAGTTTTGAGACGGGAATATCCCCTGCAGCGCGATACAGATGTTCAGCGTCAGATAGGGCATGATGTTGGTGTGCCCCTGACCGCCGCCGGTGTTCGTGATCGTACCCGGATATTGTGTGCCGTTTGGACTCGCGTTGCTGTACATGCTGACGTTGAATGAATTGCCGGTGGTAGAGGCACCACTCGATTTGCCGAGCACCGTGTTCGTCGCCGGCATGCTCTGCGTACCGCTGGTCGAGTCGGCGTTGAGTGAGTGGGCGTGCGCGGCCATCTCGTTGGTGATCAGCGTGTGATTTTCCTCGCCGCTCCGTTGACCCAGCACGAAGCCGCTGCCGAAGCTGATCGGAACGCGGCTACGCAAATCCGGCAGCCCGAAGTTGACCCTGCCGTCGCCGCCGAAGGTCGTTCCCAGCAGCGAGAACAGTGCCTGATTCTGGTTGATCGGTAAGAGCTGCCCATTGCACTGCGCCCAGCCCTTGGGCGCGAAGTTGAACGAGAAGATTTCGATCTGGGCGATAAACGGTGTCGTCATGGTGGCGGTCCCTTGTTCGAGCTGTCAGGAGCGTGGAGGGAAAACGCCCTGCATGGCGATGCAGAAGTTCAAAGTGAGATAGGGCTGCATGTTGTTGTGCGGGGAGCTTGTGCCTTGCGTCTTGATCGCGAGCGGCGACAGCGACGTGTTGGACGCATTCGTGCTGAGGTAGTTGCCGGTGTAGTTGACCGTCTTGCTGCCGCTGAACGCGTGCGACAGTTGGTTGCCCGCCGACGCAAGCGTGGTGCCGGTATTGGTCGTCGCCATGAAGCCATGGTTGTGCTGCGGCATTTCGGCGATGGTGAGCGTGACGTTCGCGCCGCCCACCGTTTCACCTTCGAAATAGGTGCTGAGGCCACTTCCTTGGCCCGCGCTGACTGCGGCCATGCCCTGCAAATTGGGAAGCGCGAAGGTCGACTTGCCGTCCCCGCCATACATGGTCCCGAGCAGCGAAAACAGCGCCGTGTTCTGCGAGATCGGCAAGAGTTGTCCCTGGCAGAACGCCCAGCCCTTGGGCGGGAAGTTGAACCCGAACATCGTGATCTGGGCTACGAATGGCTCTGACATGGTGTGTTCCGTTTTCGCTGTGTCCGCGGTTACGGACAAAAAGGGCGCGGGTTCAGGTCGGCGAGGGATAAACACCGAACAGCGAGATGCAGTAGAGAACAGCCAACACGGTCTGGCGGTTCTCATGCGGCTGGTTTCCGCCGGTCTGTCCGACGGTGTTGTTCGGCAATTGCACCTGCGCCGGCGTCCCGGAGTTGAACGCCGAGTAGGCGTAGGGGTTGTTGGGGTTACCGGCCCCTGACTGCTCGTCCGCCAAGACGACACTCGTGCCGGGCGTGTTCTGATTGCCCGGCGTGCCGCTAACGGTTGCGACCAAGTGATTGTGGACCGGAATTTGCTGCGTGGTCAGCGTCACGCTCTCGGTGCCAGCTTTTTGTCCGATCACATAATTGGATAAGCCGCCGCCCTGGCCGTTGTGGATCGGTATGCGGCCCTGCAGGTCGGGAAGTTGGAACGTCGATTGTCCATCACCGCCGTAGGTCGTGCCGATCAGGTTGAAGAGGGTGTCGTACTGGTCGATGGGCAAGGTCTGCCCGGAACACGTCATCCAGCCGGCCGGCGCGAAATTGCCGCCAAACATGATGATCTGTCCGACATAGGGTTGGGCCATGTGGAACTCCTCCCGAAACTCTCCTTAACATTGCGCAAGGTAACTTTCAATCTCATGGTGAATCGAAAATCGATTCTGTTTCCCGGGCTGATCGCGCGCAGGATGAGGTGGAATTCGGTCTGCGTTGCAAAATGTGACTCGTTGCCCGGGATTCCGCTCGCGGGAGCGGCGAAAGCTGACGAGGTCACCTCGAGTTCCGCACAATTTAGGGTTTCCCCAACTCCCGGCTGTGTGTTAGTTTCCAAAAAGCTAACGGCGGCGGCGCTTGTCAGGGTTGTTGGGGCTATGCTCTGGCACGGAGGAGAAGTGGAGCGAATGCTCGATTTTTCGGCAGCCGGAGTTCCCCGATGTACGAATGTCGACCGGCCTGCGCCGCCAAAGCTCGCCACCACGCGGTGATCAACACGCCATTGTCGCACGTTTCGGCGCGTGGGCAGAAAGGGATCGCATTGCGTGCGATCCGGTACCGCTCCAGCGATGATCTAGATGCGGCCCGCCTGTGCGCGGCGGCGATGCCATCGCGCCGCCGCAACGAGCTGGAAGTGATCGGCTCATCGAATCTTGGCCGCGAGGCTGGACGGTGACCGCTTCCCGCACCGCGGGTGATGCAAGGCGACCGCAGAGCCGATAGTTCAGTGCCCGGCCGATAAGGGAGAAGAAGCGATGACCTCGTTGAGCGATCAGACGAATGGGCCGCAGCAGGTCGTCTTCATCGACTCACGTGTTCCCGATCTGCAGGACCTGATCAACGGCGCGAAGCTCGGCGAACAGGTCTTTGTGCTCGATCCCTCGACGGACGGCGTGCAGCAGATCGCCGATATTCTCGCCGCCAACAACCTCACCAATCTCTCGTCCATCTCGATCGTCGGCCACGGCGCGGCGGGCCAGATCGACCTCGGCTCGACGGTGCTCGACGAGTCCGATCTGTCGAGCCATTCGAGCGCGCTCGCGCAGATCGGCGGGTCGCTCGCGTCGGGCGGCGCCCTGCAGCTCTATGGCTGCGACGTCGCCAGCGGCGCGTCGGGCCAGCAGTTCATCGCCGATCTGTCGCAACTCGTCGGCGGCGCGGACGTCGCGGCCGCGACGCATGACATCGGCCAAACCGCCGGCGGCGAGAACTGGACGCTCGATGCTTCGACCGGCGCGCCGGTCGCGCCGGCGAGCGTGCCATTCACCGATCAGGCGCTCGCGAATTTCCAGGGCACGCTCACCACCGCCATCACTGGCCAGCTCTGGTTCGGCGCCCAAGGTGCAACCGGGACAAACCCGAACGGCCAGTCCGACGATCAGCTCGGCCACATCAATTCTGACGGTTCCACGCGCCTTCCGGGCGACATCAGCGCTGAAGACGGAGATCCGGGCGTTCAGGCGGTCGGGCTCGACACCGCGGCGGGCCTCTATTTCGAGCTCATGGGCGACGGCCGTCTGGTGTCGGGCCGCATCACCAACACCCTTCAGACCAACGAGTCCAGCCAGATCAGCACGACCGTCAACAGCCACACCGGCGGCGATATCGAGACGCAGTACGAGCCCGGTCCTGGCGAGGACGACGAAGTCAATACCTTCGCGGTCGATCCGGTCCACCACGTCATCTATCTCGATCTGTTCGGCCAGACCGACAACACGACCGCCATCATCAAGGTCTCGTATAATCCGACGACCGGGGTCATGACGTCGCCGTACGATTCTTCGACCGGGACGCTCACCGCCGGCAGCACGCTGATTTCGAATACTTCGACGGGCGGCACGTTGGTCGACGCAACGGCGATGCATTACGACATCGCCAGCGGCAAGCTCTATTATATCGACGACGACCTCGGCTTTTTCTTCAACGGCGGCGCCAACGAGGTTTGGCGGCCGAGCGAAGGCATCTACGTCGTCGACACGACGTCGGGCAGCCCGACCGCGACATTGCTGAGCAGCCAGTCCCAGTTCGAGCCCGGCCCGACATCGAGCGCGCCGTACATGGCCGGCATGGCGGTCGATGCCGAGAAGAGCATCATCTACTTCACCACCAACAACGTGAGCAACCATACCACCACCATCTGGTGGATGCCGATCACGGGCGGCACCGCGACCGCGATGACCCTGCCGACGGGGGTGACGCTCGAGTTCACGGCCTACTTCGCCAACGGCAGCGACGCGATGGCGTTGGACGACAACCATCAGGACCTCTACATCACGGATGCCGGTGGCGCGTCGGGCGACACCCATACCGGCAACATCGTCCGCCTCTCGCTAAGCGCGGACGGCCACAGCTTCCTCGCGGTCGGCGCCAG
>CAYZMR010000249.1:0-5458 GCA_964479515.1 uncultured Hyphomicrobiales bacterium | reverse complement strand
TGCGGTGGTCGACATGCGGCTCGGCGACGGCAACGGGCTCGACGTGATCTCGGCGTTGAAGAAGCGCCGGCCCGAGGCGCGCGGCATCGTGCTCACCGGCTACGGCAACATCGCGACCGCGGTGAATGCCGTGAAGCTCGGCGCGGTCGACTACCTGGCCAAGCCCGCCGACGCCGACGACGTGGTCAACGCGCTGCTCGCGCTCGACGGCAAGGTGGCGGTGCCGCCGGAAAACCCGATGTCGGCCGACCGCGTGCGCTGGGAGCACATCCAGCGCGTCTACGAGCTGTGCAACCGCAATGTTTCCGAGACGGCGCGCCGGCTCAACATGCACCGCCGCACGCTGCAGCGCATTCTGGCCAAGCGCGCGCCGAAGTGAGGCCTTCGTCATGCCCGGCCTTGTGCCGGGCATCCCGATAAGGTGAGCACGGAACCGCCCAAAACGAGATGGCCGGGACAAGCCCGGCCATGACGAATTTCCAGTTCTGTGCGTGACGCCTACTGCCTGATGTTCGGCAGGATCTCGTTGCCGGCCGCCTCGATCTTCTCGCCGAATTCGCGCGCGCGCGCGAACAGCGAGGACGGCCGCAGCGTGTCGACGATCGTGCCGAGCGGTCCCGGCGCGGGCGTCGGCGCGAGTTCCTCGGCCTCGTAGACCGGGCGCGTGCCCGGACGGTCCGGCACCGTCACCATCGGCTGCGCGGTGGAAACCGACGGCTGCGGCGCCGCCATGATCACGGGCGGTGGCGCCACGGCGACCGGCGCCGGAGCGATCGGCTGCTGCACGACCGGCTGCTGCACGATGGGCGCGGCGGCGACGGGCGCGGGCAGGACCGGCTGCGCCACCGGCGCGGCGGTCACGGGTGCGGCGATCACCGGTGCGCTCGCGACGCGCGGTTCCGCCCGCGGCGTGACGGCCACCGGGCGCGGCGCGGGCTGCGGGGCGGGCGTGACGGTCGCGACCGTCATCGTGGACTGGTCCTTGCCGGCCTCGGATCCCATGTCCAAGTCCTTCGCGGCAAAGACCTTCGCGCCCAGAACCTTCGCGCCTTTTTCGAGCGGGTCGGGCACGCGCGCGGGCTCGGCGGCGCGTTCGCGCTTGGCGAAATACTCGGCCGCGGGAATCGCGGCCTTCGCGGGCGCCTCGGCGACGGTTGCCGCCGGCGCCGCGGTCTCGGATGCCGCCTCGGCCGCCGCATGCAGCGCCGCCATGCGCGGCTGCTGCAGGTGGCCCGAGAACGCGCGGTTGTAGCCCGAGATCAGCCCGGCCGCGATCAGCGTCGCGACCACCGAGGGGGCGATCTGGTGCAGCAGATGGGTGGCGGTCGGCTTGAGCTTCGCGAGGGCAGCAAGCATGTCGGGCAACTCCCATTCGCGGGATCCGCGATCAGGCGACTTGAGCCCTGCTTTGCGGCGAGAACTTGATGAAAGCCGCGCGATCTTGAGGAATTGCAGGGAACGATCGTGAAGAGTTAACGAGGCGTTCGAGCCCCGCGCGCCAGCACCAGCGCGCCCGCCGCGGCCTCGAGCGTGGCGCACAGGAGCAGCGCCGCGCCGTAGTCGCCGGTCGCGGCGCGGATGAGCCCGATCAGGCCGGGTCCAAGTGCGCCCGCGAAGGTGCCGATCGCGGTCGAGAGGCCGAGCACGACGCCGAAGGTCGAAGACTGGAACTCGCGCTGAATGATCAGCGCCGGCAGCGTGATGATGTTGCCGACGGAGAAGCCGTAGGCGGCGCACGCGATCGTGAGCGCGGCCGCGTCGGTCGTCCGCGTCATCGCAAACAGCGCGACGGCCTGGCTCGCCAGCGAGATTGCCGCGACGATTCGCGGATCGGACCGGTCGACCACCAAGCCGAGCGTCAGGCGGCCGACGACCGCCATCACGGTCATCACCGACACCGAGAGCGCCGCCTGCGCGCGTCCGGCGAGCGGTTCCATGAAGGCGATCTGGTGCACGATGAACGCGACCTGCGCGGTGAGCGCGAGCGCGAACGGCCCCGACACGGTCCAGAACCGCAGGCTCGCCAGCGCATCGCGCCGCCGCAGGGCCGGCGCCTCCGAGGTAGCCGCCGCCGTGACGGTCGCGCCCGGCGGCACCCAGAGCACGACCGCAGGCGTCAGGATCGCGACCGTCACGGCGGCGGCGGTGAGCATCGCGGCGGTAAAGCCGACATGGCCGATCAGCAGCACGAGCGAGGGCGCCACCACGATTCCGCCGAAGCTCGCGCCGCTGAGCGCAAGCGAGATCGCGAGCCCGCGCTTGCGCGAAAACCATTGGGTGACCAGCGTCGGGATGGTGACGAGCCCGAGGCCGAGCCAGGCAAACGACATCACCAGGTAGGCCGCATAGACCTGCCATGGCCCGTGCGCGAGAGCGAGCAGCACGATCGCCAGCGCCAGCGCCGCGACACCGAAGAGCACCAGCCGGCGCGCGCCCAAGCGCGTGAGCGCGTCCTGCGTGAAGACGACGAGGCCGCCGTTGAGCAGGTAGGTCGCGGTGCTGGCGCCCGCGATCACCGAAGGCGGCCAGCCGTAGAGGCGCGTGAGCTCGGCGAGATAGACGCCGTGGCCGTAGAGTCCAAAGCCCCAGCAGGCGACCGCCATCAGGAAGCACGCCGCCACCACGCGCCAGCCGAAATAGCGCGGGGAGGATTCGTCCGATGCTGGCTGCAACCCGGCGTTCACACCGCGATGTTACAGGGCGGTTTACAGAGCGACACCCGGAATGCTTCGGTCGGCATCGAAGCGACGGTGTGTAGCCCGCATGAGCGACTTGTCCGCCGAAGCGACATGCGGGGTTTCCCATCAGGCCGAGAGAGCGGTCCCGCGGCGCGTCAGCGGCCGAGCTGCTCGGCCAAAAAGCTCCGCACTTCCTGCGTCGCCTGCTCGGTGGCGGCGGCGTTGTATTCGAGCCAGTGGCCAAAATAGCGCCGGCCCGGACGCGGCACGTCGAAGGAATGGTAGGCGCCGGGGTAGACGATCAGCTTGACCGGGCTGCCGCCGGTTCGGCTCGCCGCCGTGGAGCGGCACGCCCGCGCGGGCGACCAATCGTCAAGCTCGCCGATCAGGATCAGCGTCGGGATCTTCATCGGGTTGTCAGACGCGCACATCGGATAGAACGCAACCGCCGCCCTGAAGGCGTGCTCGCTTTCATTCTCGAAAAGCTCGAAGTCGTGCGCCTCCGCGATGTGCAATACCGCGATGCCGCCTGCCGAAAATCCAAGGACGCCGATCTGGTTTGCATCGACGAAGGGCTGGCGCGCCAGCCAGGCGAGCGCACCATAGGCATCGGCGACGCGCGGCGCGGACTCGCCCGAACAGGTACTGCTGATGCCGCGCGTCGTGAAGCTGTCCACGACGAGGACCGCATAGCCCCAGGCGGCAAGGCGTTCGGCCCAGAATTGATCGACGACCCCGGTCTTGACGTCATCCGCCAGGCCGCTGCAGCCGTGCAGATGCACGACGGCCGGAAACGGCCCCGGCCCGTCCGGCTTGGTCAGATAGCCGATGATGATGCTCGCGGGCGGTTGAAAAACGGGTTCGTGGCGCTCAAGCGCGAGGCGGCGCTGCAGCGGTCCGACCTGATAGCGCGCGCTTTCGAACTGCACGCGTTCGGCCGCTGTCGCGACGTGTGTGGACAAGGCGACGACGCCGAGAAAACCGAAACATGTGGCGCGGATGATCATTTGCACCATCCTTCCCGCATATCGCTTACGCTTCGGCGGACAAGTCGCTCATGCGGGTTACGAGGCTAGAACTCCGCCGCGAACGGCCCGGCCGGATCGGCGAGCGCCTGCAGACGCTGCGCCGCGCAGCGCGCGAAGGCGAGCAGCATGCACTTGCGCGTCGAGGCATGCAGGCGATGCTCCGGCGCCTCGCACACGATCCGCGCGCCGAACGCGTCGGCGACGATCAGGCCGGTGTCCTTGGGGAATATCTCGCACGGGACCTCGAGCGTGGTCGCGAAGAACAGCCGGTCGCAATGGAGGCGATAGTCGGTCCATTTCTGGTCGGCGCGGAAATCCGCGACCGAGGATTTGATCTCCACGATCCAGACTTCGCCCGCACCGTTGAGCGCCGTAATGTCGGCGCGCCGCCCGGACGGGAGCGCCAACTCGGCGACGCAGGAGAAGCCGAACTGATGCAACAGCCGCATGGAGCCGCGCGCGACCGCGAGCGCGGTCTCCGACTGGCGGCGGTCGGGCGGCAGGAGCGAGACGAGGGCGTTCGCCGGCATCCCGGCACGATGCCATGCGGCACGAACAAATCAAGTACGAATTAGGTGGCCCACGGGTCGATGACGGCGACACCGAGATCGGCAAAATGTCGGACGTTGCCGGTGGCAAATTCGGCGCGACGCGAGATCACGATGCCGGCGATCATGGTGTCGCGGACTTCGACCGGGCGGCCGCGTCGCCTGCGATCGGCCGAGAGCGTTGCGGACTCGTGCGCGGCCGCTTCATCGAACGGCAGCATCCGGCCCTGGAAGGTATGTTCGAGGGCTCGATCGAGCGCACGCTCGAGTCTCGAGCGCTGACGGCTTTGCGGCAGATATTCGATTCCGAACCGGAGTTCGAACAGAGTGACGGTCGTGGTCCAGATCGAGTCCGGCGCGCGCTCATCCAAAAGCTTGATGACGGCCGCGTCGGGCGGCTCGATCATCATCGCCGAAACCACATTGGTATCGAGGATGATCACTTGTTCCTTTTCTTCTTCTTCGGCGCGAATTCAGGCCCGCTGAAATCGACGGGCCGCGCCCAGACCTCTCCTCGCAATTCGCGGATTTCCTCGCCTTTCTTCAGACCGATCCCTTTGAAATAGCTGGCGAAGCGCGTTCCGAAGCCTTCGGTTCCCGGCTTGTTGACCTTTACGGCGTCGCGCAGGATGTCGCGCGCTTCCGCCTCCATACTGCGACCGTGTTTCTTGGCGCGGTTTTGCAGCCGCGTCTTCACGTCATCTTCGAGATTGCGGATCACAAGCTGGGCCATTGGTCTTTCTCCGAAGTGATATCATGATATCATTCGGAGAGGGACGTTTCAACCGGCGCTATTCCGCCGCGCTTCGCGCCGGCTTCTTCGCCGCCTCGACACGCTCGGGAAACGCCTTTGCCAATCCCTCGCGCGTGGCCGCGAGCACGCCGCGCTCGGTGATCAGGCCGGTGACGAGCCGCGCCGGCGTCACGTCGAAGCCGTAGTTCGCGACGGCCGAGCCGTCCGGCACGATGCGCACGCTTTCGATCCGCCCGTCGGCGGTCTTGCCGGTCATGGTGGTGACCTCTTCGGCGCCGCGCTGCTCGATCGGGATCTCTTTGACGCCGTCGACGACCGAAAAATCGATCGTCGGCGAGGGCAGCGCGACGTAGAACGGCACGCCGTTGTCGTGGGCGGCGAGCGCCTTGAGGTAGGTGCCGATCTTGTTCGCCACATCGCCCTGCGCGGTGACGCGGTCGGTGCCGACGA
>CAYZMR010000248.1:0-5499 GCA_964479515.1 uncultured Hyphomicrobiales bacterium | reverse complement strand
GATTTCCGCTTTGCGCGATCGCGACCGTATAGCGGACATTCGAAGATCAACGCTATGGGCCAATTCCAGACGTGGCGCTCGCTCGCCGGGCAGGCTTGTTGGCTGGGACTCCGCGAAAAGTCTGGTAACATCCGAATGCATACCTCGGCGACCTTCGGGGTGTTTGCCTTGATCAGACCAAGTAACGACCCAAGCAACCATGAACGCGCCGGTCTTCATCAGCTATGCCTCAAAAGACGAACGGCTCGCGACGAAGATCTGCTATGCGCTAGAGCAGCGGCAAATACCGTGTTGGATAGCGGCTCGGGATGTCGGACCCGGGCGCAATTTCCAGGAAGCCATTACTCAGGTGATCCGGTCAGCCAGGGCTATGGTCCTGGTCTTTAGCAACAATGCGAACAACTCTGATGAAATCAAGAAAGAGCTCGCACTGGCGGGTCGACACAACGTCGCCGTGATTCCGGTTCGGATCGAAGACGCCCTCCCAAACGACGCGCTGGCCTATGAGTTTGCCACCCGGCAGTGGATCGATTTGTACGACGACTGGGAGCACGCAATCGGGCGGGTGAGTTCCGAAGTTGCCGCCATGCCCTCCGCTCACCTTTTTCCCAGTCCCACGTCTCCGCCGCACTCATCGAAACAGGCATCTGATCCGACCTTGCCGGACAAACCGTCGATTGCAGTCTTGCCATTCACCAACATGTCGGACGACCCCGATCAGGAGTTTTTCGGGGACGGTCTTGCCGAGGACGTGCTGACAGAATTGTCGAAACTAAGATGGCTATTCGTCATATCTCGCAATTCCAGTTTCACTTTCAAGAGCAATGCCGTTGACACGAAACACGTGAGCCGAGAGCTCGGCGTCCGTTATGTTCTAGAGGGAAGCGTACGTCGCGCTGTCGGCCGGGTCCGCGTAACGGCTCAGCTTGTTGATGCTCTGACGGGGAATCACATTTGGGCTGAGCGATACGACCGCGATCTTTCCGACATCTTTTCTGTTCAGGACGAGATCACCAAGGCCGTGGCTACCGCAATTGGTCCAGCGATCGTCGATGCTGAGCGGCTACGCGCCGTGCGAAAGCATCCCGAGAATCTCGGAGCCTGGGAGACATACCAGCGTGGTCTGTGGCACATGTGCAAGCATGACGTAGCCGAGAACCAGATAGCGCAAAGCCTCTTCCATCGAGCCATTGAGCTCGATTCGGGATTTGCGGCCGCCTATAGCGCGGTGGCGTTTACCTACTGCATGGCCGCTACAGTCTTCAATTCAATGGACTACGACGACGGAGCTATCCTCGCAGAGCAATTCGCGCGGAAGGCTGTCGCACTTGATGAAGCAGATGCAGACGGTCATGCACGGCTCGCGCTTGCGCTGTTCGTGAATGGCGATCACGACGGAGGAATTCAGGAGGCGGAGTTCGCGATCTCACTCAATCCTAACTGCGCAGATGGCTACGGCGTTAAGGGCGCCACTATGGTCTTCTCTGGTCGCCGCGAAGAGGGGCGAGAGGCGATACGCCAGTTTCTGGCGGCGAGTCCGCGTGATCCCGCGCGTCCCATTCGATTAGCTCAGATTGCGGCATCGTACTATCTCGACCGCAACTATGAGCGCGCTGAAGAAACGGCTCGACAAGTCATCAGACAATATCCGGGAAGCGTGGTCGCCTACCGCTACCTTGCGGCAGCGCAAGGTCAGCTTGGAAAAAAGCTCGCCGCAGAGGCGGCTCTCAATTCGCTTCTGGCGCTGGCGCCGTCCCTCCTGGAACGTTTCACCGCAAAACGGCCGCCAAATTTGCGTCCCGACGACTACGAACACACTGTGCAAGGTCTGCGCAAGGCCGGTTGGCAAGGGCCGTAGCAGGGTCGAGTTTGCTTCGCCCTGACCAAACAACAAGCCACCTTGCTTGTCCGCGCTGGGTCAATCGCGTCGACTGAGCAATGTCCGGGATATGTCCGGTCTTCCCTCAATAGCGGTCGTCATGCGCCGTGCGGCGAACGGTCGAGAAGGGCCACGAACGGACAATCATGCCGCATCATTTCGTTCGGCGATTGACGACATTTTCTGGAATAATTTCCGCATTGAAACGGAACACCTGTGGGTCGGCCGGGTCGACCGTCGCGCGCACCCAATGGGTGTCTGGATTGCCGAAGGTTTCAACTCTCGTAAAGTTCTCAAAAAGTCGATTGGTCTTCTTGCTGTATAGCGGCTTGTCGATCCGAAACAGGTGCGTGTCGCCGTGTAGAAACGCGACCGGCTTGTCATAGCTCTCCAATTCGTCTGCGAGGACTGCTATGTAATCGTCGAATGCAGCGGGATAGGAGGGGACTGGCTGCCCACGCGGGACGAATGGGCTGAAGTAGCGTCCCTTGGCGTCCGGGGGCCAATAATTTTCGAACCCAGGGTTGGCCTGCGTCATGAACACGACCCCGCGGCTCCCATCGGTTTTCGCAGCGGAAAACGTGGCGTGCATCCAGGCAATGTTCGCTGCCTTGCGCTCGTGATGCTCGGCATCCATCTCGGGCGTGCGACCGAAATTATCGTTGCTGCCGACAATATGAAGCGTCGCGAAGGTTATCGCACCTATCGACCAGCGGAGGTTCTCGCGAAATTTGGCATATTGCGAAACCTTGGCCTGACTTTCCACAGGAATGGTGCGTTGACCGAGACTGCGGCCATCCGGGAAGAACATGGCGCGGACTTTAGCGAGGCGCTCCAGAGGGTCGATCTTGGGTTCTTTCACCAAATGGCAATCGGTCCAGTCGTTGTCACCAGGCGTAAGAATGAACGGATGCCTGACGCTCTGGAACGAGTCGTATATTGCCTTGTAGTTATCATCGAGGCAGGGCAGCAACCCGATGGCTGGGTTCGGATAGTAACCCCGTGGATCATTCTGGAAATCGCCGATATGGACGACGAAGGCGAGGTCGGCGTTATTTAGAGCCGCTATGACCCGCGGGTATTCCTGCTCCTGCACCGTCGTGTACGGCATGTCACCGATGAGACCAAATTGAAAGCTGCGGTCCGACACCTGCGCGGATGTAATGCCGATGCTAGCGAGTGAAATACACGCCAAACCGAGTGCAGAGCGGAAAATGAATTTCAGAGAGGCTGTCATGGCGTTCCCTTGTGATCATTTGAGCACGCTGGAAGGACTGTATATGACCTCACGTGGGATCGTCGCGCAATCGGCCGAATGTCGCAGTTGGGCCATGAGCAGAAGTGTTAGTGCAAGTACTCAGCCGAGCTGAAGTTCTTCCATGCGGACCTCCGGTCTCTGCCCTCCTTGGCCTCCCTAGTCCGGCAGCCCGGCTTTCCGTAGGCCCTCCTTCAAACTCGCGAGGTGTTCTGGTCGGCGGATTGGCGGCATCCAGTCCTTAACATTGGTAACGCGCAATGCAGGGTCCAGCTTGCGCAAGCGAACCAGGGATTT
This sequence comes from uncultured Hyphomicrobiales bacterium, assembly GCA_964479515.1. Classification (GTDB taxonomy): domain Bacteria; phylum Pseudomonadota; class Alphaproteobacteria; order Rhizobiales; family Xanthobacteraceae; genus PALSA-894. The sequence continues at coordinate 2,068 of CAYZMR010000248.1, read as the reverse complement.
CTGCGCTTCCACAAGGCGCCCGGCGAGCGCATTGCTTGCCGCAGCTATGATCAAAGTAGTCAGATAACTCGTTTGCTCCCACAAAGCCTTTTCTGCCCAGGACGATGCTTCCCCATAGCGACCGGCAAGGAAGTGGGCGAATGCAGTTCCGGCTTGCATAGCAATGGTATGCGGATCGAAGGGGCTCAATCGCATCGCGCGCGCGAAATGATTGATCGCCACGTCAGACTCTCCGAGCCAGACTCGTACCCAACCGCTCGCGTACCAAGCCCCCGCAAGGTTCGGATTGAGCATGAGAGCGCGATCGACAAAGGTGGCGGCATCGTCCAGTTCGCCGACGACGAAGCCGAGCGCGTGAGCGCCGCGAGATAGAGCGACCGCATCATCTTGCCCAAGCTCTGCGGCGCGACGTGCCAATCGTGCAGTTTCAGCGATCTCTTGAACGCGGTCTGTCATCCAACCATTGATCTTGCGCCAGCCGTAACACCAAGCGGCCATCCCATAGGCCGAGGCGAAATCGGGGTCGAGTTCAATGGCCTTGTAGAACAACGGCAGCGCCGCATTGATGGCCTCTCTGGTTCGCAGATAATAGCTCGCCATACCGCGCAAGAAATAATCGTAAGCGTCGAGACTTTCGGTCGGCTTACCCTTGGAACGCGCGATCTCGGCATGCTCCAGCTGCGGCGCGATTGCACCCACGACACTGGTCGCAAGCTGATCCTGCAAATCGAAAATGTCCTCGAGCGCGCCTTCGAATCGGTCGGCCCAGAGATTCGCCCCGGTTGATGTGTCAATAAGTTGCCCGGTAATGCGTATGCGGTTTGCGGCCTTGCGCAGACTGCCTTCCAGCACATAGCGGACTCCCAACTCGCGGCCCACTTGCTTCACATCGACGGCACGGCCCTTGTAGGTAAAGCTTGAATTACGTGCGATAACGAACAGCCAGCGCATCCGCGACAGCGCCGTGATGATGTCTTCGACTACGCCGTCGGCGAAATATTCCTGCTCGGCATCGCCGCTCAGGTTCTGGAACGGAAGCACTGCGATCGAGGGCCTATCGGGAAGTGCAAGCGTCGGCTGTTTCGAGTCGTGGCCTGCGGTCGAAGATTCAGCCCGCATAGGCCCGTTTCCGATGGAGTCCTTTTCTTCGCTGACGTTTCCGACAAATCGAAATCCCTTGCGCGGAACGGTGCGGATCAGACTTTGCGCGTCGCCGCTGTCGCCCACAGCTTTGCGCACGGCGTTGATGTGCGTGGTGAGTGTCGACTCTGATACGATTCGCTTTGCCCAGACTGCATCCAACAGATCGTCCTTGGTGACGACACGCTCGCGGTTCTCCACAAGATAGACGAGGATATCGAACACCTGCGGACCAATTGAGATCAGCTCGGAACCGCGCCGCAATTCGCGTCGCCCGATATCGAGGGCACAATCGCCAAACCGAACCTGCACGGCCTCGCCCCAAAGTTCTCCGATGCTGGGGTAGTTCACTTTCGTACGGTTTGAAAGCCGTCGGCGTGCCTTTGGACGAAGAATGAAGGGAATTTGAAGCGCAAATTAAGCTAGCGACAAAGGCAACTGTTCGTCCTCCAGGCATGCTGCACTCAGGTCGATCGCGATCGTCGCGATTGGCAAGTGACGGAGGAAGTCATGCTCAAGCATCTGTCGATATTTGCCGCGATCGTCGTTCTCGCAACCGGCTCGGCCAAGGCCCAACAGAGCGATCCGGTCTGGCAGAAGGTGGAGGTGCCGGGCGCTGATTTTGTGGTCGTGTTCGCTACGACCAAGACGCCGGTCAGCCCGACCAACAGCCTGCGCGCCTCTCCGGATCCGCTGGTCGTCTATCCTGCTGGTAGCGAGCTGGCGTTTGCGGTCGACGGCGAGATCGAGAAGCTGTTCAAGGACGTCGGCGCCGTGCAGTTTCCGGCATGCGCCTTCCGTGTGGAACGCAAGGGCTCCAAGCCGATCGCAGCCATTGCCTACGTCCTTCCGAAGGAAGAGCCGGCCGTGGCAGCTCAGGCGAAGTAAAGGTCTCAAACTGAGCCGGCCAATGTTCGCCACACGACAT
>CAYZMR010000247.1:0-5571 GCA_964479515.1 uncultured Hyphomicrobiales bacterium | reverse complement strand
GGTCAACCAGACCTCGTTCAAGGCGACGCGCGCCAAGCTCGCCCAGCACGGCATCGAGCAGGTCGGCGAGAAGCTGCGCGCCATGATGCCGTGGATCAAGCAGCGCGCGCTGGTGGACAAGGCGAAGAATTGACACACCCTATCGCCGTCACCCTGAGGTGCCCGCGCGCAGCGCGGGCCTCGAAGGGCGGCGGCGAAGCGCGCGGTGTACGGCCATCCTTCGAGGCTCGCTTCGCTCGCACCTCAGGATGACGGCGGAGTTTGGTTGCTCCGTCTTCTTACGGCTTCCCCACCTTCTGCCACAGCCAGCGCGCGACCGCGTCCGGCGCGGCGTCGGCGTCGTTGCGGCTCGCGCGCAGGTTCGCGGCGCGCATGTTGTCGACGTCGATCGCGCCGATCAGCGGGGCGAGCGCCTCGCGCAGCGCGGCGTCGTTCGCGCGCTTCGGCGCAAGCAGCAGGATCGCGTCGTAGGACGGGATCGCGTGCTTCTCGTCGGCGATGACGACGAGGTCATACTGCGCGATACGCCCGTCGCTGGTGTAGGCGGAGATCACGTCGACATCGCCGGCGGCCGCCGCCGGATACATGAATTCCGGCTGCATCGTGCGCTCTTGGCGGAACGCCAGCCCATAAGCCGATTGCAGCGCCTTCCATTCGGGCCGGCCGAAGAACTCGTAGTCGCTCGCGATCGACAGGCTCGCGGCGTTGCGCGCAAGATCCGCCATCGTGTGGATGCCGAGCGCGTCGGCACGCTTCTTTGGCATCGCGAGCGCATAGGCGTTCTCGAAGCCGAGCGCGCCGAGCAGCGTGATCTTGTGCTCGCGTTGCAGCCAGTCCTTCGTCTCGGCGAGCATGACATCCGGCGGCTTGATGTCGGTGCGGTGCATCTCGTTTGCCCACAGCGTGCCGGTGTATTCCACATAGGCGTCGATCTCGCCCGCCTTCAGCGCCGCGAAGGCGACGCTCGAACCGAGTCCCTCGCGGCGCGCGGCCGAGAGGCCGGCGGCGTTCAGGCGCTGCTCGATCAACGCCGCGAGGATGTATTGCTCGGCGAAGGGCTTGGCGCCGACCACGTAGGCCGCGTGTGGGCGCGCGAGCGCCGGCCACAGCGCGCCGACGATGATCAGCACGAGGCCGGCGGCGCCGAGAAGCGCGCGGGCGCGGCGACGCAGGCGCAGCCCGTTCTCCACCAGCGCGAGCAACTGGTCGACCGCGAGCGCGAGGATCGCGGCGGCGACGCAGCCGAACAGGACGAACACCCAGTTCTGCGTCTGTAGGCCGGTGAAGATGTAATTGCCCAGACTCGTCTGGCCGATCGGGGTCGACAGCGTGGCGGTGCCGATCACCCACACGGCGGCGGTGCGGATGCCGGCCATGATCACCGGCAGCGCGAGCGGGATTTCGACCATCAGCAACGCCTGGCGCCGCGTCATGCCGACACCCAGCGCGGCTTCCGAGATGGTCGCATCGATGCCGGCAAGGCCGGTGAGCGTGTTGCGCAGCACCGGCAGCATCGAATAGAGCGCGAGCGCGAGCACCGAAGGGAGGAAGCCGAGCGCGGAAAATCCGTGTCCGGTCAGCCGCAGCGACAGCGCAGCGAGCGCGAGCAGCAGCGGATAGAACAGCGCCAGCAACGCCAGGCCCGGGATCGTCTGCGCGATGCTGGCGACCGCGAGGAGGAGGCCGCGCAGCGCGGCGCGGCGCCTGGCCGCGAGCGCGAGCGGCAGGCTGATGGCGAGCCCCAGCGCGAGCGCCGTGACGCTGACCAGCACGTGGCTGCCGAGATAGTCGGGCAGGCGCGCGAGCGCGTCGGCGATGCGCGGGTCGAGCGTCACGGCGCCTCCCGCCGCATCAGGGCGGCAAGCCGCTCGGCCTGGCGGCGCGGCGTCGCCATCATCTCCTGCACGTAGGCGTCTTGCATCTCGCTCATCAGCGCGCGCGGCGTGCCGTCGGCGATCAGGCGGCCGGCGCGGATCACGACGATGCGGTCGGCGAGCAGCACGGCCTCCAATGCGTCATGGGTGATCATCACGGTGGTGAGGCCGAGATCGCGGTGCAGGTCGCGATAATCCTGGCCGAGCGCGTCGCGGGTGAGCGGATCGAGCGCGCCGAACGGCTCGTCCATCAGCACGATGCGCGGGCCCGCCGCGATCGCGCGCGCGACGCCGACGCGCTGGCGCTCGCCGCCCGAGAGCGCGTGGGGCAGGCGGTCGCGGTATTTCGCCGGGTCGAGGCGCACGAGCGTGAGGAGTTCGTCCACCCGCGCGGTGATGCGCGCGCGCTCCCACCCGATCAGGCGTGGCGTGATGCCAATGTTCTCGGCGACCGTCATGTGCGGGAACAGGCCGATGCCCTGGAACACGTAGCCGATGCGCCGCCGCAGCGCGATCGGATCGACGTCGCGCACATCCTCGCCCTCGACGCGCACGTGCCCGGCCGAGGGATCGGCCAAGCGATTGACCAGCCGCAGCAGCGTGGTCTTGCCGGAGCCGGAAGGACCGAGGATCGCCAGGAACTCGCCCGCCGGCACGCTTAGCGAGACATCGTCGAGGACGCGCGGCGCATCGCCATAGGCTTTGGCGACGGTGTCGAACGCGATGGCCGGGCGTGCGGCGTTCATCGTCGCATTCTAGGTCGGGGCGGCGGCGTTACCTAGCGCAGCTCGCGGCGATCTGCCCGAGCAGTGCCGGCGGGATCGGCGGCGCCTCCTTGAAGTTTTGGCAGAGCTTGCCGATGCGGCCGGGATCCTTCTCGGCGCCGGGCAGGCAGAAGAGCCCGCTGCCATCGCCCTGCGGCGTGAAGCGCACGCCGCGCGCCTTGCCGGCGCGGTCGTCGAGCGCGGCGTTGAGGTAATTGAGCGCGTGCACGCGCGCGGTGCCCTGCTCGCCGGTCAAGCGGCGCGTGCGGAAATTCGTGTCCGTCACCGGGATCGCCTCGACGGCGCGGATCGCGAGCCTGCCGTCGGCATCCTTGCGCAGATAGACGCGCGCCATCAGGCCGTAGCTGCTGCAAATCCCCTTGGCGGAAAGATCGATGGTGCCGAGGTGCAGGAAGTTGCCGAGGCTGTAGAAGATCAGCGAGCGGCCGGTCATCTCCACGCCGCGCACCACGTGCGGATGATGCCCGACCACCAGATCGATGCCGTCGCGCTGCGCCGCCTCGCCGCGCCATTGCGCGATCTGCTCGGGGTCGGCGCGCACCTGGTACTCGATGCCGTGATGCACCGAGAGGATGCGGAAATCCGCCTTGGCCTCGCGCAGGCGCCGGAGCACCTCGGCGAAGTCGGCCGGGCTCCGGGAATTGGTCTGGCCGGGCTTGTCCGGACCGGCATGATGGCGATCGAGGTTGTTGGTGATGATGCCGGTTGCCGTGAACGCGATCGTTGCGCCCTTCAGCGTGATGAGCTGCGGGCGGCTTGCCTCCTCGAAGGTCATGCCAACGCCGGAAGCCGCGAGGATGCCCTTGCCGCGCAGCGCGCCGACATGGCGCAGCGTCTCGCGCAGGCCCTCCACGTAGTAATCCATCGAGTGGTTGTTGGCGAGCGAGAGCACGTTGAAGCCGCGCGCGACGAGATGTTTCAGCCCTTCCGGATGCATGCGGAAATCGAACGGCCCGGACTGTTCCTTGCGGTCGGGGGTGAGATCGTTGCGGTCGGTGACGACCGTTTCCAGGTTCATGAAGTTGAGGTCGCCGTTTATGTCGGCGGCGATCGCCGAGGTCATATCGGCCCAGGTGTGAAAGCCGTTGCGGGTTGCGCCCTTCGGGTCGACCGGCATGTTGCTGGCATTGAGCCCGACGTCGCCGGTCAGGACGATCACGATGGTGCCGTCGTCCGGATCATCCGGGCTGGCGGCCAAGGCCGGCGCGCACACGGCAAGCGCGAAGGCGAGCGCCGCGAGGCCGTGCCGCGAAGGCTTCATGCGCCGCATGCGCTTGTTTTTCCCACTCAAGGGGCCGCCTGTCGGCCGGTAAGCTCCCCGCGACCTTTGTTAACTTGAAATGACGGAAATAATACCGTTTTATGACAATGTCCCGTGTGCCGGGCGTCGCTGGGATCATTTCCGGGCATGGGCGCGTACCCATGCCTCCCACGCTCTCCCTTCTGGCGAACCGGCTGGCGACGACCAGCGGCGCCACCGCGCGCGAGCGCCTGGGATTTGGCATCGTCATCGCGATCCAGCTTGCCGCGCTCGCCGTGATGCTCTGGTACGAGGCCGAGTTCTTCGGCCGCGTGATCTTCGTCCTCGCCTGGGGCGTTCTGAATTTCGGCACGCTCATCCTTTTGCGCCGGCCCGCGGTCGCGGGCGCGCTCTCGCTCGCCTTCGTGGTCGTCCTGATCCTGGTGTCGCAGCTCAAGCACGCCGTGCTGTTCCAGACGGTGAACTTCGTCGACCTCATGATCATCGACGCCGACACGTTCGGCTTCCTGATGACGGTCGTGCCCGGGCTTGGACGCAAGGTCGTGCTCGCGGTCGCGCTTGCCGTGCCGCTGCTGGTGCTGCTGGCATGGCTCGATCCGTTGCGGATGCGGCGGCGGGTCGCGCTGGCCGGATGCGCGGCGTGTCTTGTCGCGCTGGTCGGCCTGTCGACGGCGGTGCCGAGCGATCCTTTGGACGAGTTCGTCGGCGGGGAGTTCTTCTCGAAGTTCGCGCGCTCGGGCGTGACCGCGGTATCGGACTATTTGAGCCGCGGCATTCTCGACTCCGAGGCAAGCCAGGCGGAGCACCTGCGGCTCCCGCTTGAGACGGCCTGCGCGCCGGCGGTCAAGCCGCCGCACATCGTGATGGTGTTCGATGAATCGAGCTTCGACATCACCATGGCGCCCGGCATCAAGGTGCCGCCGAATTACCGCGAGCACTTCACCTCGTTCGACGGCCGGAACCGCGCCTTCGTGGTGGAGGGCGCCGGCGGCCCAAGCTGGTTCACCGAATACAACGTGTTCACCGGCCTTTCGGTGCGCTCCTATGGGCGCTTCGCGGATTTCGTCACGCGCATCGCGGCCGGCCGGGTCGAGCGGTCGCTGCCGCTGACTCTGCGGCGCTGCGGCTATAAGACCTTCAGCTTCTATTCGTTTCTCGGCGCGTTCCTGAGCGCGCGCAGTTTCCAGACCACCGTCGGGATCGAGAATTTCTACGACGCCAAGGCGCTGGGCGCCAAGGGCGTCGAGCCCGACAGCTTCTTCTTCAATGCCGCCGCGAGCGTGATCGCGCGCGAAGGCGGCAAGCAGCCGCTGTTTCTGTTCGTCTATACGCTGGCGAACCACTTTCCCTGGGATTACCGCTTCCGCCCCGACCTGACGCCGGCCTGGCGCGATCTCGGCAACAACCAGGAGACCGACGAATACATCCGCCGCCAGATGATGAGCGCGCACGACTACACGGCGTTCGTCGCGCGGCTGAAGCGCGACTTCCCGGACGAGCGCTTTCTCATCGTGCGCTTCGGGGATCATCAGACCGGGTTCGCGCGCAACCTGATCGATCCGTCGCTGGACGACAGCTTCCTGGCGCGCCAGATCGCCGCGCAGGACCCGCGGTTCCTCACGACCTATTACGCGATCGACACCGTGAACTA
>CAYZMR010000246.1:3920-5602 GCA_964479515.1 uncultured Hyphomicrobiales bacterium | reverse complement strand
GCGTCGTCACGGGAGCGGCCGGCCCCGAAGCTGGCGTTTGGGTGATCGCCGAGACAACCGATCTCCCGACCAAGTTCGCCAAGGTCGTCGTCACGGACGACCAGGGCCGTTACGTCATCCCCGAATTGCCGAAGGCCAAGTACAAGGTCTGGGTGCGCGGCTACGGCCTCGTCGATTCCGCAAAGATCGACGCAGAGCCGGGCAAAACCCTCGATCTCAAGGCGGTCACGGCGCCGAACGCCGCGGCGGCGGCGGAATATTATCCGGGCATGTACTGGTACGCGATGATCAACGTGCCAGCGGTGAGCGATTTCCCGGGCACCGGCGACAAGGGTAACGGCATCCCGGAGGTCATGAAGTCGCAATACTACTGGCTCGATACGATGAAGAACTCGTGCCAGTCATGCCACGCGCTGGGCTCCAAGGGCGTGCGCACCATTCCGGATTTCTTCAAGAATCAGGCAAAGACCTCTGCCGACGTCTGGGCGCTGCGTACGCAAGCCGGGCAGGCGATGGGCAACATGGCGCTGAGCCTCGGGCGTCTCGGACCGGACAAGGCCTACTCGATCTTCGCCAACTGGACCGATCGCATCGCCGCAGGCGAACTGCCAGCGACGCAGCCGCAGCGGCCGCAGGGCGTCGAGCGCAATGTCGTCATCGCGATGTGGGATTGGTCGACGCCGAAGTATTACATGCATGATGCGGTGTCGACCGACAAACGCAATCCGACCGTCAATGCCAACGGCAAGATTTACGGCTCACCCGAGGAGAGCACGGACCGCGTTCCGTGGCTCGATCCGGTCAATCACAAGGTCGGCTTCATCACGCATCCGTTCCGCGATCCCAAGACGCCCTCGTCGAGCGACCTGCCGCGCGGACCGTCGGCATACTGGGGCGAAGAAGCCATCTGGGACGGCCACACCAGCATTCACAATCCGATGATGGACGAGAAGGGCCGCATCTGGTTCACGGCGCGCATCCGGCAGCACGAGAATCCGGACTATTGCAAGCAAGGCTCCGATCTTCCATCCGCGAAAGTCGCGCCGCAGAAGGAGTCCCCGCGCCACCTGTCCTTCTACGATCCCAAGACCGAGAAGTGGACGCTGATCTCGACCTGCTTCCCGACCCATCATCTCTATTTCGGCCACGACAAGAACAACACGCTCTGGACCAGCCAAGGGCAGCCGTGGAGCGGTGTGGTCGGCTGGCTCAACGTCGCGAAGTTTGAAGAGACCGGCGACGAAGCGACATCGCAAGGCTGGACGCCGATGATCATCGACACGAACGGGAACGGCCGGCGCGACGCCTATGTCGGGCCGAAGGACCCGCTCGATCCCGCCAAGGACAAACAGATCATGGCGGCGCTCTATAGCGTGCAGCCGAGCCCCGTCGATGACTCGATCTGGGGCCAGGCGATGGATGTCGGCTTCTCGCGAGTGGATCAGCCCGGTTACATCGTTCGGATCGTGCCAGGGCCCGATCCGGCGAACACGGCGCTGACGGAAATCTACCTGCCGCCGGATGGAACCTGGGGTTCGCGCGGGCTCGATCTCACGAGCGACGGCGTGGTGTGGACGGCGCTCGCGAGCGGTCACATGGCGAGCTTCGATCGCCGCAAGTGCAAGGGACCGCTGAACGGCCCCGATGCGGCGACGGGCAAGATCTGTCCGGAAGGCTGGACC
>CAYZMR010000246.1:0-3820 GCA_964479515.1 uncultured Hyphomicrobiales bacterium | reverse complement strand
GCGGGATGTTCGTTCGTCGACACGATCGATCCGCGCTACGACACCATCAACCGCAGCACCACCAAGGCGCGCAACGAGTCGATCCTGCTCAACATCGTGCGGGCGAGCCAGAACGTCCCGCTCAACTTCATCACCTTCTCGCGCGTCAGCGGATCGACCCAGGCCAACCTCGGAATGGCCGCGCCCACCTTCGTGCTCGGCGCGAATCCGCCGCCGGCGACGATCCAGCGGGACGCGACCATCAGCAATTCGACGCTGAATACCTCCGTCCTCGCGGCCAGTTCATTCGACATCACGGTGCTCGAGTCGCGCGACTTCTACACGGCGCTCCTGAGCCCGGTGGACTTGCCGACACTCAACTTTTTCGTTCGCCAGGGATACTCGCGCGACCTCTTGTTCTGGCTGTTCACCGATTCCGTTCGCGAGACGATCGGTGGCACGACCGTCGAATATCGCAATACGCCGGACCCGCAATGCCCGGTCTTTCAAGGCACGCAACGCTGTTTCGAGAAGATGGTGGACGACGCCCTTGCCACGGGCCTCACGGTCGAAACGCTGACCGAGCAGCATCTGCCAACACCCGGCCCCGGCATGTTAGGCGCGCCCGGCGGCACCGGCCCCCCCGGCATGAGCCCACTGCAGCGGCCGATCAACATCGTCTATTCGCGGCTGTGCTTCGATCCGGTGCTGGCAACACGGTCGCTCGCGGAATATCCGCCGGATATCCAGTCGTCACTACGCTGGCCGGGCCAACACCAGCCCCGCTGCGGGAACTGGAAGCCCGACAAGAAGAAACTCGGCGGTGATACGCTCACCTTCGAATGGGTGGGAACGCCCTACGGGACGATCAAGTACGAGATCATCACGCGCTCGACGTTCGGGATCTATCAATTTCTCGGACGGATTTTGTCGCGGGGCCTGACCAATGCGGTCAGGGTGCGCGGGCCGCGCGACGGCAGCGAGGACACCCGCATCCTCGCCGTCGCGCAGGACCGCTCGGACGGTTGCTTCGTCGAGATCAATTACGAAGGTGAAATGTTCTGCGTGCCGCAAAAGAGCGCGGAAAGCACCAAGCGGATATTCAGCATCCTGGTGCAATTGCTGGCGCTGAAGACGCAGGTCGGCGACCTCGCGATCACGCCGACGGTGCGCGTCGCGCCGTAGCGCCGGCGCAACCTTCTAGATCAGGGGCCGCTTCGGCGTCTCCTCGTCGAAATATTGCGCGAGGCTCGCGAGCGCGTGCGGATTGGCGAGGAGCAGCGTTCCATTGGTCTGCGAGAGCATGCCCAAGCGCCGCAGTTTCGCGAGCGACTTGTTGGTGTGCACCAGCGATAAGCCGAGCGCATCGGCGATATGCTGCTGGCTCAGCGGAAACGGCATCGCGCCGTTGGCCACGAGCTTGAGCGCATCGAGACGCTTGTAGAGCGAAATGATGAGTGCCGCGATGCGCTCGCTGGCGCTGCGCCGCCCGACGCCGGTGAGGCTCTCGTCCACGTGGCTTTCCTCGCGCGCGCCGAGCCAGGTGACGTCGAAGGCGAGCTCCGGCATGTTCTCAAACAGCGACCACACCTTGCGGCGCGGCAGCAGGCAGAGCTGGACCTCGGTCAGCGCCTCGGCGCCATGGAGCGAGGCCTCGAACATCGCGGCCTGCAGGCCGATCAGATCGCCCGGCAGCAGGAAATTCAGGATTTGCCGGCGGCCGTCCGGCAGCATCTTGTAGCGGAAGGCCCAGCCCGCATAGAGCGTGTAGAGCTCCGCCTGTTCCTGGCCGGCCCTGATGATGTCGGCGCCCGGCGGCAACGTCAGATGATCGCGCTTCATCTCGTTGATGAAGGCGAGCTCCATCTCGCTGATGGGCTTGAACGCGCCGCCGGCGCGCAGCGCGCATTTGAAGCATGGCACGCGCATGCGGTCTGACGGCCCGTTTATCGTCCTCGCCATGCAATTACTCGATCGCGCAGGCGCGACTTACGTCAAATGACATACGCCAGGAACTCTCTGCATCCTACATTACCGTCGGCGACAATACGCATTGGAAAATATTTTTTCATATGACGCCGAGCAATCAGGAGAAGCCGGAATCGCTGCTCGCGATTCAACTCGATGAGCTGCGCCACCGCTTGCGCAATCATCTGCAGAACATGACGAGCCTGATCAGCTTGCAGATCCGCCGTGCGCGCAACCCCGAAACAGTCCAGGCGCTCGAAGACCTGCGCGTGCGCTTCACCACGCTGACCAGCATCTACATCGATCTCGACGATGCGAGCGAGCGGCCGATCGCGCTCGATCAGTTCATTCCCGGGCTCGTGCGCCGCATTGGCGAGTTGTACGACCCGAAATCGCAGCACACGGCCTCGTTTGCCATCGCGGCGACCTCGCTGCCGCAGAAGCGCGCCGCGCTTCTCGGGCAGCTCGTGGTCGAGCTGGTGATGAACACCTACCGCCATGCCTTCGCGGAGCACCCCGGCGGCACGATCGCCGTCGCACTGAGCGTGACGGACGATGCTCACGCGCTGCTGGTCATTTCCGATGACGGCCCGGGACTGCGCGCGCCCGACGTGAGCCGCGTGCATCTTGGCTTCCGGATCGTGAGCAGCCTCGCGAACGCGCTCGGCGGCACGTTCGAACGCACGAGCCACAAGGGCTTTGTCGCGCGCGTGCGCTTCCCGCTCGAGGATGGCGCGCCGGCCCAGCGCTGAATGGGGCGGCGTCCCACGCACGCCGCTGCTTGACGGATCGATCCGCGCACCAGTGGCGCCGCCCCACCCGATCCGCCACAATGGCGGTCAATGAAAAACGGGGAGGGTGTGATGCAACGCGCCGTGATCGCTGTTGCGCTGGGGCTCGCGGCACTGCCCGCGCTCGCGGACGACGACATCGTGCTGCGCGGCATGGGGTCGTTCCACATCGGCGGCCGCATCGCGGAGGTGAGCGGCAAGCCGGTCAAGGAAATCCAGCGCATGCCGGGCGGCCCGATGTCGAAGCTCGACCCGAACGGGCAGTTCATGGTGGAGCAGATGTATGTGGAATATTTCCTGCCGAAAAATAAGAAGGGAAAGTATCCGCTGCTGATGTGGCACGGCGGCGGCTTGACCGGCGTCACCTACGAGTCGACGCCCGACGGCCGCGAAGGCTGGATGAACATGTTTATCCGCAAGGGTTGGGACACGTATGTGTCCGATGCGGTCGAGCGCGGCCGCTCGGGCTTTGCAAGCCCCGATGTGTGGTCGGGCGAGCCGATCTTCCTGAATTATCAGGATCCGTTCGAGCGCTTCCGCATCGGCGCCGGCGAAGGCTCGTGGAATGCCGATCCGTCAAAGCGCAAGTTGCTGCCGGGCGATCAGTTTCCGTTCGAAGCCTACGACAACTACATGAAGCAGTCAGTTCCGCGCTGGCTCTCGACCGACAAGGCGATCATCGAGGGATATCTAGCGCTCGTCGACAAGGTCTGTCCCTGCGTGCTGCTGACCCATAGCCAGGGCGGCGCCTTTGGATTCCTGGTCGCCGAGCAGCGCCCCGACAAGATCAAGGCGATCGTCTCGATCGAGGCCGCGACCGCGGGCAAGGTCGTCAATGCGCCGAAGCTTAAAGACACGCCGGTGCTGATGATCTTCGGCGACTATGTCGACGAGCACCCGCGCTGGGCCGCCTACAAGAAGATCGACACCGAATACGCCAACGCCATCAGAGCCGCGGGCGGCACCGTCGATTGGATCAACCTTCCGGACATCGGCATCAAGGGCAATTCGCACATGATGATGCAGGACAAGAACAATGCCGCGATCGCCGACGTGATCCAGAAATGGCTGGTGAGCAAGGG
>CAYZMR010000245.1:0-5604 GCA_964479515.1 uncultured Hyphomicrobiales bacterium | reverse complement strand
AGACCGTCGAGGACGTGATCGAGCGGCCGGCGCGGCTGCGCGCCGTGACGGCGGAGGCCGTGCGCGAGGTCGCCAAGCAATATCTCGACAAGCGCCGTTCCGTCACCGGCTATCTGGTCAAGGACATCAAGGACGTCGCGGCGCGCGAGGAGAAGCGAGCGTTATGATGCTCATGCGCACCGCACTTGCCGCCGCCTTCGCGCTCGCGCTTACCGCATCGGCGCACGCCGCGAGCAAGATCGAGCCGATCGTGAGCCCGGGCGGCATCAAGGCCTGGCTGGTGCGCGAGCCGTCGGTGCCGATGATCGCGATGGATTTTTCCTTCGCGGGCGGCGCCAATGCCGACCCGGCCGACAAGCTCGGCGTCGGCAACATGGTGTCCTCGCTGCTCGACGAGGGCGCGGGCGAGCTCAGCGCGCGCGCGTTCCAGGAACGGCTCGAGGAGCGTGCGATCCAGCTGACCTTCGCGTCGGGCCGCGACCAGTTCCGCGGCTCCCTGCTCACGCTTGGCGACAATCTCGACGAGGCGGCGACGCTGCTGCGCCTCGCGCTCACCGCGCCGCGCTTCGACGAGGAGCCGGTCGAACGCATCCGCGCCCAGGTGCTCGCCGCGCTCCGCCGCGCCACCACCAGCCCGACCGACATCGCCAACGAGCGCTGGTGGGCGACGGCGTTTCCCGACCACCCCTACGGGCGCTCGAACAACGGCACGCTCGAATCGGTGCCGCAGATCAGGGTCGAAGACCTCAAGGCGTATGTGGGCCGCGTGTTCGCGCGCGGCTCGCTGACGATCGCGATCGTCGGCGACATCGATGCCGACCGCGCCGGGCGCCTGATCGACCGCGTGTTCGGCGGCCTGCCCGCCAAGGCCTCGCTCCCGGTCGTGCCGGACGCCGTGATGCACGGCCTCGGCACGCGCGTGACGGTCGAGCTCGACGTGCCGCAGACCGTGATCGATTTCGGCGGGCCCGGCCTTGCGCGCCACGATCCGGATTTCTTCACCGCCTATGTGGTCAACCACATCCTCGGCGCCGGCACGCATACTTCGCGCCTCTATCGCGAGGTGCGCGAGGTGCGTGGCCTTGCCTATTCGATGCGCACGAACCTGATCTGGCTCGACCATGCCGCGGTGCTGACCGGCGGCACCGCGACGCGTTCCGACCGCGCGAAGGAGACGCTCGCGGTGATCGAGGACGTGATCAAGCGGCTCGCCGAGGACGGCCCGACGCAGGACGAACTCGACAAGGCGAAGTCCTATCTCAAGGGCGCCTACGCGATCGCCTTCGATACCTCCTCGAAGATCGCCGGCCAGCTCGTGCAGATCCAGCTCGACGATCTCGGCATCGACTATCCGGAGCGGCGCGGCGCGATGATCGACGCGGTCACGCTCGTCGACGCCAAGCGCGTGGCGAAAAGCCTGCTCGACAAAGGTCTGCTGGTGACGGTCGTCGGTCGCACGCAAGGTCTGAACAAGACGAACTAGCGCGGCGCTTAAGGAACCTTTTGCGCGCTTTGCCTAATATCCCGCCATGTCTTTGAAACAGACCATCAACGGCGCCCGCGCCGACGCGATCGGCCAAAACGGCGTCGCCAATGCGGCGCTCGACGACGCGCTGAAGGCGAGCGAGGCCGCGCTGACCTTCCTGCGCGCGGCGCATGCGAGCGGCGCGTTGCCGCTGCTGCGGCTTCCGGCCAAGACCGACGACCTCGACGAGATCGCGCAAGCCGCCGCGCGGCTGCGCGCGGACGCGAGCGACATCGTCATGCTCGGCACCGGCGGATCGAGCCTCGGCGGGCAGACGCTGGCCGCGCTCGCCGACATCGGCGTGCGCGGCGCGGAGGCGTTCCGCGCGCCCCCGCGCATGCACTTCATGGACAATCTCGATCCGTCGACCTTCGCGACGCTGCTCGGAAAGCTCCCGCTCGCAACCACGCGCTTCGTCGCGATCTCGAAGTCGGGCGGCACCGGCGAGACCTTGATGCAGACCGCGGCGGCGCTCGCCGCCGTGAAAGAGGCCGGGCTCGAAGCGCGCGTCGGCGAACTCTTCCTCGGGATTTCCGAGGCGGCGAGAGGCGGCAAGGCCAACGGTCTGCGCGCGCTGCTCGGCGGCTCGGTGCCGATGCTGGAGCACGATCCGGGCATCGGCGGGCGCTTCTCGGCACTCAGCAATGTCGGCCTCCTGCCGGCAGCCGTGCTCGGGCTCGACGCGGCGGCGATCCGCGCCGGCGCCGCGCGCGCGCTGGCCCCGGTCCTGGACGGTAGGCCAGCCGCGCAAGTGCCGGCCGCGCTCGGGGCCGCCCTCAATATCGCGCTCGCCCGCCAGGGCAAGACCATCGCGGTAGTGATGGCCTATGCGGATCGGCTGGAGCGCTTTACGCGTTGGTTTACCCAGCTCTGGGCCGAGAGCCTCGGCAAGGACGGCAAAGGCACAACGCCGATCGGTGCGCTCGGTCCGGTCGACCAGCATTCGCAGCTTCAGCTCTTCATTGCCGGCCCGCGCGACAAGCTGTTCACCGTGGTGACGATCGGTACGGCGGGCAAAGGCCCGCGTATCGAGGCGGAGCTTGCGCGCCGCGCGGGCGAGCCGGATTTCGCCGGCAGGACGATCGGCGATCTCGTGGCGGCGCAAGGCCGCGCGACCGCCGAGACGCTCGCGACGAACGGCTGCCCGGTGCGCACGATCCACCTCGAGACGCTGGATGAGGCGAGCCTCGGCGAACTGCTGATGCACTTCATGCTGGAGACGATCATCGCGGCGCGTCTCATCGGCGTCGACCCGTTCGATCAGCCGGCCGTGGAAGAGGGTAAGGTGCTGGCGAAGCGGTATTTGGCGGGGAAAGACTGAGAGCGCCGGACGTTTGGCGCTCATCGCAAGCTTGGCCCGCCCGCGGCTAACCCGGTCCAGGGAGCAATGCTATGAACATTGATGCGAACGTATTTTGGCCGAGCGGCGAGCGAGACCACTTCGTCCTCGATCGGTCACGCCTCGACGCCAAAGCCCTGAACAACGCCAACAATATGCTGATGATCCTGTCGATCAACGGCACCTTCGTGCGGGCGTCACTCGCGACCGGCCGCGCGCAGACGCTGACGTGGCTGTTCCCATCACCGCCGGGAAGCGAGGCGGACGTCCGAGTCCTCGGCATCGCCGAGCCAGTCGGGACTCTCGCGGTCGTGGTAGCGACAAAAGGGCAGGTTGGCGCCGCGCACCTCGAGGCCGCGCTGAAGAGCATTTACGGTGAGGGCAAGGTCCCCCCGCAAGACATCGAATCGGTTCTCAGCAAGGCGCAAGCACCGACGGTGGCCGTCGTCACGTTCGGTCCAAAGACGGACGCGGCCGTCGACGAGGCCTATGGGCTCGCGCTCTATCTCGGAGCAGCGCTGAATGGCTAAAGTCCGGCTCGACGAGAGCTAAGAACTGGATGCCTGCTTCATCCGGCAGGAGGACGCGCCAGGTCATGACGACAGCAAGCCTGCCGGCCAAGTACGACATATTTCTCTCGTATAGTCGCAAGGACGACGAGATCGCGAAACGGTTGGATCGAGAGCTACGTGCGCGCGGCGTTCGAACGTTCCTCGATCAAAAGGACATCGACCCCGGCGCGATCTTCGAACAGAACATTTTCGACGAGTTGGCGCAGTGCAGGAGCTATGGCGTCATCGTCACCCATAACAGCTTGGGATCGGCCTGGGTCTTGCGTGAGTACGAATATGCCCGCGCGCTGCATGAGCGCCGTCCGATCCAGATCATTCCGCTTGTCTTCGAAGCGGTCGACCTTTCGGGCAATCTCGCCGCGCACAGCTTTCTCGACTTCAGAGATGCGCACAGTTTCACGACTAATCTGACCAAGATGATCTTTCCAGGCATCACGGGCAAACAGCTCCATGTCTGGATGGTGAATCGCAATGCACGGCCCGGATGGAAAGTTCTGGAGCACCGGCTTGTCTCGACGCACGGCGTTTCGGTCGTGAACGCGACGACCGATTTCGTGCGCGAATGGCGCCAGGGTCACCTCTTGCGGCATTCCCTGAGCGCGCAGACGCGTGTCATCGCGATCGTCGATCTGTTCGGGGGCTGGATCGAGGACGAGTGGCGTATCGGCGAAAGCGCCCGCTTTCTCTTTGATGTCAGGGAGCGGACCCGCGGCACGGAGAATGAGGTTATCTTCGTGCTGTTTCACGATCCGAGCCGCATGGAGCAGTTTCGGCCGACACTCGAGCAAGCGATCGGAGAAGAGAAGATTGCGCGCTTGCGGAACTACTTTCATATCGACTCCGCTGGTAGCGAGAAGGCGCTGCAGTCGCAGCTTGACGTGGTCTGGGTGAAGGCGCTGCAAGAGGTGATGCGAATCGAGTCGATGCGGCCGATCGAGCTGGAGCCATGATCCGCATCACCGACGCCATCGCCATCGACGAGCGCGAGATCGAGGAGAGCTTCGTGCGCTCCTCCGGTCCCGGCGGGCAGAACGTCAACAAGCTCGCGACCGCGGTGCAGTTGCGATTTGACGTGCGCGGCTCGCCGTCGCTGCCGAACGATGTCGCGCTGCGGCTGATGCGGCTTGCGGGAAAACGCCTGACCAAGGACGGCGTCCTGGTGCTGATCGCGCAAAATCATCGCACTCAGGAACGCAACCGCGCGGAGGCGCTCGATCGCCTGGTCGCGCTCGTCAAGGAGGCGGCGATAAGGCCCACGCCGCGCCGCGCCACCAAGCCCACCAGGGCTTCGAAGGAGCGGCGGCTCGAAGGCAAGAAGGTGCGCTCGGCCATCAAAGGCATGCGGCGCACGAAGCCGGGGATGGACTGATACGCCGATCTATCGATCGTCATGGCCGGGCTTGGCCCGGCCATCCCGACGAGGCGGGCACGGATGTTGCGCCCCTAATCGGGATCGCCGGGACAAGCCCGGCGATGACGAGGGTGGGTACAGCGCTCCGTCACGTCCCGGTCGCGGCGTTGACCCATTGGCCGTGCGTGAAGAGCCACAAGAACAGCGTGCCGGCGAGGCCGAAGGCGACGCCGACCACGAGGATCACGCCCGCGCCTTCGGTATTACCCGGCTCGATCACGGCGGTGTCCGGGTGCGCCGGATCGTAATGCACCGTCACGCTCTGCCCGGGCGTGTAGCGGGCGACAGCCGCCTCGGCGCGCTTCGGCGTGCCGTAGCCGACGGTCGCGCCCGGCTTCCAGGTGTCGGTCGCGTAGCTATAGTCGCCGACCCGGTAGGCGAAGCGGATCTCCGGGCGATAGGTGATCTCGGTCGTCCATTCCTTGCGGCCGTTCGAATCCTCGCTCTCGACCTCCTCTTTCTCCTCGACGACCTTCGAGCTCACGATCTTGCCGTCGGTGGTCGGCCAGGACTTGCTCGCCCTGCCCTCGCGGAGCTGCATCACGTAGGCGACGACCGCGCCGGCCGCGACCAGCAGCGCCGCCACCGGCAGCAGCAGCGCGAAATACGGCAGGCCGTTGTCCATCATCAGCATCTTGCCGGCGATCGCATGCGCGGTGAGCACGCCGCTGATCGCCGTGAACACGACCAAGAACACGACGAGCGGCGTCGCGCTGCCCTTGCCTTGCGGCTCGAGCGCGGAATGCGACGGATCGGC
>CAYZMR010000244.1:3993-5604 GCA_964479515.1 uncultured Hyphomicrobiales bacterium | reverse complement strand
CCGACCTATATCGAGGACAAGGATTCGGGCGAATTGCGCCGCCCGCACCACATCGACCTCAAGACCGGCATGTATCGCGGCCGCAAGGTGCTCGACGTCAAGTCCGAGGCCTGATCGCGGCGTGGCTGCGGCTCAATACGTGCCGGTTCACGCCGGCACGTATTATTTTTGCCGTAGAGGCGGGTTAGCCATATCGGTACATTCGGCCCGCTGAACCGGGAGGCCCGCGTGCTCGGATTTCCGCTGCTGCTCATTCCGTTTGCGATCTACAATATGATCGCGTTCATCGTGCCGATGGACTGGGGCACGAAGCTCTACACGTTCCAGCTCAAGTCCGGCCTCGAATGGACGCCGACGCTCGGCGACGCGTTCCTGGTGTTCTCGCTCCTCATGCTGATGTTCGAGTTCATCAAGGCGACGAGCCACGGCAAGTCGATCGTGGAGCATTTCCTGTCGATCGTGCTCGCCGCGGGCGCTGCGGCCGAATTCGTCATGGTCGACAAGGCCGACACGTCGGTGTTCGTGCTGTTGGTCGCGATCTGCTTCGTCGACATGTTCGCGGGCTTTGCGGCCTCGCTGCGCCGCGCGCGCCGTGCCTATGTGGCGGAGGCCGCCGTGCCTGCGACCCATGTCGAGCCGACGGTGCGCGCCGCGCCGGTGCGAGCCGAGCCCGTGCCCTTTCCGTCGGTGCCTGTCGTTCGCCCGGAACCCGCCACCTTCGAGCCCGCGCGGACTGAGCCGATCGTGAAGCTCGAACCGGTGCAAAAGAGCGAACCGTGAGGTAAGGTCTCGCTCCCTCCAGCGTGACCTTCACATGAAAACCCGAGACTTCCATCTGCCCGGCCGCTCGCCCGTGTTCGCGAGCGAAGGAATGGCCGCGACCTCGCATCCGCTCGCGAGCCTTGCGGCGATCGACACGCTCAAGGCCGGCGGCACCGCGGCCGACGCCGCCATCGCGGCGGTTGCGACCCTGTGCGTGGTCGAACCCGCGATGACCGGCATCGGCGGCGACTGCTTCTGCCTGGTGGCAAGACCGGGCGCGCCGGTCTGGGGCTACAACGGTTCGGGCCGCGCGGCGGCCGGGGCTTCCACCGAAGGGCTTCTGGCGCAGGGCATCACCAAGATTGTCGGCACGTCGGCTAACGCCATCACGGTGCCGGGCGCGATCGAGGCCTGGGACGCGATCCTCTCCGCGCATGGCCGCCTCGGTCTTGCGCGCGCGCTGGAGCCGGCCATCCGCTTTGCCGGTGGCGGCTTTCCGGTCGCGCCGCGCGTCGGCTCCGATTGGGCCGGGCAGGTCGAAAAGCTGAGCCGCCATGCGGGCACCGCGAAGCATTACCTGGTCAATGGTCGCGCGCCCGCGGTCGGCGACGTGATGCGCCTGCCGGCGCTGGCCGCGACGCTGACGGCGATCGCCAAGGGCGGCGCGAAGGCGTTCTACGAGGGCGAGATCGCGGACGATATCGCCGCGACCGTGCAGGCGGCGGGCGGGCTCCTCACGGCCGAGGATCTTGCGCGCCATCACGGCGAAATGGCCGAGCCGATCTCGACCAATTATCGTGGGCTCGACGTGGTCGAGCTGCCGCCGAACGGGCAGGGGCTCACCGCGCT
>CAYZMR010000244.1:0-3893 GCA_964479515.1 uncultured Hyphomicrobiales bacterium | reverse complement strand
CGCGCCGACGCCGCGCAGCGACACGATCTATCTGACGGTGGTCGATCGCGACCGCATGGCGGTGTCGTTCATCAACTCGCTCTACAGCGCGTTCGGCACCGGCATCTGCACCGAGAAGACCGGCGTCATGCTGCACAATCGCGGCTCGTGCTTCGTGGTCGAGCCCGGCCACCCGAACACGATCGCGGGCGGCAAGCGGCCGATGCACACCATCATCCCGGCGCTGACCATGCGCGGCGGACGCCTCGACATGTCGTTCGGCGTCATGGGCGCCGACTATCAGCCGATGGGCCATGCGCATGTGGTGACCAACATGGTCGACTACGACATGGACGTGCAGATGGCGATCGATTCAGCGCGCGTGTTCTACGAGGGCGAGGTCAGCGTGATCGAGCGCGGGGTCTCGGGCGAAGCCGTGGCCGGGCTCGAGGCGCGGGGCCATCAGGTCGCGGTGCGGCCGGCGCCGCTTGGCGGCGGGCAGACCGTCAAGATCGACTGGGACCGCGGCGTGCTGATCGGCGGCTCCGACCCGCGCAAGGACGGCTGCGCGCTGGGGTATTGAGCGGTCTCAGTCGAATAGATCGAGATGCGTGCCGGTTCGTATCAGCAGGACTTCCTCGGGCGTCACGTCGTAGATCAGAAGCCAGTCCGGCTCGATGTGACACTCCCAGATGCCTTTCCATTCGCCCGATAGTCTATGCGGGCGATATCCGGCCGGAAGCTCGCCGTCCTGTGCGAGCAATTCGACGACCGCGATCAACTCCTCAATGTTTTTGCCGCGACGCTTCTGGCGTTTGAGATCGCGATGAAAGCGCGCCTGTTGCCTGATACGCCGCATGTCGGCTCAGAGCGAACGTGCTTTCTTCGCCCAAGCCGACGCCGACTCGAAAGCCTCGGCATTCTTGCCGTTGCGCGCGTCCTTGATGGCTTGGCGCGTCTGCTTGTTCGGTATCCGCACGGGGAATGGAAGCCCCTTGGTCAGGCTGACCTGCGTGAGGAACAAGCCGATGGCTTCGCTGGACGTCAGCCCGATCTTCTTGAGCACCGCTTCTGCATCACGCTTGAGCGCGGGCTCGACGCGCGCGCGAATCGTCTCGGTCTTTGCCATGTTCCATGAACCTCTGGCGCCAGCGTAGCACAAATGGGCTACAGCGGACGAAGAATCAAGTTGCGTTTGGGTGCAAGCTGTCCCTCGACCGGGGTGCAATTACTATGCGTCGCGACGGAGCGTCGAACCGCTCGCGAGGCGTCCGCACAATCTACCGACTTGATAAATCGCCAGCGCCTCCTGCGGCTCGGCGCGTCGGCGCGCGCGCGTCTGCGGCGCGTTCGTCTCGGTGGCGATGAGCTGGGCGAGGAAGGCAGCGAGCGGACGCCGGAGCGCACCCGGCGTGGGTGTGCTCCCCGCCGGCGCAGCGATCGCAACCAGCGCGCGGCTCTTGCTCGCGGGCTCGGCCCGGGTGCGGGTTTCGTCGCGGTCGCGCTTGGCCGCGCCCGCTGCGCCGACTGCCGTTGCGCCAATACCGCCGATAGCCACCGCCGCCTCCTGTGCCAAAACGGGACAGACGTTCCGGTCTTGCGGTCGGAGTGGCAATCGGCGTGCCGGCGCGCGCGTTCCGCGGCCGGACCGCGGTTTTGTAGGCAGGCATTGCCAAATCTTTAGGGTTTTCTGGACAGATTGACCTGATCGCTGCCGTCGAGCCGGCGCTGGCCGGCATTCCCAGAACAGGATCCTCCGTGACGCGCGAGCTCCGTACTTCCAGTGCTACCAGAGATACGCCCCCAGCCGCGTCGGTTGAGCCGTCGGCCATCCTCGCCTCGATCGGGCTCGTTCCCTACGACTGGCACATCGACACCGATACGCTGACCTGGGGCGCAAACGCCCGCGAAGTGCTGCGCGTCGTCGACGGCGCCTCGATCGCGACCGGCCGCGGCTACGCGACCTATCTCGACTCGAAGAATGCGTCGAGCCGCTATGACGCCGTGATGCAGACCACCGGTCCTGACGCCGGCGCCGGCGTTCCCTACCAGACCGAATATTGTCTGCAGACCGGACAGAACGGCGCGGTGAGGCTCTGGGTCGAGGATACCGGCCGCTGGTTCGCGGGCCCCGGCGGACGTCCGGCGCGCGCGCATGGCGTCGTGCGCATCGTCACCGAGCGCCACGACCACGAGGAGCGCCTCGCCTATCTGTCGCGGTTCGACGGCCTGACCGGCGAGATGAACCGCAACGCGATCACCGATATCCTGCGCGAGGCGCTCGACGAGGCGGTGCGCTATCGCGGCTCGTGCGGCTTTCTGCTCGTCGCGGTCGACAACCTCGCGCGCATCAATGAATCCTACGGCTTCGGGGTCGCCGACGAGGTGATCGCCTCCGTCGGCCGGCGCGTCCGCGGCCGCATGCGCGGCGCCGACATGCTCGGGCGCGTCGCCGGCAACAAGTTCGGCATCGTGCTGAAGAACGCGACGCCCGACGATCTGTCCGCCGCCGCCGACCGGTTCCTCGCGGCGGTGCGCGAGGACGTGGTGCAGACCACGCACGGCGCGGTCGCCGCGACCGTGACGATCGGCGGCGTGTCCGCCCCGCGCCACGCCCGCACGGTCGAGGAAATCCTGGCGCATGCGCAGGAGTCGCTCGATTCTGCGAAGGCCAAGCGCCGCGGCTCGTTCGTCGCCTACCGGCCGAATATCGAGCGCGAGGCGCTGCGCAAGGAAAACGTCCGTTCCACCGACGAGATCGTCGCGGCGCTGAATGAGCGGCGCATCCTGCTCGCATTCGAGCCGGTGGTCGCGGCGGTAACGCGCGCGACCGCCTTCCACGAATGCCTGATGCGCATCCGCCGCGCCGACGGCACGATCGTGCCGGCGAGCGCCGTGATCCCGATCGCGGAGCAGCTCGGCCTGGTGCGCCTGATCGACCATCGCGTGATGGAGCTCTTGATCGCCGAGATGGTCGCGGCGCCAAGCCTGATCGCGAGCCTCAACGTGTCGCCGGATTCCGCGACCGATCCCGATTGGTGGTCATCGCTGGGCGCGCATTTGCGCTCGCGCCCCGGCTTGGCGCAGCGCCTCATCATCGAGATCACCGAGACCGCCGCCATCAAGGATGTCGCCGAGACCGCGGGGTTCGTCACCCGCGCCAAGGACCTCGGCTGTCGCATCGCGATCGACGATTTTGGCGCCGGCAACACCTCGTTCCGCAACCTGCGCGCGCTCGGCGTGGACATCATAAAGATCGACGGCGCATTCGTGCAGAACCTCACCCGCTCGGAGGACGACCGCGCCTTCGTACGCGCGCTGATCGATCTCGGGCGCTCACTCGGTCTGAAAACCGTGGCCGAATGGGTGCAGGCGGAGGAAGCAGCCGCGATGCTCGCGAACTGGGGATGCGATTATCTTCAGGGCGGGTTCATCGCACGCGCCACAATCGACTATCCGTGGGCCGCCAAGGGCGGCGCGGCCGGCGCTGCGGCGACGCAATAAATCTCAGCTTTCGCTCTTGTCCTTGTCGCTCAGGCGTTCGACGCGCTTCTGCATGTCGGCGAGCTGACGCTTGAGCTCGTCGAGGTCGCCGGTGGACGACGGCGCGACCGCCTCGGGCTCGCTCGCAGCCGTCTGCTCGTCGCGGCGCGCGAACGGCGCGAACATCGAGAAGGCCTGCTTGAACATTTCCATGTTGCGGCGGACCTGATCCTCGAGCGGGCCGAACGGCGTCACGCCGAATGCCTGCACCATCTGGTTGCGGAATTTCTCCTGCTCTCTGGTGAGCGAGTCGATCGAGACTTCGAGATAGCGCGGCACCAGCGTCTGCATCGAATCGCCGTAGAAGCGGATGAGCTGGCGCAGGAAGTTGATCGGCAGCAGGTTCTGCCCTTCCTTGTTCTCCTGCTCGA
>CAYZMR010000243.1:1864-5614 GCA_964479515.1 uncultured Hyphomicrobiales bacterium | reverse complement strand
GGCACCGGCCATAAACTGGCGCCGCGAGAGCTCCATGTTCATTCTTGTTTCCTCCTCGGACGTGCCCCCTCCGGGGGACGTTCCTCCGGAGCCACCGCAATGGCAAACAGCCGGAGGATCAACGTGTTCCGCTGATAATCAAAACGTATTTTGGAATAATATCAAAGTCAAACTTATGCCCGGAAATACGGGTCCGACCGCGCGCTCCCTCGAACGCGACACGCGGCCCTATTTGTGCAATGCGAAGAGCACGTTCCGCGTGACACGGAAAGGCTGGCGAATGCGCCATCCCGTCATGCTGCACATGCACACTTTTGCGTGAATTTGATCGCAGCGGCGGTATGCGAGTCGCCGGCGCCCGGGTTTTGTGTTGACCCTCCGGACACCGCGTCGCACTATCGATTCCGTGGTGCATGACGCGGCTCCCGAGGCTCGGGGCGTCCATCCTCTTTCCACTTCATCGACGCGGCCGACGCTGGCGCGGCGCGTTTTTTCTTTTCTGATTCGCGACCTGGGGTTCAATAGCATCGGGGCGCTCGGCGCGGCGTGCGTCGTGCTGTATTCGGCATTCGGCGCGACCGCGACGGATGGCTTACGTCCCGTCAGCGATGCAAAGCCGGAGTTTGCGCTCAGCGACCTTTCCGGCGCGAGCTTCGAGCTCGAAGCGCTGCGCGGCCGCCTCGTGCTGGTGCATTTCTTCGCGACCTGGTGCGAGCCGTGTCGTGAGGAGTTGCCCGCGCTGCGCCGCCTGGTCGAACGCTCGGCCGACACGCCGGTCAGCGTGCTCGCGATCTCGGTCGGCGAAGTCGATGCGCGCGTGCGGCGCTTCATGGAGACGCTTCCGGTCAATTTCCCGGTACTGCTCGATCCCCAGCGCTTGGTCGCGAAATCGTGGGACGTTTATGCGCTCCCGACCACCTACGTGCTCGATGACGAACTGACCGCGAAGCTCGTGAGCAATGGCGAGTTCGCGTGGGACCAACTCACGATCAAAGACCTGCACGACATGGTCACTGCGGCGCCGGACAAACGAACCGGCATCAGCGATCACCCACAACCGAGAGTGCCACAACAAGGAGGATGACAATGAGCATGCACCGACGCCAATTCCTGCAGGCGGGAGCCGCCGTGTCGCTCGCGGCCGCGCTGCCGCGCGTCGCAAACGCGCAAGCATTCGCGCCGAAGCCCGAGACATGGCGCAGCTTCCAGGTCGTGACACGCATCGAGATCGCCAAGCCCCAAGGCAAGATGCAGGCCTGGATCCCGCTACCTTCCGTCGACGAGCCCGACTGGACGAGACCGGCCGGCAATTCATGGACGACCAACGCGAAGGCCGCGACCGTCGTGCGCGATCCGAAATACGGCGCGCAGATGCTGCATGTCGCCTGGGCCGAGGGCGAGGCCGCGCCGGTCGTCGAGGTGACCAGCAAATTCACCGGCCGCGACCGCGCGGTCGACCTCACCAAGCCGGGTCAGCCCACCGCGCTTTCGGACGCCGACCGCAAGCTCTATACGTCGCCGACCTCGCTGATCCCGACTGACGGCATCGTGAAAGAGACCGCCGACAAGATCACCGCCGGCAGGACGAGCGAGATCGAAAAGGCGCGCGCGATCTACGAGTGGATCGTCGACAACACGTTCCGTGACGCGAAAGTGCGCGGCTGCGGCGTCGGCGACATCGCCGCGATGCTCCGCACCGGCAATCTCGGCGGCAAGTGCGCCGACTTGAACGCGCTGTTCGTCGGGTTCGCGCGCGCCTCGGGCCTGCCGGCGCGCGATGTCTACGGCATCCGCGTGGTACCCTCGAAGTTCGGCTACAAGAGCCTCGGCGCCGGCTCCGAGGTCATCACCAAGGCGCAGCACTGCCGCTCGGAAGTCTACCTTTCGGGCTTCGGCTGGGTGCCGATGGATCCAGCCGATGTGCGCAAGGTCGTGCTCGAGGAGCCGCCGGGCAACCTCGCGCTCACCGATCCGAAGGTCGAAGCCGCGCGCAAGACACTGTTCGGCGCCTGGGAGACCAACTGGCTCGCCTATAACGTGGCGCACGACGTGACGCTGCCGGACGCGAACGGCCCGCGCGTCGAGTTCCTGATGTATCCGCAGGCCGAGATCGCGGGCGCGCGTCTCGATTGTCTCGACGCGGACGCCTTCAAATATACGATCACGGCGAAGGAATTGACGGCAGTGTGACGCTGCCGGGCGCTGCGACAATGTCTGAAAGCGCAGGCGCGGCGGAACCTTCTGCCGCGCTTGCAACTTGCCTCCATGAGCATTCTGGAGGCAGCCATGACCCATTCCTTGCGAATATTGCCGGTTGCGGCGTTCCTGTTGTTGGCGCCCACCTTCGCGCAGGCGCAGGAGCCGACGAATTCGGCGCCGGCCAAGTTGAACAACCCCGCGACGCCGCCGGGCGGTCCGACCTCCAGCACCGATCCGGGCAATATCGGCAATACCGGATGGACCGGCGGCCGTCCCGACACGCATCGCGAGAGCTCGGATCAATCAACCGATCAGCCGCAAATGGCGACCGGCGAGGACCTGAAGGGTCCTGCGACACGATTTCCGGCAAGCAAGACGCCGGAATAAGCCCGACCGTCCCGCGTGAGCGGCTGCGCCGCGCCGCCGTGGCCGTGCTACATGCTCGCGCCATGGCACCGCGCGACGGCGAGACCGTGCTTGATCTGCGAGGCATCCGCTGCCCGCAGCCGGTGTTGCGCGCCAAGAAGGCGATGCGCGCCATTCCGGTGGGCGGCGTCTTGGTGCTCGAATGCACCGATCCGCTGACCGTGATCGACGTTCCGCATTTCGTGACCCAGACCGGACATCGCCTCGTCGCGCAGGAGCGCGACGGCGATCTCTACGTGTTTCGCATCATCAAGCAGCGCTGATCCGATGCGCCCGATCAACCTCGATCATAACGCGACGACGCCGGTCGATCCGGAGGTGCTCGCCGCGATGCTGCCGTTCCTGCGCGAGGACTTCGGCAATCCGTCCTCCGCGCACGCGGCCGGCCGACGCGCGAATGAGGCGGTGGAAGCGGCGCGGCGCGAGGTCGCGGCGCTGATCGGCGCGCGCGCCGACGAGATCGTGTTCACAAGCGGTGGCACCGAGGCAAGCAACATCGCGATCCGCGGCGCCGCGACCCGCGATCGCAAGCGCCGCGCGGTCGTGACGACCACGATCGAGCACCCCGCGACCGAAGCCTGCTGTGCGTTGCTCGAGCGCGAAGGGCACGTCGTGCGGCGCGTCGCGCCGCGGCCCGATGGACGCGTCACCGCGCAGGCCGTCGCGGCCGCCATCGATGACGCCACCACTCTGGTCACGATCATCCACGCGCAGAACGAGATCGGGACGCTACAGCCTCTCGCCGAGATCGCGCGCGCGGCCCATGCGAAGGGCGCGCTCATGCATGCCGACGCCGCGCAATCGGTCGGCAAGGCTCCGGTCGATGTCGTGGCGCTCGGGCTCGATCTGCTCACGATCGCCGGCCACAAGCTCTACGCGCCCAAGGGAATTGGCGCGCTCTACATGCGGCGCCGCCTCGAGCTTCCGCCGCTCATCGTGGGCGCCGGGCAGGAACACGGACGCCGCCCCGGCACCGAGAACGTCCCCGGCATCGTGGCGCTCGGGCAAGCCTGCCGGCTCGCGCGCATCCGGATCGAACGCGGCACAGACGACATCGCGGCGCTCGCGCGCGAACTTTTCACGCGCCTCCAAGCCGAAGTCCCCGGGCTCGCGCAGGTGGGAGAC
>CAYZMR010000243.1:0-1764 GCA_964479515.1 uncultured Hyphomicrobiales bacterium | reverse complement strand
AGACCCCTCGGCGATCCTGCTAGCGCTCGGCATCGACCCCGAAGCCGCGCTCGGCGCGGTGCGCCTGTCGCTCGGATATGCAACCACGCGCTCGGATGTCGAGACGGCCGCCGTTCGGCTCGGCGAAGCGTGGCGCGCGGTCGCGCGCGTGCCCGCCCCGGCGAAGTGACCACACATTACTCCGGAGCGCGCAGTCGGTAGCCGACGCCGGTCTCGGTGAGGATGAATTGTGGCCGCTCGGGGTCGGCTTCGATCTTCTGGCGCAACTGGCGCACGTAGACGCGGAGATATTGCGCGTCGGTGAGATCGCTCCACAGCTCCTTGAGCAGGAATTTGTGCGTCAGCACCTTTCCGGCATGCTGCACGAGGAGCCGTAGGAGGTCGTATTCCTTCGGCGAAAGCTTCACGTCGCGGTCGCCGAGCTTGACGATGCGGCGCACGAGGTCGACCGACAGATCGCCGACCCGGAACACCGGCTTTTCGCCCTGCTGGTGGAGCTGGTGGCGCAGCGCCGCGCGGATGCGCGCGAGCAGCTCCTCCATGCCGAACGGCTTGGTGACGTAGTCGTCGGCGCCAAGGTCGAGTGCCTGCACTTTCGCCTTCTCGTCCTCGCGGCTTGACAGAATGACGATCGGCACGCGCTCGTCGCGCTCGCGGATCAGGCGCAAGAGGTCGAGCCCCTGCATGTCCGGCAGACCCAGATCGAGGATGACGAGATCCGGCTTCTCGGCCAGCAAGGCGAGCGCGGCCTTGGCATTCGGCGCGTCGAGGATGTCATAGCCCTGCGTACCGAGCCCGGTGCGCAAGAGCTTGCGGATCGGCGGCTCATCGTCGATGACGAGGATGCGAAGAGGCGCAGCGCTCATGCGGCGGTGTCCAGTCGGTCGCTTGCCGCCGGGATTGGCAGGCGGATCGTGAACACCGCGCCGGGGCGGTCGGTGCGGTTCGCCGCCGTGATGGTCCCGTTGAGCGCCTCGACGAAGCCGCGCGAGATCGCAAGCCCGAGGCCAGTGCCGGCGCGCACCTGATCGCCCTTCTGCGCGCGATAGAACTTGTCGAAGACGTGCTCGAGGTCGTCCGGCGGGATGCCGATGCCTTCGTCGATCACCTGCAGCCCGACCGTGCCGGCCTCACGCCAGCTCCTGATGCGGATGGTGGTCGCGGGCGCGGAATATTTCGCCGCGTTGTCGAGGAGATTGAACAGCGCCTGCTCGAACAGCACCGCGTCGAGCTGCAGCATCGGCAGGTCCGACGCGAGGTCGACTTCGAGGCGATGCGCGCTGAGAATTTTGTGCGCGCGGCGCAGCGCGCTGCCGACGATTTCGCCCAGGTCATGCAGCGCGGCATTGGGCACCACCGCGCCGGCCTCGAGTTTGGTCATGTCGAGCAGGTTGGCGATGAAGCGGTTGAGCCGCTCGGACTCGTCGATGATGGTCGTGAGCAACTCGGCGCGCTGCGCGTCGCCGAGCGCGCCCGAGAGATCGCGCAGCGTGCCCGCTGCGCCGAGCACCGAGGCGAGCGGCGTCTTCAAATCATGCGAGATCGACGTGAGCAACGCGGAGCGCAGTCGATCGGTCTCGGCGGTCCGCTTGGCGCGTTCGAGGTCCTCGACGAGATGCACCCGCTCGATCGCGAGCGCGCCCTGGTCGATCAGCGCGTCGAGCAGGCGGCGCTGGTCGGGCGTGAGCAGCGCGCCCTCCTTGTCGCTATCGATGCCGACGACGCCGATCGCGCCGCGTCCGGTGCGCATCGGCAGGAACAGGC
>CAYZMR010000242.1:0-5618 GCA_964479515.1 uncultured Hyphomicrobiales bacterium | reverse complement strand
GCGCGCGCGAATTGACGGTGTTGTTCTTGTAGTAGCCGAGCGGATCGGCGACCGATTCCGGCACGACGATCGAGGCCGCGAAATGGATGATCGACGTGACGTCGTGATCCTTGATCAGCTTGCCGACCAGTTCCTGATCGCCCGTCTCGCCGATGATGAGTGGCACGCCGCCGGCGACCGCCCAGTCGAATCCGGTCGACAGGTTGTCGAGCACGACCACGCTCTCGCCGGCCGCGATCAGCGCGTAGACCATATGGCTGCCGATATAGCCGGCGCCGCCGGTGACCAAGACCGTCATTGGCATCCCGTTGTCGCACAACCGCCGCCGTCACGGCGTCCCGGAACGACAGTTAGGCTCGTTCCATGAAGAAGCGGTTAGCCGGCGGTGATGCGCTGGTTAACGGCCGGTGACAAGGCGCAACGCCAGCGTATAACAGCACGGAATGTCGCAGATTCTGTTCATCAAGACCTCCTCGCTTGGCGATGTGATCCACCACATGCCGGCGGTAACCGAGGCACGGCGCCGCCTACCGGCCGCGCGCTTTGCCTGGGCCGTGGAGGAAGAGTTCGCCCCGCTCGTTGCCTTGCACCCGGCGATCGAGAGCGTGATCCCGGTCGCCTCGCGGCGCTGGCGACGCGCCTATCTCGCCCCGTCGACGTGGTCGCAGGTGCGCGCTTTCGCCCGCGGCCTGCAGGCGCGCACCTATGACGCGGTCATCGACACGCAGGGTCTGTTCCGCTCGGCGCTGATCGCCAGACTCGCGCGCGGCCAACGACACGGCTACGACGCGGCCAGCATCAAGGAGCGGCTCGCGTCCCCCTTGTACGATGTTCATCATCGCGTCGACCGCTCGCTGCACGCGATCGCGCGCAACCGGCTGCTGACCGGACTGTCGCTCGGCTATACGCCCGCGGACGCGATCGATTTCGGCCTCGACCGCGCGACGCTGTCCGGCGCGTCGGGGAGCCGCCGCGCCGTGCTGCTGCACGCAACCGCGCGGCCCGAAAAGCAATGGCCGCTCGATTGCTGGACCGCGCTGGGGACGAAGCTCGCGGCCCAAGGCTATGATCTCGTCATTCCCTGGGGCAACGAGGCGGAGCGCCTGCGCAGCGAGGCGATCGCGGCGCGCGTACCGCGGGCGCAGGTGCCGCAACGGCGTCCGCTCGACGAGGTCGCACGGCTCATCGCGGGAGCGAGCCTCGTGGTCGGTGTCGATACCGGGCTCGTGCATCTGGCGGCCGCGCTCGGCGTGCCGGTGGT
Organism: uncultured Hyphomicrobiales bacterium; assembly: GCA_964479515.1. Classification (GTDB taxonomy): domain Bacteria; phylum Pseudomonadota; class Alphaproteobacteria; order Rhizobiales; family Xanthobacteraceae; genus PALSA-894. Next base: position 4,357 of record CAYZMR010000242.1, on the reverse strand, counting down.
CGCGGTGTTCGTCGACACGGCGCCTGGGCTGTATGGACCCATGGGGTCGGGTCCGATCGCCATTCTCGGTGGCAATGGCGCGCCGCCCACGGTCGCGGAGGTCGCGGCGGCGGCGGAGACGATCGCGAGTTAGCGAGGCCGTGCACTCATTAAACGGCGGGCCTGCTGACGTCTCCTCGACGCTCGACAGCGGCGGGAAAGCGGACATCGCCCGAGGTCGCGGAAGGGCAGGTGCCGTAATCAAGGATTCGTCGTACCGAGGACGGTTGCGATCAACGGATTGACAAGATCGGGGCGCGCACCGCACGTTGCTGACCATAGAAGATCTCAAGATGACGATGGATCAGCAAATACAGTATTGCACAACGGCTGACGGAGTGCGGCTCGCCTTTGCCGTCACCGGCAAGGGATCGCCGATCGTTCGTCCTTCGCATTGGTTGACACACCTCGAGTACGATCTGAAAAGCCCCGTGTGGCGGCATTTGGTGCTTGGTCTTAGCCAGCGCCATTCCCTCGTTCGATTCGATGCGCGTGGCGAAGGAATGTCGCAGCGCGATGTGGCCGACATATCGTTCGAGCGCTGGGTCGACGATCTTGAAACGGTGGTGGATAAGCTCGCGCTTGAAAAGTTTACGCTGTTCGGTATCTCACAGAGTGCCTCAGTCGCGATTGCCTACGCTGTCCGCCACCCCGAGCGGCTGTCTCATCTCATTCTCTATGGGGGGTTCGCGCGTGGTTTCCTGCATCAAGGTGATGCCGAAAAGCAAAAACAATTGCTTGAATTGGGCCGAACCATGGTGCGGGAAGGCTGGGGAAGCGATCAGGACACTTACCGCCAATGGTTTACCTCGCAATTCATTCCCGGCGGGACCGCCGAGCAAGCGCACTGGTTCAACGAACTCGAACGCGTGAGCGCGACGCCGGCCATGGCCGAAAAACATCTGGTGGCCAGTGCCGAGATAAACGTTGTCGATCTTTTGCCGAAGATCCGCGTGCCGACGCTCGTGCTCCACTGCCGCGGCGACTTGCGGGTGCCGTTTTCCTATGGCGAGGAAATCGCCGCCGGCATTCCGGGCGCGAAATTTGTCCCGCTTGAGGGCAAAAACCATCTCTTTTTGGCCGATGAGCCTGCGCACCGGCGCTTTTTCGATGCAGTTGCAACGTTTCTCGGCGATCCAACGATCAAAGGCTCGCTGCCGGGGACGAAAAATCGCAAAGAGCGGTTGGAGAGCGCGGTCGCAAACGTTGAAAAAAACTGGGTCGTCAAAATCATCGTCATTTTGGCCGCCATTACCGGCGTCGTCATTTTCGGCATGGAGCTATGGCGTTTGATGCGTCACTGAGTTTCTCCATAAGAAAAGGTTGGGCAGATTACCCGCCAGAGTACAGTGAGAGGAATGCAACATCACCAAGGAAGCAAACGACGCATCCGAATGTCGGAGTTGGCCAATCCCTTCACTTCCGCGATGTCTAACTGAAGTCCCCAATGTATACTGCCTAGTGAGTTTACAAAGCTGTCTCCGGCTCCAATGATTGGCCGGGCGTGTCGGACTCTCCGCCGGCGATGGAACCGAACATGCGCTTGGATGACTGCCATAACTTCCGTGATTTCCGACAGCTGGCCATGCGACGATTGCCGGGCCCGCTATTTGACTATATCGATGGAGCGGCGGACGACGAGGCAACCTATCGACGCAACACGGAAGCGTTCGAGAGCTGCGACCTCGTTCCCAACGTGCTGCGTGGCGTCGAGAACATCGATCTCTCCGTCACCGTAATGGGCCAGAAGCTCGCCTTGCCCGTTTATTGTTCTCCCACCGCCTTGCAGCGCCTGTTCCATCACAAGGGCGAACGTGCCGTCGCTGCCGCGGCAGCGAAACACGGGACGATGTTCGGCTTGTCTTCGCTGGGCACCGTGAGTCTCGATGAACTGCGCAAGGCCCACAACGCGACGCAGATTTATCAGTTCTATTTCCATAAGGACCGCGGCCTCAACCGGGCCATGCTGCAGCGAGCGAAGGACGCGCGCATCGATATCATGATGCTGACCGTAGACAGCATTACCGGCGGGAACCGTGAGCGCGATCTGCGCACCGGCTTTTCCATACCATTCAAACTGACCCTCAATGGGATGCTGCAATTCGCAATCAAGCCTGCGTGGGCCATCAACTATGTCACTCACGATCGGTTCAGATTGCCCCAGCTCGACGAGCACATCGACATGAGCGGCGGCGCGCTCTCGATCGGCCGTTACTTTACGGAGATGCTCGATCCGTCCATGAACTGGGACGATGTTGCCGAGATGGTGCGCCAATGGGACGGCCAATTCTGCCTCAAAGGCATCATGTCTGCGGCCGACGCGAAACGCGCGGCCGAGATCGGTTGTACCGGCATCGTTGTGTCAAATCACGGCGGCCGGCAGCTTGACGGCTCGCGCGCTTCTTTCGACCAACTGGCTGAAATCGTCGACGCCGTGGGCGATCGCATCGACGTGCTCATGGACGGCGGCGTGCAGCGCGGGACCCACGTCTTGAAGGCGCTCTCGGTGGGCGCCAAGGCGGTCGGGCTCGGCCGCTACTATCTCTATCCCTTGGCCGCAGCCGGTCAGGCCGGCGTCGAGCGCGCGCTCGGCCTCATGCAAATGGAATTGGAACGCGACATGAAACTGATGGGGTGCAGCGCAATTCACCAACTCTCGCGTGAAAATCTCCGGTTCAGATAATTCAAAGGGGCAGGCTTGGTAAACCGAACCATGGACTGCCGCGCTTGCAAAGCTTGAATGTCCGAAATGGGGTCATGAGCCGAAGAGCTCAAAGTAAGCATAATGCGTCTGCTGTCGAGTGCATCGCGCCCCAATCGCCGTTGGCCCAAGATGCGTTGAGCCTCACGGCGCGCTATTGGGCGCTTGCGCCGCCGCGAGGGCGCGCTGCGTGACCGCGAGAACCTGATCGGGGCTGATGTCGCGCATGCAGCGATGATGCTGGAGGCGGCAGACCGGCTTGTGGCATGGCCGGCATGGCAGCGCGGTCGTGGTCTCGACGGTCGCGGCAAGCGGATTGAGCGGCGCCCAATGCCAAGGACTGGTCGGCCCGAAGATCCCGATCGACGGCGTGCCAAGCGCGGCCGCGACATGCAGGAGCCCTGAGTCGTTCGAGACCGCGACGTCGGCCGCGGTCAGCGCCAGGATCGCGTTACGCAGGTCGCTGCCGGTCAGGTCGTGCACGTCCTGCCCCGCTTCGGCGATGATACGGGCGAGCGGTGCCTCGGCGGGGCCGCCCAGGACCCACACGGAGATGCCCTCAGCCACGAGGCGGCGCGCGAGCTCCGCATAGGCGGCTCCCGGCCAGCGCTTGGCCGGGCCGACAGCGCCCGGCGCGAGCGCAACGGTGCGGCCGGTGACGCCGAGGCCAAGGCGCTCGCGCCAGCCGGTGACTTCGCTCGCCGGCACGCGCAGCTCCGGCAGCGGCCAGTTCGCCGGCGGCGTCTCGCCGCGCGGCAGCGCGAGCGCGGCGCAGCGGTCGACCATGCGCGGCAGGCTGCGCTCCCCGAAACGCAGGTCATTGAGCAAACCGAACCGCCCCTCGCCGAACCAGCCGGTGCGCTCCGGGATGCCGGCGAGGAACGGCGCGAGGGCGGATTTCCAGGTGCGCGGCATGATGAAGGCGCTGCCGTAGTTCCCGCGCTTCAAGCGCTGCGCGAGCGCCCGATGCTCGGTCAGCGCGAGCTGCTTGCGCGGGAGGTCGGCGACGATCGCCTGCCGCAGCTCGGGCATGTAGTCGGCGAGTGGGGCGCAGAGCGTCGTCGCGAGCACGTCGACAGGGCGTGCCGGGAAGCGTGCCTTGAGCAGCTTGGCGACCGTTTGGCAGCGCACGAAGTCGCCGATCCACATGTAGGGCACGATCAGGATCGGACGGCGGTCCACCAAGGCGGACCGGTCCTCTGGCGCACGATGATATGATGAAGAAAGATTCATATCTTTACTGAAGTGAACTTTGAATCATTGCTATATCTGGTTGCGCCTGCGATGCCTTGGCATTCAGGCCGTTACTCTCGATGCCCGAAACTGTCCAGCGAGGTGCGATCGCGCCTCCGGTCCCATGTTGCACCGCCAGGCGGAGTGGGGCAAAGGGAGACGGCTCTGGAGCGCGTCCGGCGCGACTGGCCTTGTGGGCGCAAGCGGGGACCCCGAGCCGAAATGCGGATAAGAACTGCATTCCCGCTTGCCGGGAATGAGCGGATTGGGTCGGGCCGCCGCGGGAAAGCAAGATGTTTGATTTCGAGAGTCGCGTACACGACATCGGCCAACTGACGATCCTCTGCGTCGGCGACCTGATGCTGGATGAGTTCGTCTATGGCG
>CAYZMR010000241.1:0-5620 GCA_964479515.1 uncultured Hyphomicrobiales bacterium | reverse complement strand
TAGTCGATCAGTGCCTTCCCGGCGACCTTCACCAGCGGCTTCGGCACGGTATCGGTGAGCGGGCGCATGCGCTTGCCGAGGCCTGCGGCGAGCACCATGGCGCTGGTCGGAGATGTCGTCATCAAGTCCCTGTCGAGATCAGTCCGGCGGCTTTGGCACGTTGGCGTCGTACCAGGCCTTCAATTCGGCGAGTGCCGGGTGCATGAGGCAGCGGCGCAGGTAGCGCCATACGCGCGGCATGTGACGCAAATATTGCGGCTTGCCATCGCGCCGGTCGAGCCGCGCGAAGATGCCGAGGATCTTGGTCGCGCGCTGCGCGCCGAGCGTGACGTAGAGCTGCGCGAAGGTCTGGGCGACGAAGGCCTTGTCGGCATCGAGCCGCGCCTTCACGTAGCGGCCGAGCAAGGTGATCTCGGTCCCCTCCGGCACGTCGACGCGCGCGTCCTGCAACAGCGAGACGACGTCGTAGGCGGGCGAGCCCATCATGGCGTCCTGGAAGTCGAGCAGGCCGATGCGCGCGAGCCCGTCGCGGTCGCCGAGCCACATCAGGTTGGGCGAGTGGTAGTCGCGCAGCACCCAGGTCGGCGGCGCCGTCAGCACCGGCTCGAGCGCCGCGCGCCACAGGCGCGAGAACTCCGCCCGTGTCGCAAGCGTGATCGCGCCGCCGCGATGCGGCACGTACCAGTCGAGCATGAGCTCGGCCTCGATCATGAAAGCGTCGGCATCGTAGGCGGGCAACCGGTGCTCGATGCCGTCGGCGACCGGAATGAGCGCCGGCGGCGTGCGTTTGTGCAGCTCGGCCAGCACGTCGACGGCTGCCGCGTAGCGCTCCTCGATCGGCGCCGGCGGGTCGCCCGCGACGACGCCCTCCGAGCCGAAGTCCTCCAGCAGCAGGAATCCGTGCGCGAGATCGCTCGCGAAGATGTCCGGCGCCGACAGTCCGCGCTCGCGCAGGGCTCGCGCCATGGCGACGAACGGCTTGACGTCTTCGGCCAAGTGAGCGACCGCGCTATAGGGCAGGCCGCCGCGCACCGGCGGGCCGTCCGGCCGGCGCGGCGCGTTCATCAGGACGAGCGTGCGCGCGCCCTGCGTCAGCCGCTCGTAGGAACGCGTGGAGGCGTCGCCCTGCATATGGGCGCGCTTGGCGTCGGCGAAGCCGGCCTTGGCGAGAAAATCGCGCAGCTCCGAGAGCCGTTCGAGCCGTGCCGCGAACGCGCCATGGCCGGTGAGCTTGGCCTGCCGCTGGTTCGGCGCCAGCGTCTGGGCCAGCGTCAGCGCGATGTCGAGCCGGTCGGGGGGCAACAGGTCGGCGGCGCGATCCGGCCATTCGAGCAGCACGATCGCGCGCTCGGCGGCCTCATCGAGGCCGAGCTCGGCGAGCTCGCTCGGATCGCCGAGGCGAAACAGGTCGCCGTGCACGACGGTCGCGCGTGGGGACGCGTAGGTCTGCACCAGCGTGAAGGTCGGGCTCGGGACCTCGAGCGCGTCGTTTTCGCTGAGATGCCGGATCAGCGCGCGCGCGAACGTCGTCTTGCCGGCGCCGAGGTCGCCCGAGAGCGTGACGAAGTCGCCGGGTTTCAGGATCGACGCGATGTCGACGGCGAGCCGCCGCGTCGCCTGCTCATTGCCGAGCACCACGGCCAAGCTCGAACCGGCGGAGGTGACTGCGAGCATCGCCCCTATGCTGCCTTGTTATGCCGCCGCCACGCGCTCCACGTCCTTGAGCGGGAAAATGCAGGTGACGGTCGTGCCGCGTCCCACGGCCGAATCGAGCGTCACCGTACCACCATGCAGCGCCACGAAGGAACGCACGATCGAGAGGCCGAGCCCCGCGCCGCGATGGCCCTGCCCGAGCGCATGGCTCTCGAAGCGCTCGAACACCTTGTCGCCGATCTCGGCCGGAATGCCGGGGCCGCGGTCGGTGACGGCGAACACGATCGCCTCCGGCCGCCGCGTCACCGCGACGGTCACGGTCTCGCCCGGCGGCGAGAAGCTGACCGCGTTGGAGAGCAGGTTGAACAGCACCTGGCGCACGCGTCGCTCGTCGGCCACGAAGCTGCCGACGTCCTGCGGCGTGCGGATGTCGAGGCGGATGTTCTGCTCGGCGAGACGATCCTTGAGGCCCTCGGCGGCGGCATCGACCGCGGCGCGGATGTCGACCGCCTTCAGGTCCAGCGTCATCGCGCCGGCATCGATGGTGGCGAGGTCGAGGATGTCGTTGATGATCGCGAGCAGCGCGCTCGACGACTGGCCGATATAGCCGAGATATTCGCGCTGCTTGTCGTTGAGCGCCCCGATCGAGGGCTCGTCGAGCAGTTGCGCGAAGCCGATGATGTTGGTCAGCGGCGAGCGCAGCTCGTAGGATACGTGGTGCACGAACGCGCTCTTGAGCCGGTCGGCATCTTGCAGCGCATCGGCGCGCTCGCGCAGCGCCCGCTCGACATTGACGGACGCCGTGATGTCCTGGAACGTGACCAGTGTCGCGCCGTCCGGCAGCGGCAGGCTCGCGAAGTCGAGCACGCTGCCGTCGCTGCGGTCGAGCTGCGCGGTGAGCGGCGCGCGCGCATCGAGCCCGGTCACCGCGCCGCGCAGCGTCGTCCAGAACGTATCGTTGGAATAAAGCGGCCGGCACCACGCGATCACGGCCTCGATGTGCGGGCGATCCTCGTAGGACGGCTCGACCAGCGCGGCGGGGGACAGGCGCCACAGCCGCGCGAAGGCCGGGTTGTGCAGGTTGAGCCGGCCGTCGCTGCCGAACACCGCGACGCCTTCGGCGAGCGCTTCCAGCGTCTCGCCCTGGATCCGGATCGACTCGCCGTAGCGCCGCTCGAGCTTCAGCCGCTCGGTGACGTCGTCGAACAGATAGGTGACGCCGCCCTCGGGGTTGGGCGTGGTGACGACGCGCAGCGTGCGGCCGTCGGGCAGGTACCATTCGTGCTGGCGCGGCTCGATCGTCCGGTAGGCATCGTGCAGCTCGCTTCGCCATTTGCGGAAATCGGCCTGCTCCGGAAGCTTGCGCGCCGCGCGCAGCCGGTCGAGCACCGAGCCGTCGGTCGGGCCTGAATCCAGGAAGGCGGCATCGAGGTCCCACAGTTCCCGATAGGCGGCGTTGTAGAAGGTGAGATGCTGGTCGGCGGTGAAGATCGCGACCGCGGTCGCGAGCTGGTCGAGCGTGCGGCGATGCGCCTCGGTCATGCGCGCGAGCTCGTTGCGCATCGTCTCGACCTCGGTCACGTCGATGCCGATGCCGGCGCTGCCGCCGCTCGAAGGCCGGTCGATGACCTGCAGGATGCGGCGCTGGCCGGCGACGATCACCGGCAGGCGCGCCTCGTAAGCGCTGCCCGCGGCGCGCACGCGCGCGGTCTCGTCGCGCGCGGCCTTGTCGAGCAGGTTGAGGTCGCGCGCGACCGCGTCCGCGCCGTCATGCGCATCGACGGCGCGCGCATAGGCCGCGTTGACCCAGGTGAGCCGGCCCGCGGTGTCGCGCGCCCACACCGGCGACGGCAACGCCTGCAGCAGCGAGGCGACCGTCTCGATGTCGTGCCGAAGCTGCTGGTGCTCGGCGGTGAGCGCCGCGAGCTCCCGTTTCGCGCCGGTCACGTCCCTGATGCGCAGCACCGCGCGCCCGCCGATCGCGCGGCCTTCGACTTCGACATGGCGGTCGCTCAGCGTGATCAGCGCGAAGGCAAAGCTCCCGCCCCGCGCGCGCAGCGCTTCGGTGGCCTCCTCGAGCGCGTGGGCGGGCTCGGGCGCGAGCCATGTGCCGAACGCCAGCACGCGGCGCGAGACCGGGGTGCGCACCACGATCGAGGGATCGCCGATGATTTCCGGGTCGTCGCTGCCGGCGGGCCACACCACGATGACCTGCGGCTCGGACAGCATCAGCGCGTTGGCGCGGTCGCGCTCCTCGCGCAGCTCGTTGATCTCGGCCTGCCGGTCGGCCAGCGCCTGCGCGGCGCTCCTGCGCGTGCGCACCAGCGTGATCGCGGTGACGACCGCGAACAGGATCACGCCGAGCGTCAGCGCCAGCGCCGCGATCTCGTGGCGCTCGAGCGTCGACAATGCCTCGAGATAGGCGTCGATCATGTCGAGCGGCGCGCGGTCCGCCGCCAGCGCGGATGCTGGAGACAGGGCCGCGGCGGCTGCGGCGGCAAGCGCGCAGCGCAATCCCGCGTACCACGGACGCGTGCGGCCTCCGCACCGTGCCCGGATCGTCTCCGGCATTCCCGTGCCCCTGACCGGCCGCGCGCCGACCGCAAGGTGGCTCGGGCATGACCGGCGATGTCGCGTGCGCCGTCCGCCATGGCGGCTCGCGAATCAAACGACTTTAGCCTCAAGGGGAGTCGCGCCGTAAGAGTCCAGATCGTGAACGCAGCCGCGGGCCGCGCGCGACGACGTCTACCGCCCGCCGCGCTCGCCGTGCGCTTCGGCGCGCCGCGCGAGATCCTCGATCGTCAGCCGCGAGAGCGTCGTGGCGAACGCCCGTTCGGCGTCATTGATCGCCGGCAGGACCACGTCGTCGAGAATGCGCGAGTTCGGCATGCCGGCGGCGTCGGTCTCCTCGACCGTGCCGGCCGCGCGCAGGATGTCGGCGACGCTGATACGCCGCCGCTCGCGCGAGAGCTGGTAGCCGCCGCGCGGCCCGCGCACCCCGAGGAAGATTCCGTCGCGGACCAGGGCCTGCAGCACCGGCTCGAGATGACGCGGCGGAAGGTTATGACGCCGCGCCAGGCTCTGCGCCGAGATCGGATGGTCACGCGCGTTGAGCGCCACGTCGACCACTGCGGCGATAGCCAGCAAGCTCTTGCGCGACAGCAGCGACATGACCAAACCTTGTCGGTACTATAATACAAGCCGGTTTGGCTGTTCGCCGCAAGACTTAGATACCTTTCGCTCCGGTTGAGCCGAATCCGCCCGTTCCGCGCGGTGTTTCATCGAGTTCTGTCGTTTCCGTCAGCCGTATCCGTATGACAGACGCGATTACAAGTTGCGCGATGCGTGCGCCGCGCGTGATGACGAATGATTCGGTGCCGTGATTGATCAGAACAACCTGTAGTTCTCCGCGGTAATCGGCATCAACCGTGCCGGGTGCGTTGAGCACGGTGACGCCATGGCGCAACGCAAGGCCGGAGCGCGGTCGCACCTGCGCTTCCGTGCCGGGAGGCAGTGCGATCGCGATGCCGGTCGGCACCGCGGCGTGCCGGCCGGGCGCGATCGTCAGCGGCGCGTCCTCGGGCACGGCGGCAAGCAGATCAAGTCCTGACGCACCGTCACTTTGATAGGATGGCAACGGCAGGTCCGCGCCGTGCGGCAGACGCTTGACGCTGACGACAACGTCACTCATCGCGCTGCGTCCAACGCGGCGGCCAGCCGCGCGACGAGCATTCTGGCGACCTCGTCCTTGGACTGCTTCGGCCAAGACTCGACGCCCGCGGTCGTGATGAGATGCACCGCGTTGTCGTCGCCGCCCATCGCGCCGCCTTGCGCCGACACGTCATTCGCCACGATCCAGTCGCTGCCCTTGCGCTTGAGCTTGGCCTTGGCGTGCTCGATCACCTTCTCGGTCTCGGCCGCGAAGCCGACGACGAGCGTCGGCCGCTTCGTCTTCGACTTCGCGACC
>CAYZMR010000240.1:0-5660 GCA_964479515.1 uncultured Hyphomicrobiales bacterium | reverse complement strand
TGAGATTGCCGGGCATGGTCGTCCCCTTCTCGTCCGCTCTCTCCTCCGTCATCGCCGGGCTTGTCCCGGCGATCTCGATTACAAGGGCGCGATGCCCTCCTAAGCGGGATGGCCGGGACAAGCCCGGCCATGACGGCGGTTAGACCGCCACAATACACTCCTCGATGATATCCAGCGCGCGCGCCATCTCGGCCTCCGTCACCGTCAGCGGCGGCGTCAAGGTCAGCACATTGCCGAACGTCGTCTTGAACGACAGCCCGCGCTCCAGCGCGCCGTACATCGCGGCCTCGGCGGCATCGTTCGCCGGCTCTCGCGTCGCGCGATCGACGACGAGCTCGATGCCGAGCAGACAGCCGACGCCGCGCGCATCGCCGATCAACGCGTGACGCGTCATCATGTCGCGCATGCGCGCGAGCGCATAGGCGCCGACCTTTGCGGCGTTCGCCACGAGCGCCTCATCCTCGATGATCTCGATCGTGGTGAGCGCCGCGCGGCACGTGACCGGGTTCTTCTCGTGCGTGTAGTGACCGAACGCATACGCCGCGCCGACGTCGAGCTCAGGGCGCGCGATCACGGCCGCGATCGGCAAGATGCCGCCGCCGAGCGCCTTGCCGAGCACGAGGATGTCCGGAACGACGCCGTCGTGCTGGCAGGCGAACATCTTTCCCGTCTTGCCCAAGCCGGTCGGGATCTCGTCGAAGATCAACAGCGCGCCGTGGCGATCGCACGCCGCGCGCACCTTGCGCCAGAAGCCCGGCGGCGGGATGTGCGGCACCGCGCGCATCGGCTCGGCGATGAAGGCCGCGATGTCGCCTTCCTTGCCGAGCACGTAATCGATCATGCGCGCACAGGCGTCGCCGCTCGCCTCGATCGAATTCGTGCCATAGGGGCAGCGATACGACGCATAGGGCGCGACGTGCTCGGCGCCCGGCATCAGCGGGCCGACGCCCTGGCGGAACAGCGCCTCGCCGCCGACCGCGGCCGCGCCAAAGCCCGCGCCGTGGAACGCATCCCAGAACGACAGCGTCTTGTAGCGGCCGGTCGCCACGCGTGCGATCTTGATCGCGACTTCGATCGCGTCCGAGCCACCGGTGGTGAACAGCACCTTTGAGAGATCACCGGGCGCGATCTCGGCGAGCTTCGCCGCAAGCGCGACCGCAGGCCCGTTGGTATACCGACGCGGCGCGAACGGCAGCGCGTCCATCTGCTCGCTGATCGCGCGCTTGAGCCGCGGATGGCCGTAGCCGATGTGGTGCACATTGTTGCCGTGGAAATCCATGTATCGCCGGCCGCCGGTGTCCTCGATGAAGAGACCTTCGGCCTTCACGATCGCGTTGAGGCACGGCGTCGAGACTGACTGGCGCAGGAAATACGTCTCATCGTCGGCAAGCAGCGTGCGCGCTTCGAGATCGAGGCTCTTCTCCGCCCAGGCGCGTCGGCGCGGCGAGAGGTTGGTGTCGCTTTCGGATTCGGGGATCACCGCCGCCTCCACGCCTGCCAGCGCATGAACAGCACGCGGTCGAGCAGGATGTGCAGCAGCTTTGCGGCCAGCGCGGTCGCGACGATCACGCTCGCCATCGCGGCGGCGCCCGAAGTGGCGCCGGCCTCGTCCATGTGCACGATCGCGATCGCGGCGAGCTTGGTGCCGGGACCGTAGAGGAAGATCACCGCCGACACGGTCGTGAGCGCATTGACGAACAGATAGACCGCGATGTCGAGGATCGCCGGCATGCAGATCGGCACCGTCACGCGGCGAAAAGTGCGCCAGAACGGCACCTTCAGCGACGCCGAGACGGACTCGAATTCCGGATCGATCTGCTTCAGCGCCGTCAGCGCCGTGATATGCGCAACCGTAAAGAAATGCGCGACGCAGTTGATGACGAGCACCAGCAACGTGCCGTAGAGGATGTTGAGCGGGTTCCAGCTCGCGTTGACGAAGAACACGTAGCCGAGGCCGAGCACGAGGCCGGGCACCGCCATGGGCAGCATCGCGAGCAGATGCGCGATCATGCGGCCTCCCGCGAACACCTTGGTCTTCTCGACCAGATAGGCGCCGGTAAAAACGATTGTCGTGCCGATGATCGCGGCCAGCGCCGCCATCATCACGGAGTTGGCATAGGAGGACCAGCCGCTCTGGTCGAATGTGCCGAAGTCGTAGTTCTTGAACGTGAGCGACAAGTTATACGGCCAATAGGTGATGAACGACGCCCAGATCGCGGTGCCGAGCACCATGATGAGCAGGCCGACAACGACGAGGCAGAAGCAAAGCAGCGCCGCATCGCGCAACCGGCTTTCCTTCGGCTCGAACGGCACCGCGCGCGCCGAGAGGAGCGCGACCTGCCGCCGCTGCACGACGCGATCGATCGCGAACGCGAGCACCGCCGGCACGAGCAGCACCATGCCGACCACCGCGCCCATCTCGAAGTTCTGCTGGCCGACGACCTGCTTATAGGCATCTGTCGCCAGCACATTGAACTGGCCGCCGATCACCTTGGCGATGCCGAAATCGGTCACGACGAGCGTAAACACCACGAAGGCCGCGTTGATCAGCCCGAACTTCGCGCCCGGCAAGGTCACGGTGCGGAAGATGCGCGCATTCGTGGTGCCGAGCGCGTCGGCGACTTCATAGAGCCGCGCGTCGGCGAGCGCGAGCGCGGTCACCGCGATGATCAGCGCATGCGGGAAGCAGTAGAACACCTGCGCCACCACGATGCCGACCGGCCCATAGATCGAGCCGCCGAACAACAGGCCCCTGAGCAGGCCCTGGTTGCCGAACAGATAGATGAGCGAGATCGCCGAGAGCAGCGAGGGCGCGAACAGCGGCAGCATCGCGCCGGCGTAGAACAGGCTGCGCAACGGCATGCGGCTGCGGGTGAGCGCATACGCATAGCCGAATGCGAGCGGGATCACGATCATCGTCACCACGATCGCGACGCCGATCGAATTCGCGATCGAGCCGTACAGCGTCGGCGTGGAGAAATAGCGGACGTAATTGGCAAGGCCGACGAAGCGGCCGTCCGCGTTCTGGAAGCTTTTCGAGAGCAGCGCCCACAGCGGGAACGCAATCGTGAGCATCAGCCAGGCGACCAGCAGCAGGACGCCGAGCCGCATGATCCATTCCTCGCGCGAGAGGCGCGCGGCGGGTGCTGACGGGATGGCGACGACGCTCATGACGGCTTGCTAAACACGCGCAGCGATTCCGGCGGCAGCGCCACGGTGAGCGGCTGGCCTTCGGCGACGGCAAGATCGCGCATCAGGTTGAGCGAAAAATCCGCCAGAATCGCGACGTTCGGCGCGGCCTCGGGCTTGAGATGCGCGCGGCAGAACGAGCCGAGAAAGTCGAGCGTGGTGACACGCGTCGCGATCTGGTTCGGCGTCCCGCCATCGATGTTGCGCACGCGGATTTCTTCCGGTCGCAGCCCGATGCGCACGGCCGAGCCTTTCAGGAAGCGCGCCGCATCCGGACAGGCAAGCTCGATCGCGCCGACGCGCAACGCCGCCGGCCCCGCGATCTCGGCGTCGAGGAACGTCATGGTGCCGACGAAATCGGCCACGAACGCGGTCGCGGGGTTGCGGTAGATGTCCTGCGGCGAGCCGACCTGTTCGATCACGCCCTGATTCATCACCACGATGCAGTCCGCCATTGCGAGCGCTTCCTCCTGGTCGTGCGTCACCATGATGGTGGTGACGCCAAGGCGGCGCTGCAGCATCTTGATCTCGTCGCGCAGCCGCAGCCGCACGCGCGCGTCGAGCGCCGAGAGCGGCTCATCGAGCAGCAACAGGCCGGGCGAGGTCGCGAGCGCGCGTGCGAGCGCGACGCGCTGCTGCTGCCCGCCGGACAGCTGCACCGGATATTTCGTGCCCTGCTCCGGCATTCCGACCAACGCGAGCAGCTCCGCGACGCGCGCCTCGATCTTCGCGCGGCCGGCGCGCTGATTGACCAGGCCGTAGCCGACATTCGCCGCGACGGTCAGGTTCGGGAACAGCGCGTAGCTCTGGAACACGATGCCGAAGTCGCGCGCTGCCGGCGGCAGATGCGACACGTCGCGGCCCGCGATCTCGATCAGCCCCTGGTCCTGCGGGTCGAGGCCGGCGATCGCGCGCAGCAGCGTCGTTTTCCCGCAGCCCGAGGGGCCGAGGAAGCAGACGAAGTCGCCGGTCGCGACGTCGAGCGAGATATCACGCAGCGCGACGAACTGGCCGAAGCGCTTGGTGAGGTTGCGGACGCGCAGGAAGGGGGCGGTTTTAGCCGTCATACGCGATGCTCGAACAGAAGTGATCCGGGAGCAAGTCGCCGTTCGCCCGTCCCGGCCGCAATGCCGAGCCGTAGGGTGGGCATCCCAACTTTGCGGATGCCCACGCGCTTTCGACGGCGCGTCGAAGTCCGTGGGCATGCTGCGCATGCCCACCCTACGATCATCCTGTTACTTCGGCGCGGCCTTGGACTCGTAGCGCTTGGTCCATTCGGCGAGGATGCGCTCGCGGTTTTCCGCCATCCAGACGAAGTCGTTCTTGATCATCAGCTTCTCGGCGGTCGCCGGATAGTTCGGCGGATAGTTCACCACGCCCGGCAGCGCCACCACCGCGTAGGTCTTGGAGTAGAGTTCGTTCGCCCCCTTGGTCGCGGCCCAGTCGGCGACCTTCTTGGCGACCGCGAGATTCTTGGTGCCCTTCACGATGCCGGAGGCTTCCATCTCCCAGCCGGTGCCTTCGTTGGGGATGATCACGTCGAGCGGCGCGCCCTTGGTCTTCTCCGAAGCCCCGCGCATGTCGAGCGCGATGCCGGCGACGCGCTCGCCGCGCGCGGCCTGCACGCACGGCGCCGAGCCCGAGTGGGTATAGACCGCGATATTCTCGTGCAGCGCGTCCATGAACTTCCAGGCCGCCTCCTCGCCCCACATCTGCAGCCAGGCGCCGACCATCAGATAGCCGGTGCCAGACGACGCCGGATGCGGCATCACCAGCTTGCCCTTGTAGGCGGGGTCGAGCAGATCCTTCCACGCGGTCGGCGGCTTCACGTTGATCTTGGCGGCTTCGGCGGTGTTGTAGCAAATCACGCCGAGATAGGCGTCCATGCCGGTCCAGGTGTAGGGATCGGTGCCGTCCCGGAACACTGGCTTGAGCGCGTCGACGCCGGCCGGTTTGTAGGTCTCGAGCAGCCCCATCTTCTCGAACAGCAGAAGCGCGGTCGCCGCGTGGCCGAGCACCATGTCGGCGCGCGGATTATCCTTCTCGGCCAGGAACCGCGCCGTGATGACGCCGGTCGAATCGCGCACCCACACGACCTCGGCTTCCGGCACTGCCGCCTCGATCGCCTGCTTGAACGGACCGAGCTGATCGTTCTCCAGCGAGGTGTAGATCGTCACCTTCGTGCGCTGCGCAAGCGCGGGCGCCGCGAGCGCGAAGCTCAATGCAAGGCCGAACGCCGCCGCCAATACGAAACGTTTCATGTGCCCCTCCGAAAACAGATTGATGCGAGCGTAGCCCGGATTGAGCGTCAAGCGAAATCCGGGCCAATCACGTAGGCCAAGGCAGCGAATAGGTCTTCACATTGGTGAAGCTCTTCATCGCCTCGACCACGCCCTCCTTGTAGCCGAGCCCGGAATCCTTGATGCCGCCGAACGGCGACATCTCGATGCGATAGCCGGGCACTTCCCAGA
>CAYZMR010000239.1:0-5686 GCA_964479515.1 uncultured Hyphomicrobiales bacterium | reverse complement strand
GCCGCATGTCGACATTGTAGAGCGCGCCATGATTGGTCTGCGCCGCGAGCGCGCTGACGAGGCGCTGCGTCACGCGCGCATAATATTGCGTGCCGTAGAGCGGCCGCGCCCCGTCGGACTGTGGGTGGCCCTCGTCGAAGTCGTAGACGATGATGAGATCGAGGTCGGATGCCGCCGTCATCTCGCGCCCACCGAGCTTGCCGAGCGCGAGCACCGCGCTCTCCTGGCGAGCGAGCCGGCCGTGGGTTGCAGCGAAATTCCCTTCGACGGTGCGATGCACCGCGCGGATGATCACGTCGGCAAGCCGCGCGAAGGCTTCGCCCGCCTGCTCGGCCGAGACCGTGCCGGAGAGAATGCGCGCCCCGATCAGGAACATCTGCTCCTGGCCGAACTGGCGCGCGCGGTCGAGGAAATCCTCATAGGTGCGCGCCTCGCGCAGCGCCCCCGCGAATTCCGTGCTGAGCTTTTTGGCATCGGGCAACGCTCCGAAGAATGACGGCTCGATCAGCGCATCCATCACCTGCGGATGCAGCGCGAGGATGTCGGCCATGCGCGGCGCGGTGCCGAGCGCGAGCGCGAGCAGGGCCACGAGGTCGGGATTGCGCAGCAACAGCGAGATGAGCCGAGCGCCGCCATGCAGGCCGCCGAGGAAGCGGTCGAGCGCGGCGAGCGCGCGATCGGGATTCTCCGCGCGGGCGAGATGGTCGATCAGCACCGGCACGAGCTCGGCGAGGTGCGCGCGCGCGAACTCGCTTTTCAGCGAGCGATAGTCGCCCGAGAGCCAGCGGCGCACCGCCTGCGACACCTCGACCGGACGGTGGAAGCCCATGGCGGCGAGCTTGTCGAGCGTCTCGGTGTCGTCGGCGTCTTTGGGGAATTTGAGGGCGCGGCGGGAGGCTTCGGCGGCGGGCGCGTCCTCGAACAGGCGGGCGTAGTGGCGCTGCACCTTGCGCAGATGTTCGAGCAGCGCCGCCGCGAACGCGTCGCGCCCCGCATACCCAAGAAAATGAGCGAAATGGTCGAGCGCCGCACGCTCGACCGGCAGCGTATGGGTCTGCTCGTCAGCCACCATCTGCAGGCGGTGTTCGGTGACGCGCAGAAAACGATACGCATCGCCGAGGTCGCGGACGGCGTCGGGCGAGATCCAGCGATCGTCGCCGAGCTTCTCCAGGACACTGAGCGTCTGCCGCCCGCGCAATTCGGGATGCCGACCGCCGGCCACGAGCTGCTGCGTCTGCACGAAGAACTCGATCTCGCGGATGCCGCCGCGGCCGAGCTTGATGTTGTGGCCTTCGATCGCGATCTCGTCGTGGCCCTTGTAGGCCGCCATCTGGCGCTTCATCGCGTGGATGTCGGCGACCGCGCCGTAGTCGAGATATTTGCGCCAGATGAACGGCGCCACCTCCTTGAGGAAGGCCTCGCCGAGCGCCAGATCGCCGCCGCAGGGGCGCGCCTTGATCATGGCGGCGCGTTCCCAGTTCTGCCCGGTGCTCTCGTAGTAGTTCAGCGCGGAGGCAATCGAGATCGCGATCTGCGTGGAGGCCGGATCGGGACGCAGGCGTAGATCGACGCGGAACACGTAGCCGTCGACCGTGCGATGCTGCAGCAGCTTGACCAGAGAGCGCGTCAGGCGAACGTAGAATGGCGCCGGGTCCACGCCGGCGGCGAGCGCCCCCGCGTTCTCGTCGAACAGCACGATGAGATCGATGTCGCTCGAATAGTTGAGCTCGAACGCGCCCATCTTGCCCATGGCGAGCACGACATAGCCGGAGTCGGTCTCGGGATCGGCGGGGTCGCGCGCTTCAAGCTTTCCCTGCGCGAGCGCGCCGCGCAGCAGGAAGCGTAATGCGGCCGTGACCGCCGCATCGGCGAATTGCGTGAGCGCGCGGGTCACGCGCTCGACCGGCCAGACGCCGCCAATGTCGGCGAGCGCGATCAGGAGCGCGGCCTCACCCTTGGCGTGCCGCAGCGCCGCCATGGCGCCGTCTTCGCTGCCGGCCTCGCGACAGGCGCGCGTGACCTCGGCGAGGAGCGCCGCAAAGCGCGTTTCCGGCTCGGCCGCGAGCAACGCGAAGGCGCGCTCCGGATCGGCGCCCACGAGGCCCCAAAGATAGGGCGATGCCTCGGCGATCGCGGCGAGCACGTCGCGCGTCTTGGCCGACCCCGCCACAAGCCGCTTGATGCCTTTGCCGGCCGCCGTGCGCGCCACATCGGCGAGCCAAGCGTCAAGCTTGCCGCGCGCCTCCTTCGGCGCCGACAGCTTCGGCGCGACGCTGAGCATGGCGGCGAGCGTGCGGCCGCCCTGCTCGGCTTCCTTGGCGATTGTCCTGGCAGCTTTTGCATCCGCCCGCTTGGGCGGTTTGACCGGCCGATTCATCGCCCCACGGTTAGCTCAACCACGAGCGAAAAGGGAGCCCGGCGTCAGACCGCCGCAGCCGCATCCCCCGCCAGGATCCGTGGCAGCGCGATGATCACGCGCAGCCCCGGCGCATTGTCCTCGATCCGCAATTCGCCGCCGTGCAGGCGCGCGACCGCCGCCGCGAGGCTGAGGCCCAGCCCGGAGCCCGGCTCCGAGCGGCTCTGCTCGAGGCGCACGAAGCGCTCGACCGCGCGGCTGCGGTCAGCTTCCGGAATGCCCGGGCCGCGATCGGAAACCGTCAGCAGCACATGATCACCCTCGGCGCGCACCGCGAGCACGACGTCGACCGCACCCTTCGGCGCGCCCGCCGCCGGACGGGCGTATTTGATGGCATTGTCGATGAGATTGGCCAGCGCCTGGCTCAGGAGCTCGCGGTTGCCCCTGATCGTCGCGGGCTCCGGCGCGTCCACGCTCAGCGTCAGCCCTTGCTGGTCGGCGAGCGGCTCGTAAAGCTCGGCCACGTTGCGGGCAATTTCGGCGGCGTCGAACGCAGCCATGTTGTCGCGCGCCTGACCGGATTCGGCGCGCGCGATCATCAGCAGCGCGTCGAAGGTGCGGATCAACCCGTCGGATTCATCGATCATGTCGTCAAGCGCCGCGCGGTATTCGGTTTCGCTATGCGCACTGCGTAGCGCCGCCTCGCAGCGGTTCTTCAGCCGCGTCAGCGGCGTCTTGAGATCGTGCGCGATGTTGTCGGAAACCTCTTTCAGGCCATGCATCAGCGCCTCGATGCGATCGAGCATGGCGTTGAGGTTGATCGCGAGGCGGTCGAGCTCGTCGCCGGTCCCGGTGACGGGCAAGCGGCCGGAGAGATCGCCCGCCATGATCGTCTGCGTCGTCGCCGTCATCGCGTCGAAACGCCGCAGCACGCGCCGCGCGACGAAGAACCCGCCGCCCAAGCCCAGCACGACGACAAGCGCGACCGACCCGCGCGCCGCCGCGATGATGATCTGGCGCACACGTTGGCGCTCTTCGAGATCGCGTCCGACCAGCAGGCGGAAGCTGTTGGAAAGCAGCACGACATGCACCAGCGCGCTGTGCTGGGCGCCTTCCTGCTCGTCGAGCCGGCGATAGACCGTCTCCGACCAGCCGACCTTGTCGAGCACGCCGGGGGCGAGCGAACCGACATTGCCGGCGAGCGCCTGGCCGGTCGGCGCGGTGACCAGATAGACGCTCGAGCCCGGCCGCAGCGAGCGGTTCTCGACGATCAGCACGAGGCTGCGCAGCCCACCGAGCGTGAATTGCTCGGTCAAGCCGGCGATCTCGGAATCGACCGTCTCGTTGATCTGCTCGACGATGAGGCGGTCGGTGTTGAGCGCGAAATACGCGATGAGCGAGGCGGCGTAGAGCGCGAATACCGTGAGGTAGACGAGCGTCAGGCGGAACGCCGTCGAGCGGACAAGCTTACCGAGCGCCGTCACGGACCATGTACCCGGCGCCGCGCACGGTATGCAGCAGCGGTTGCGCGAATCCCTTGTCGATCTTGGAGCGCAGCCGCGAGATATGCACGTCGATGACGTTGGTCTGCGGATCGAAGTGGTAGTCCCACACGTTCTCCAGCAGCATGGTGCGCGTCACCACCTGGCCCGCGTGCTTCATCAGATATTCGAGCAGGCGGAATTCGCGCGGCTGCAAGTCGATCTCGGTCTCGCCGCGCACCACGCGGTGCGACAGGCGATCGAGCTCGAGGTCGCCGACGCGATAGCTCGTCTCCTCCGAGCGCAGCCCCCGCCTGCGCGAGAGCACTTCGACGCGTGCCAGCAGCTCGCTGAAGGAGTAGGGCTTCGACAGATAGTCGTCGCCGCCCGCGCGCAAGCCGCGTACGCGGTCGTCGACCTGGCCGAGCGCCGAGAGGATGAGTACCGGCGTCTCGACTTTCTTCGCCCGCAACGCGCCGATGACCGAGAGGCCGTCGAGCTTGGGAAGCATGCGATCGACGATCAGCACGTCGTAGGCGCCGTCGAGCGCGAGCGCGAGCCCGTCCTCGCCGTCGGCCGCCGAATCGGCGACGTGGCCGACCTCGCGGAAAGCCTTGACCAGGTACTCCGCGGCGTCGCGGTCGTCTTCGATGATGAGCAGGCGCATGGAGGACTCAGCCGTTCGAGGCGCGAATTCTATCGAATTGTTGCGGTCCATGCGCGGCGTCTCCCCAGCCCAAAAAGTCGGGGGCGGCGGAGGGGGCTCCGCCGCCCCCTATTCGACCCGGCCCGGTTGGGGGGCACGGGGAAGGCCGGGGCCGGGTCGTAGTCAGTGGGGACGGGCTGTTACACCCGTCCCCCGGGTTCGCTCCGCCGACGGGGGCGACGATTGCCGGCGGGACGCCCCGAACTTGTGTACTCGGCGCCCGCTTTCAAGCGGGCGCGACGAATTATCCGCGGCCGAGCGGGACCGCGACGAAACGAGTTCCTTCACCCGACTTCACGCGCAGCAGCACGGTACGTTTGCCGCCGGTGCGCGCGTCGGCGAGAGCCTTGCGCACGTCATCAGGGGACGCGACGCGCTTGCCGCCGACATCGAGGATGACGTCGCCGGTGCGGAAGCCTTGCGCCGCCGCCGGGCCGTCGGGATCGACCTGCGTGATCGCGACGCCTTCGCTGCCGGCGCCGTCGACCTTGTTGGCCGGAGCGAGCGAGAGACCGAGACGCGGCAACTGGGTCGTACCGTTGCTGCTGTCGCGATCGTCCTGACTGGTGTCGCGCGTGGCCTGGCGCTGCTCGCGCGGCAGCTCGCCGAGCGTCAACGTCACGGTCTTCTCGGCGCCCTTGCTGATGATGCCGAGCCGGACGCTGGTGTTTGGCGGCAGCGCGCCGATCTTGCGAGCGAGGTCGCGCGCGTCCTTCACCGGCTGATCGTTCACCGAGATGATGACGTCGCCGGACAGGATGCCGGCCTTGGCGGCGGGGCCGTCGGCCTGCGGTTCTGCGACCAGAGCGCCTTCCGCTTTCTTCAGGCCGAGGCTGTCGGCGATATCGGCGCTGACCGGCTGGATCTGCACGCCGATCCATCCGCGCGTGACCGAGCCCTTCTCCTTGAGCTGCAGCACCACGTTGCGCACGGTATCGGCGGGGATCGCGAAGGCGATGCCGACCGAGCCGCCGGACGGCGAGTAGATCGCGGTGTTGACGCCGATCACGTTGCCTTCGACGTCGAACGTCGGTCCGCCGGAATTGCCCTTGTTCACGGGCGCGTCGATCTGGATGAAGTCGTCATACGGGCCGGCGCCGATGTCGCGCCCGCGCGCCGAGACGATGCCGGCCGTGACGGTGC
>CAYZMR010000238.1:3714-5691 GCA_964479515.1 uncultured Hyphomicrobiales bacterium | reverse complement strand
CTGCCGATCGTGATCGGCGTGCAGGATTTCGACTTCATGGGCGGCTCGCTCGGCATGGCGGCGGGCGAGGCCGTGATCAAGGGCCTCGACACGGCCGCGCTGAAGGGCACGCCGTTCATCATGTTCGCGGCCTCGGGCGGCGCGCGCATGCAGGAAGGCATCCTCGCGCTGATGCAGCTTCCCCGCACCACGGTCGCGGTCGAAACCCTGCGCGAGGCGAACAAGCCCTACATCGTGGTGCTGACCAATCCGACCACGGGCGGCGTCACGGCGTCCTACGCGATGCTCGGCGACGTGCACATCGCCGAGCCGGGCGCGCTCATCGGCTTTGCGGGTCCGCGCGTGATCGAGCAGACCATCCGCGAGAAGCTGCCCGACGGCTTCCAGCGCGCCGAATACCTCAAAGAGCATGGCATGGTCGACATGGTGGTGCATCGCCACGAGCTGCGGTCCATGTTGGCGCGGCTCTGCCGCATCCTGACCAAGGCCGCAGCGCCCGCGCCTCCGGCGCCGCCAGCGATCGTCGAGACCTTGCCGGTCCCGGCGACGACCAGCATGTGAGCGGGGCCGCGCCCGCGCCCGGAATGACACGCTGGTCATGACCCCCGTCGATTCCATACTGGCGCGCCTGCTGGCGCTGCATCCCAAGCGCATCGATCTGTCGCTCGACCGGATGCATCGCGTGCTGGAGCGGCTCGGCCACCCCGAGCGGCGCGTGCCGCCGGTGATCCATGTCGCCGGCACCAACGGCAAGGGCTCGACCATCGCGTTCCTGCGCGCGATGCTGGAAGCCGCCGGCAAGAGCGTGCACGTCTATACGTCGCCCAACCTGGTGCGTATCAACGAGCGCTTCCGGCTGGGCCGCGCTGGCGGTGGCGCGCTCGTCTCCGACGCCGAGCTCGCCGACGCGCTCGCCGAATGCGAGCGCGCCAACGGCGCCGAGCCGATCACTATCTTCGAGATCGAGACCGCGGCGGCGTTCGTGCTGTTCGCGCGCCATCAGGCCGACATGCTGCTGCTCGAAGTCGGCCTCGGCGGCCGGCTCGACGCCACCAACGTGATCGAGCGACCGTTGGCTTGCGTCGTCACGCCGGTATCGATGGATCACGTCGAGTTCCTTGGCGCGACGGTGGAGGCCATCGCGGCCGAGAAGGCCGGCATCCTGCGCAATGGCGTGCCGGCCGTGATCGCGCCGCAGTCCGACGCCGTGCTCGCCGTGATCGAGCGGCAGGCCGCGCGCGTGCGGGCGCCGCTCTATGCGGCGGGCCAGCATTGGACGTCGAGCATGGAGCACGGCCGCCTCGTCTATCAGGACGAGGAGGGCCTGTTCGACCTGCCGCCGCCAAAGCTGTTCGGCCGCCATCAGTTCGACAATGCCGGCACCGCCATCGCGGCCCTGCGCGCCGCCGCGGTCCGCATCCCGATCAAGGCGGTCGAGCAGGGCTTGATGAAGGCCGAATGGCCGGCCCGGCTGCAGCGCCTGACCACGGGGCGGCTGCCCGCGCTCCTGCCGGCGGGTGCCGAGCTTTGGCTCGACGGCGGCCACAATGCCGAGGGCGGGCGCGCGATCGCCGCGGCGCTCGGCGATCTGGAGGAGCGCGTATCGCGCCCGCTGGTGCTCCTCGTCGGCATGCTGACCACCAAGGACCGCGACGCCTTCCTGTGCAATTTCACTGGGCTGGTACGCCGCGTGTTCGGCGTTCCGATCCATCAGGACAAGGGCGTTGAGGCCGAGGAGATCGCGGCGGCCGCGCGCAGCGCCGGCATGCCGGCCGACGCGGCGGCGAGCCTGGAAGACGCTTTTTCGGCGATCGGCCGGCTCGGCTTCGAGGTGCCGCCGCGCGTGCTGATCACGGGCTCGCTCTATCTCGCCGGCGAGGTGCTGGCGCTGAATGGGACGGAGCCGGTGTAGCGGGCGTCACCCTGAGGTGCGAGCGATCGAAGATCGCGAAGCCTCGAAGGGCGACATCCGTGGCC
>CAYZMR010000238.1:0-3614 GCA_964479515.1 uncultured Hyphomicrobiales bacterium | reverse complement strand
GGCCGTCCTTCGGACGGCACCTCAGGATGACGGCAGAGTGAGTGGCTCAAACGCAAATGGCCGGGACAAGCCCGGCCATGATGCTGAATCGAACCGTACAGTGTCAGCGACTTAAGCCGCCGTGGACGACGTGATCCACGCCTCGAGCTTCTGCTTCGGCGCGGCGCCGACCTGGCGCGAGGCAAGTTCGCCGTTCTTGAACAGCATCAGCGTCGGGATCGACATGATGCCGTATTTGGCTGCCGTCGCGGGGTTCTCGTCGACATTGAGCTTGACGATCTTGACCTTGCCGCCGAGCGAGCCCGAGAGCTCCTCCAGGGCTGGCGCGATCATCTTGCACGGGCCGCACCATTCGGCCCAGAAGTCCACCACCACCGGCTCGGTGCTCTTGAGCACCTCGCTCTCGAAATTCGAATCAGACACCTTTGAAACGCTCATGGCGCACCTCTTATGTCGCGGCTTGTCGCGTCTTTTGCTATTGGGCGCGCCGGGCGCCCCGGATGAGGACCGAACGTATGGACGCCCACCTCAAGCGTCAAGGCGCTCCCCGCGGTTGGGTATCCAGCCTCTCAGGCGACCCTTGACAGCGCCGCATCGAGCGCGGACGCGGGGATTTCCATCAGATTCGGCCCCCCGGTCCAGACCAGCGCGGCGCGCACCTCCCGGCCCGGATAGACCCGCCCGAGTACCGCCCGGTAGAGCGCGAGCTGCATCACATGTTCGGCCGGGATGTCCTCGAGGCGGCGCGGCGGGACGCGGTCGGTCTTGTAGTCGGCGATCAGCACGGCCGCCTCGCTGACCGCCAGGCGGTCGACGACGCCCGAGACCGCGACCGGCCGTCCATCGATCGTCACGCGCCCGACGATCGGCACCTCCGCCCGGCTGCCGGGCGCAAACAGCGATGCAAAGCGTGAATCGTCGAGCACCGCGAAAACCTCGGCCACCATCGCGGCGCATTCGGCATCGCTGAACCCCGTGCCGTCGCGCGAGACATAGTGCCGCGCGGCCGCGGCGCGCCGCGTGGGCGGGATCGCGGGCAGCGCCTGTAGCAGCCGGTGCACGGCGCGGCCGCGCGCGAGCGCCCTGTGGTCGCTCCCGGTGGCCTGCGAACCCGCGCGGGCCGTGGACGGCGCGATGGCGCGTGCGATCTCCCGCGCGGCCGGTGCGTCGTGGGTCAGCCAGTCGGGCAGGGGACCGGGGGCCGGCGCTTCGGCGATCGCCGGCAAGGGTGTTTCGGGCTCCTCGGCCGCCGCTTTGCGCCAGCGCCAGACCTTGCCGTCGCCGTCGTCGGCCGGTTCCTCGATGGCGTCGGGCTTCAACGCGCTCTCGATTAGTCGATACCAGCAGCCGTCCGGGGCCTTCTGCACACCACGCGAGCCCGCGACCACCAGCCGATCGGCCGCGCGCGTCAGCGCCACGTAGAGGAGCCGCCGGTATTCGTCTTCCGCTGCCCTTACCGCTTCGGCCCGTGCCGCCGCGACCGGCGCGACGTCATCCGCCTTGCGCCCCGCCCACACCAGCCGGTGAGGCGTCCCGGGCGCGGCGCTCGGCACCGGGAGTGCGAGCCATCGCGGCTCCTTCGGTCCCTTCGGCGGCGTGGTCGTATCGGCCAGGATCACGATCGGCGCTTCGAGCCCCTTCGCGCCGTGCACGGTCATCACGCGCACCTCGTCGCGCGCGATATCCATATCGCGCTTCACCAGCGTTTCGCCCGCGCGCAGCCAAGCAACGAAACCCTGCAAGGTCGGCGCTTCGTGCCGCTCATAGATCAGCGCGTGCTCGAGGAATTCGTCGAGCGCGTCGGCCGCCTCGGGCCCGAGCCGCGCGTAGAACCGCGCGCGCCCGCCATCGGCACCGAGCACGCGCGAATAGAAGGAGAATGGCGAGGCGGCGGCCCAGGCGGCATAGCGCTCCAGCCGCGCATTGACGTTCACGAACTCGAGGTCGGAGGTTTTTTCGCGCAGCGCCGCCAGCAGCGAGCCTTTGCGCCCGTAGGCGAGCGCGAAGAGCTGCTCTTCGGTCACGCCGAACAGCGGGCTTTTCAGCACGCTCGCGAGCGCGAGGTCATCGTCGGCCAGCAGCAGCGCATCCGCGAGCGCCATCAGGTCCATCACCGCGATATGCTCGGTCAGCATCAGCCGGTCCGCACCCGCGACCGCGATGTTCGCGCGCTTGAGCTCGTAGAGGATCGCGTTGAACAGCGCGCCGCGCTGGCGCACCAGCACGAGCACGTCGCCCGGCCGCGTCGCGTGGCGCCGTTCGCCGTCGCCGACGGGATCGCCACGCTCGATCCAGGTCTTGACGCTGCGGGCGACCTTGCGCGCGAGCCGCACGCGCGGGCTCGTCTCGGTGTTCTCGTCGAACGGCGCATCCCAGCCTTCGAGCTTGATCTTCGGGTCGGGCTCGATCATCTCCCAAAGCTCGACCGTGCCGGGCGCATTGGCGCGCACCGCTTCGTGCACGGTCCCGCCTGGGACTTCGGTCAGCCCGGCGAAAGCTTCGGGTTGCCGGAACACGAGATCGACCGCGCCAAGAACAAGCGGCGCCGAGCGGAACGAGTACCGAAACCTCACGTCGGCGAAGCGCATATCCGCCGCCTCCAGCGCACCCGCGTAATGGCGTTTGTTCTGCTCGAACTGCGCCGGGGCGGCGCCCTGGAACGAGAAGATCGACTGCTTCTCGTCGCCGACCGCGAAGATCGAGCGCGTCACCTCGCGCGCGCCTTTCCCGGCCCAGAACTCGGCGGTGAGCCGCTTCACGATCTCCCATTGCTTCGGGCTCGTGTCCTGCGCTTCGTCGATCAGCAGGTGATCGACGCCGAGATCGAGCTTGTAATGCACCCATTGGGCGCGTTGCTCGGTCAGGAGATGCAGCGCCTTGTCGATCAGATCGTCATAGTCGAGTAGCCCGCGACGGTCCTTCTCGGCGCCATAACGCGCGATCATCTCGGCCGCGATCGTGACCAGCGCGGCCGTGCGGTCGCGCGTCTCGACGGCGCGGCGGCGGTGAAGAAGATCGCCGACGCGGCCCTTCTCGTGGTCGAGTTGCCTGGCGAGGTCGGGATGCTTTTTTGCCAGCGATGACGTGATAAAGCTGCCGCGCAGCTCGGACTTCTGTGTGAAGAAAACCTCCAAATAGCTATCGATCCGCGCTGCGCCGCTCGCCGCCGCGGCCGCCGTCAGGCGCTCACATTGCTTCTGGTCGTTGCTGGAACCGGCCCGGCACAAGGCGGCGGCGCCGACCCATTCGGCAATCGGAAAATACGGGCCGTCGACAATGTCGGCTTCGACGCGTTCGATGGAATCGTCCCTCGCTACGCCGAGCGATCGGGCGAGACCGTCGATCGCGGCGGCGACGCTTCCGGCCTTCTCGATCCACGCGGTCAGTTCGTCGCGTCGCGCGATCGCCTCGACGATCATCTCGTTGAAGGTCTGATCGGCCGCCGCCGTGATGGCGATGGCAAGCGCGCGGCCGAGATCGCTCTCGGGATTGGCGGCGGCCTGCAACAGCACCGCCATCCGCAACCGGTCGATCAGCTCGGACTGCGTGCGCTCTTCCAGCACCTCGAAACGCGCCGCGACGTCGGCCTCGAACGGGAACTGCTGCAGGAGCCG
>CAYZMR010000237.1:0-5695 GCA_964479515.1 uncultured Hyphomicrobiales bacterium | reverse complement strand
GGCCGGACACGCCCTCGATCATCACCTCGCGCACCTCGTGCTCGGTCTCGCCGACGAGCGCGATCGGCGAGATCGGCGCGTCCGCGAAGGGCGACACGCCATGGATGAGCGCCCTCACCCATTCGGCGCCGGCGCGGGTCTTGCCGGCGCCGCGTCCGCCGAGCAGAAGCCATGTGGTCCAGGGCACGCCGCTCTGCGCGGTGTCGGGCGGCATCTGATGCTGATGCGCGAGCGAGATCCAGTCGCCGTTGAAACGTTCACTCGTCCGCCGTTTCAGTTCCGGCAGGAACTCGGCCACCAGTTCTTCCGTCGACAAACGCGTTAATGCGGCGCGCAAGTTCGTTACGGAATTCGTCGATGTCGGCGGGCATGTCGTCATTCTCTTCCGGATCCATGGCTGCTCCCGCGGCTCTGTTCGCTTCGTCGAAGGCGTTGAGGTCGCGCAAGGTGCGCACCAGCGTGGCAAGCACGCGCGCGTCGCGCTCGCGCTCGGTCGGTTCCTGCCGCCCGCCGCGCAGGCGCTTCTCGATCTCGCGCACCTGCCGCTCCGCGGTGCTCCACAATCGCGCGACCAGCGCGCCACGGCCGCCCGGAAGTTCGCGCGCCTGCGTGCCGAGCATCGGGCGACGGCGCGCGATCGGCGCCAGCGGGTCCGGCCCGCGCTCTCCGGCGAGGACGGCGTAGAGCATCCCGGTCGATAGCCCGGTGTCGGCGCAGATCTGCCGCACCGGCTTGTTGGCGAGATAATCGTTGCGTGCGCGCACGACGACGTCGTGCGCGACAGCTTTGCGCTGCGCGGTCAAGCGACCCTCCGGTGGTTTGTTTGGCGACGCAGTGAGACGCGCGGCGGGGCGTCAACCTTGGACGGCCGCGTTCGTCTCAATCACAATTGTGGAGCGTGCGCCTTTGCTACAGGAGCAGCGCGACGCTGTCAATACATTCCTAGCGAGGGTGATTATTTTCCGGAGCGCCTGTGGACAACGCCGGCGAACCGCGCCGTGGCGCTCAAGCCTCGGTCTTCGACCGGCTGCGGACGCGTGGCGCGGCGGCTTTGCTCGCGGCCTTCTTCTTGGGCGCGGGTGCGGCGACCGGCTTTTCCGCCTCGGCCGCCTCTTTCTCGAGTCGCATCGCGCGCAGCCGCGCGGTATTCGCATCGACGCGGGCGCCCTCGGCCTTGTAGTCGCGAACGGCGGCAAGCGCCTCGCGATCGCGGCCGGCTTTCTTCATGTCCGCCAGCATCCGCTGCTCGGGACTTTTCGACGACGTCATCCCCCGTTCCTCCCCGTCTGGCGTGAGGCCCCGCGCCGCCGAGGCTGCGCGCGACCCTGAAGACAAAAATAATCCCGCGACCCGGTGACCCAGGGCGCGGGACTGCGAACCATCAACTCTGCCAGTACTTCCGTGGTCAAAGCGCAATGGTTCATTGCGCGTCCGTTACTCGGTGCGCAGGTTCTCGGCCGCAGACTTGCCAGTGCGGCGGTCCGCGACGACGTCGAAGGTCAGCTTCTGGCCTTCATTGAGCGTGCTCATGCCGGCGCGTTCGACGGCGCTGATGTGCACGAAAACGTCGCTGCCACCGGTCTCCGGCTGAATGAAGCCGAAGCCCTTCTGGCTGTTGAACCACTTCACGGTTCCCTTGTTCATAGAAAGTCCCTTCAGTTGCGATGCACGTGTGAGACCGTGTGCGCGATTCCTCGCGGACCACAGTCCCGGTTCGTTCGATTTTGGATAAGTGTCTGAAACGTGCGCGCCTGTCAGAGACGAAGCGAAGCGGCCCAGTCATTCGGCCAATACCGATGGTGCTCATATGCGCTCGAAGCGTAATTATGTCAAGGTAGGCGCGGCTTTGGCGATGATCCTAAGATGGTCCCAAAGTGTGTTGTCGTCGCGTCAGCGCAGCCTATTTTGCGGCTCGAAAGCATTACCATGATCGAACGTCGGACGTCGAAACGGAGGACCGAAACTTGAACCGAACCTCCGCCGTCGCAACGATTCGGTTGATCCTGATTCCGATCTTCGTCGTCGTCGTGATCATCGGCTCCGGCGGCGCCTACATGCTGCTGCGCCACGACGCGATCACGCGCGCGACCGAGAAGGCGCGCCTCGTGCTCAACACCGCGGTCGCGATCCGCAACTATACGCAGGACCAGGTCCTGCCCGACGTCTCCAAGGCGCCGACCAACCAGTTCTATGAGACCAGCGTACCGGCATTCGCCGCGCAGAGCGTCTACAAGCGCGTGCAGGGCATGAACCCGGCCTACAGCTATCGCGAGCCGGCGCTCAACCCGACCAATCCGAACGACCGGCCGACCCCGGTCGAGGTCGAGCTCATCGACCGCTTCCGCTCCGACGCCAAGCTCGAGGAGCTGACCGGCATTCGCGAGACCGACGCGGGAGCGGTGTTCTATCTGGCGCGCCCGATCCGCATCACGGACGCCGCCTGCCTGGTCTGCCATTCGACGCCCGACAAGGCGCCGCCCGCGATGGTGACGAAATACGGCCCGAGCAACGGGTTCGGCTGGAAGCTCAACGAGGCGATCGGCGTGCAGACGCTTACCGTTCCGATCGCCGAGGAGCTCAAGGGCAGCGTCGAGCTCGCGATCAGCCTCGCCGGCGGATTGCTCCTCGTCTTCATCGTCACCTATTTCGCGCTGACCTATACGCTGCAGATGACGCTCGTGCGTCCGCTGCGCGAGCTCGCGCAGCGGGCCGAGGCCGCGAGCATCACGACCAACGACCGCGCCGCCATCCCGGTCTCCGGGACGAAGGAGATCCAGGAGCTCGGCGAAGCGATCGGGCGGCTGCGCACGAGCTTGATGAAGGCGCTGCGGCGCCTCGCGCCGACGGATTCGGCGCCGCAGGACTGACGCCATGGTCCGCCTCGTCTCATTGGTCGGGTTGTTCGCGCTCACCGCGGGCCTATGGGCGCTCTATGCGCTGTCCGGCGACTATCGGGTGTTCGGCGGGGTGAGCACCGCGCAGGTGCTGCTCTGGGTCGCGTGGGTCGCGACCGCGCTGTTCCTCGTGCTCACGATCGGCCGCCTCGTCATGGCGGTCGCCTCCGCGCTGCTCGACCGCGACACGACCGGGCTGCAGCGCGGCATCATCTACGCGGTTGTCGCCTTCGTGGTGGTCTCGGTCATCCTCGCGGCGCTCGGCACCAACGCAACCGCGCTGCTGACGACGTCGTTCATCGCGACCGCGATCGTCGGCCTTGCGACGCAGTCGACGGTCGGCGGCCTGGTCGCCGGGTCGACGCTACAGCTCGACCGCGTGCTGCGCGTCGGCGACGTCATCATCCTCGATCAGCAGCCGATCGAGGTGATGTCGATGTCGTGGCGCTCGATCGTCGGGCATAAGCGCGACGGCGCGGTCGTCATCATCCCGAACGCGCGCATCGCTGACGGCCAGATCGACGTCATCCGCGGCGACCAGCCGGCGCGCGCCGAGATCATCATCACGGCGGCCTTGGCTGAGCCGCCGCATCGCGTCGGCCAGGTCCTGGTCGAAGCGATCCACGACATCCCGGGCGTCGACCCGGCGCATCCGGTGCAGTTCGCCCCCGCCGAGTATCGCTACGGCGAGGGAAGCGTCGGCTATCGCGTCAATTATTGGGTGCGGCGGCCGCACGACCTCGTATCGGCGCAGGCCATGCTGATGTCGCGCCTCTGGTACGTGTTCCAGCGCGAGAACATCCCGTGGATGGGTCAGCCCGGCGCCGCGCCCGCACCCAACCCCGGGGCGCTGTGGAAGACGGAGGCGTTCAAGGGCGTGCGCCTCGACCAGCTCGCCGCTCTGCCGGATGTCGGCCTGCAACCGGTCGTGCTCGCGCCCGGACTTAGCCCCGATCTGATGGGCCGGACCATCGCGGCCTGCGGACCGGCGCTCTGCTATGCGGACGGCGAGCGGATCATGCGGCCGCACCGCATCACGGATTTCTCGCTGTTCCTGCTGGTCGAGGGCGAGGTCCGGGAAGTCTCCGGCACGCCATGGCACGACGGCGCCGCGCATGAGCGGCACACGGTGCTGTCAAGCCGCAACATGGCGATCGAGCGGATCGTATCGCATCTCGCCCGCGCGATCGGACCCTATGCGGAGACGGCCGTGCGCGAGGCTGCGGCGATCGATCCGAGGCCCGGGGCGGTGCGCACGGCGGTCGCCGCCGAGATCGAGGATGCGCAGGCGCGCGAGGTCTTCCTGCGCGGCGTGCCGATCGAGGACGAGGCCTGCTTCCAGTCGGGCTTGGTGTTCGGCCTGCAAGACGGCGCCTACCACCGCAGCTCGTCGCCGCCGATGCGCGCGGTGCGCTTCGCGGTCGTGGTGCCGATTACGCTGAGCTCTTAGCCCGGCCGCCTTGCGTCGGCTTGCCGGCCCGGCTGCGGGCCGTGCCAGGCGGGCGCGACGTCGTTCGGCGTGAGCGTGTGCTGCGAGGGCGTGACCTCGGCGGCGGGCGCGCTCGGCTCGGCCGCCGCGGGGCTAGCGCGCTCCGGGGCCATCTTGGCGCTGATGAGTTCGTACAGCCACTTCGCGCTCGCCTGCGCCTTGTAGCCGAACTGGGTCAGCGCCTGCGAACCGACCTCGCACGCCTCCGGCTGGCGCGTGCAGAATCCGCGCATGTCGGAGACCGCCGCGGTCGCGGCCGAGACGGCTTGCGCCGGCCCGACCTTGGGCTCGCCCGCCTGCTGCGAGGCCGGCGTCGGCAGCAGCAGGATCGCAACGCTGAGCCAGAACGCCGTACGGATGAGAAACATCATGACCCTGCCCTTTGTACGCCACGGCGTTTTCACCGTGGTTGCGGGCAAGCTAGCAGGGGCGTTTGAAAGCCGGGTTCGCGTCATGGCGCGGATTTTGGCCAGCTTTTCCTAAAATTCGAACGATTTTCTTCGTTAAGAAAGTCGTGCCGCGAGATTGCCGCCGTCGCGACATCATCCGGCAACGGAGCGTTCACCATTCCGCACGAAAGCGCCGATGATTTGGCGGCGCAGGCGCTCGCGCGCGCGGCTTCGGTGCCGCGCCACCGTCTCCTTAGCGTTCGTTTAAGCGCCCTCTGCGACGATCAGAATCACAAAGACGGGGAGCGCGTCCTCGACCGGACGTGCAACAATCACGTGAGCCTGTTCGCGCAAGTTAGCGCCTATATCGATTCGCTGGTGCATCCGTCGGCGCGGCGCGATCCGCTGACCGCGGCGCGCCATCGCGCGTTCATCGCGCCGCGACTGATCGGCGGCCTCCTGGCGCTGACCGCGCTGCCGATCCATCTCGCGCTGCGCGGCGCGCCGAACACGCTCGAGATCTTCATCTACGCGTGGCTCGCGGCGCCCGTCATCACGGCCGGCTACCTGTCGCGCACGGGCCGTTACGAGCAGGCCTACATGATCTCCTCCTGCGCGCTCGCGGCGCTGATCGCCACGATCGCGATGGCGACCGGCGGCATCGCGTCGTTCGCGGCCGTCTGGCTGGTGGTCATTCCGCTCGAGGCCGCGCTGTCGGCCTCGCGCCGCGTGGTGGTCGCGGCCTCGGCGGTCGCGGTGCTGGCGGCCGGCGTGCTCTATATGCTCGGCGAGCCGCAATTCGTCGCGGGCGAACCGGCTTCGGCGACGCTGATGGCGCTCGGCATCTTCTCGGCCGCGCTGTATGCGGCGGGCCTCGCGCTCGGCAACGCCTCGCTCGCGCGCGTCGGCGCCCGCCTGCTCAC
>CAYZMR010000236.1:0-5695 GCA_964479515.1 uncultured Hyphomicrobiales bacterium | reverse complement strand
CTCGCCAACGGCGACGAGGTCGATATCCTCACCTCGAAGGCGCAGGCTGCCCCGCCGGCGGCGTGGGAATCCGTCGTGGTCACCGGCAAGGCGCGCGCCGCGATCCGCCGCGCGACGCGTTTCGCGGTGCGCGAGCAATATGTCGGCCTCGGCCGGCGCATCGTGGAGCGGCTGTTCCAGCGCGCCAAGAAGGACTACTCCGACGACAAGCTGCAAGGCGCGCTGCCGCGGCTCGCGCGCGGCTCGATCGACGAAGTGATGGCGGCCGTCGGGCGCGCCGAGATGAAGGCCTCCGACGTCGCGCGCGCGATGTACCCGGACTACAAGGAGGATCGCGCGCCCCGCACGCTGATCCCCAAGGCCGAGAGCGGCTGGTTCGGGCTGCGCAAGGCGAAATCGCTGATCTTCAAGGTGCCGGAAGGCGAGGCGGACGGCGCGATCCCGATCCGCGGCGTCAGCGGCGAGCTTCCGGTTCGCTTTGCGCCGGACGGCGGCGCGGTGCCGGGCGACCGCATCGTCGGCATCATGACGCCGGGGGAGGCGATCACGATCTATCCGATCCAGTCGCCGGCGCTCAAAGCGTTCGAGGACACGCCGGAGCGCTGGCTCGACGTGCGTTGGGACGTGGAGGAGAAGAGCCCGCAACGCTTCCCGGCGCAGATCAAGGTGCATTCGGTCAACGAGCCGGGCTCGCTCGCTCAGGTCGCCCAGGTCATCGCCGAGCACGACGGCAACATCGACAATATCCGCATGACGCGCCGCGCGCCGGATTTCACCGAGCTGACGATCGACCTCGAGGTCTACGACCTCAAGCACCTCAACGCGATCATCGCGCAGCTTCGGGCCAAGGACGTGGTGTCGAACGTCGAGCGGCTGAATGCGTAGGCGCGCGCAAAACGCAACAGCAGGTCGGTAAATTGCCGAAAGCCGCTCCCCTCCGCCTCGGCGTCAACATCGATCACGTCGCCACCATTCGCAACGCGCGCGGCGGCGAGCACCCCGATCCCGTCAAGGCGGCGCTGATCGCGGTCGCGGCCGGGGCGGACGGCATCACGGCGCACCTGCGCGAGGATCGCCGGCATATCCGCGACGACGACCTCGTGCGGCTCAAGGCGCAGCTGTCGCGCCCGCTCAATCTGGAGATGGCGGCAACCCGCGAGATGGTCGGCATCGCGCTCAAGACGCGCCCGCACGCGGCCTGCATCGTGCCGGAGCGGCGCCAGGAGCTGACCACCGAGGGCGGCCTCGATGCGGTGCGTCAGCACAACGTGCTGGCGCCGGTCGTCGCCGAGCTCAAGGCCGCCGGCATCCGCGTTTCGCTGTTCATCGCGGCCGATCCGCGCCAGATCGAGACCGCGGCGGCGCTCGGCGCGCCTGTGATCGAGATCCATGTCGGCGCCTGGTGCGAGGCGGTCGCCGAGCACCGTCCGGCGATCGCGGCGGCCGAGTTGCAGCGCATCAAGGACGGCGCGGATCGCGCGCGGCGCCTCGGCCTCGAAGTGCATGCCGGCCACGGGCTCGACTACCGCACCGCCGAGACCATCGCGGCGCTCCCCGAAATCGTCGAGCTCAACATCGGGCACTACCTCATTGGCGAAGCGCTGTTCGGCGGGCTCGCCGAGACCGTCAAGGCGATGCGCGCCGCGATGGAGCGCGGCCGGGCGCGGCTCGCGGGGCCGTCATGATGGATCTCGCATGATCATCGGCATCGGGCAGGACATCGTCGACATCCGCCGCGTCGAGAAGGTGATCGAACGTCACGGCGAGCGTTTCCTCGCGCGCATCTTCACCGACGTCGAGCGCGCACGCGCCGAGCGCCGCGCCAAGCGCGTCGAGACCTATGCTAAGCGCTTCGCCGCCAAGGAGGCCTGCGCCAAGGCGCTCGGCACCGGCATGCGGGCGGGCGTGTGGTGGCGCGACATGGGGGTCGTGAACCTGCCGTCCGGCCGCCCCACGATGCAGCTCACCGGGGGCGCCGCGGCGCGGCTCGCGAAACTGACGCCGGCCGGCCACGTCGCGCGCATCGACCTCACCATCACGGACGAATATCCGCTGGCGCAGGCCTTCGTCATCATCTCGGCGGAGCCACAGGCGGGCTGAGGCCGGAACTAACCCGCGGCTGCGTCGTTTTCGTGCGCAGTCACCGGGAGCCCACGATGCTGGTCCAGCTCAATCCGCCCCTGCACATGGAGACCCCGAAAGGTCCGGGGCTCGCGCATTTCGTCATCGACTACGGCCCCGAGGCGCACCTGCAATGGGTCGTGTTCATGGACGCGGACGGCGCCTGCTGGACGGTGCCCAACCCGGAAGTCCGCATCAGCTTCAACTGGACCATGGGCCGGCGCAAGCCGCAGAAGAATTCCGAGCCCGCAGTCGCGTCCGCCGCGCCGAGATTCCGTCCGACGCTCGCGACCAGCGGCGACGCCTGAGGTCCGCCATGGCGTCGCGCAAGCTCAAGGACTCCAAGCTCAAGGTCCTGGCGTTCAACTGCAGTCTCAAGAGCGTGCAGGGCAAGGAGAAGTCCTCCACGCAGACACTGCTCGAACAGCTCCTCGAGGCGCTCGCGGAGCATGGCGCGGAGGGTTCGATCGTCCGTGCGGTCGATCACAACATCAAGCCGGGCGTCAAATCGGATGAAGGCGAGGGCGATGACTGGCCGGCGCTGCGCCAGCGCGTTCTCAATGCCGACATCGTGGTGATCGCGACGCCGATCTGGCTCGGCCAGCCCTCGAGCGTCGCCAAGCGCGTGATGGAGCGCATGGATGCCTTTCTCGATGAGACCGACGACCATGACCGCATGCCGTCCTACGGCAAGGTCGGCGTCGTGGTCGTCGTCGGCAACGAGGATGGCGCGCACCATTGCGCGGCTGAATTGCAGCAGGCGCTGACCGAAGTGGGCTTCACGATTCCGGCCGGCGGCGTGACCTATTGGGTCGGCGAGGCGATGGGCGACAAGGAATACAAGGACTTCAGGACGGCGCCGAAGCAGGTCGCCCGCGTGACCGCGATGCTTGCGTCGAACGCGGCGCATCTGGCCCGGCTCTTGAAGAAGAGCACCTATCCGGGAACGCCATAGGGGCGGCGGACGGCGTCCGAAAAGCTTGCCCACGCAATGGTTTGCCTCTTGGCGCACGCGCGTCCGCAAATTGCCGCAAATCGACCGCCTTTCGTTGCGCCGACCGCCACCAGCGGCTACAAGGACGCGAGGGCGGCGCCCGAAGAAAGCTCAGAGGCCGATGCGCGTGACCACGACCGAACAAAAGCGGAAGGAAGGCGGATTCGCCGAAATCGTGCGCGTGGTCGTCCACGCCTTGATCATCGCGGTGCTGATCCGGACCTTCCTGTTTCAACCGTTCAACATCCCGTCCGGCTCGATGATGGCGACGCTGCTGATCGGCGATTACCTCTTCGTGTCCAAATACACCTATGGCTACAGCCATTACTCATTCCCGTTCTCGCCGCCGCTGTTCTCGGGGCGCATCCTGGCGCTCGGAACGACGCCGCAGCCGGGCGACGTCGTCGTATTCCGGCTGCCGCGCGATGATTCCACCGACTACATCAAGCGCGTGATCGGCCTGCCAGGCGACAAGATCCAGGTGACCGATGGCTTGCTCTACATCAACGGCACGCCGGTCAAGCGCGAGCACGCGGAGGACTTCGTCGGCACCGAGGACGGGCCCGGCATCAAGCACATCAGGCGCTGGAAGGAGACGCTGCCGAACGGCGTGACCTATTACACGCTCGACCTCGTCGACAACAGTTTCTACGACAACACGCCGGTCTACACGGTGCCGCCGGATCATTACTTCATGATGGGCGACAACCGCGACAATTCGACCGACAGCAGGGTGCTGAGCCAGGTCGGCTACGTGCCGATCGACAACATCGTCGGCCGCGCGCAGCTCATCTTCTTCTCGGTCGGCGACGGAGAGCCGGCATGGAAGATATGGCGCTGGCCGTGGGCCGTGCGCTGGGACAGGCTGTTCACGATCGTTCGATGAGCCGCAAGGCAAAGCCACGCGACGACCTCGAGACCCGGATCGCCTACAGCTTTGCCGACAAGGCGACCCTCGATCGCGCGCTGACGCACGTGTCGGCATCGCAGCGTCAAGGGCGCGGCGGCAGCTATCAGCGCCTCGAATTCCTCGGCGATCATGTGCTCGGCCTCGTGGTCTCGGACATGCTCTATCGCGCCTTTCCGAAGGCGGACGAGGGCGATCTCTCGCGCCGCCTCGCCGACCTCGTGCGCCGCGACACCTGCGCCGACATCGCGCGCGCAATCGATCTCGGCGCGGCGCTGAAGCTCGGCAATTCGGAATCCAATGCCGGCGGGCGGCGGCGCACCGCGACGCTGGCGGACGCCTGCGAGGCGCTGGTCGGCGCGGTGTTCGTCGACGGCGGATATGAGGCCGCGGCCTCCCTGATCGAGCGGCTGTGGCGTGAGCGCATGCTCAAGCCTTCGCGCCCGTTGCGCGATCCGAAAACCATGCTGCAGGAATGGGCGCAGGGACGCGGCCTACCGGCACCAGCCTATCACGAGGTCGAACGCACCGGCCCGGACCACAACCCGAAATTCCGCGTCGCCGTCGAGATCGCGGATCGGCCGCCCGCCGAGGGGATGGGCGCCTCCAAGCGCGCCGCCGAGCAGGCCGCCGCCGCCGCAATGCTCACGCGCGAAGGCTTGGCCCCGGACGCGGCGAATGGGTAAACCTCCAAGCCGTCACCCTGAGGAGCGAGGAGGCGCAGCCGACGAGCCTCGAAGGGCGACGGCGCCGTCCTCCTTCGAGGGCGACCTGCGGTCGCCACCTCAGGATGACGGCTCCCAGACCCGCTGCGGCTTCATCGCGTTGATCGGGGCGCCGAACGCCGGCAAGTCGACGCTGATCAATGCGCTCGTCGGCGCCAAGGTCTCGATTGTTAGCCGCAAGGTGCAGACGACGCGCGCGCTGGTGCGCGGGATCGCGGTGGTGGGCGCGGCGCAACTCGTGTTCATCGACACGCCCGGCATCTTCGCGCCGCGCCGGCGGCTCGATCGCGCCATGGTGACGACGGCCTGGAGCGGCGCGCATGACGCCGACATCGTGGCGCTGCTGGTCGACGCCAAGAAGGGCATCGACGAGGAGGCGGACGCGGTGCTCAACCGGCTCGCGGAGGTGCGCCAGCCCAAGCTGCTGCTGCTCAACAAGGTCGACCTGGTGGCGAAGGCGGCGCTGCTCGCGCTCGCCCGGCGCGCGAACGACAAGGCCGCATTCGCCGCGACCTTCATGGTGTCGGCGCTCTCCGGTGACGGCGTCGAGGACGTCAAGACGTGGCTCGCCGAGCATGCGCCGGCGGGGCCGTGGCACTATCCCGAGGACCAGATCTCCGACGCGCCGATGCGCAGCCTCGCCGCCGAGATCACGCGCGAGAAGCTGTTCGACCGCCTGCACCAGGAGTTGCCGTACCAGTCGACGGTCGAGACCGAGAGCTGGACCGAGCAGAAGGACGGCTCCGTGCGCATCGAGCAGACGATCTATGTCGAACGCGAGAGCCAGCGCCGCATCGTGCTCGGCAAGGGCGGCGCGAGCATCAAGGCGATCGGCGCCGATGCGCGCAAGGAGATCGCGGAGCTGACCGAGCAGAAGGTGCACCTGTTCCTGTTCGTCAAGGTGCGTGAAGGCTGGGGCGACGACCCGGAGCGCTATCGCGGCATGGG
>CAYZMR010000235.1:0-5724 GCA_964479515.1 uncultured Hyphomicrobiales bacterium | reverse complement strand
CGGTGGAGACGCTGCCGCTTGCGAAGAGCCAGGAAAGCCGCGCGCGCCTCCTCGCGGTGATCGAGCACGACGTGCGCCGGCTCGACCGGCTCATCTCGGACGTCTCGGACGCAAGCCGGCTCGATGCCGAGCTGCAGCGCCAAGAGGCGGTGCCGGTCGATCTGACCCGGTTGCTCAAGACCGTGGTCGCGGTCGCAAACGAGGTCCGCCGCGATGACGGCGTCAGCGTGACGCTCGCCTTCGAGGGCGGCGGTCCCAAGGCCTTCTTCGTGCCGGGCCACGACTCGCGCCTCGGCCAGGTGATCGACAATCTGATCGAGAACGCGCGTTCGTTCGCGCCGCCGGGCGGCACGGTGCGCATCACGGCGCGGCGTTTGCGCAACGCGATCGAGATCACGGTGGACGACGACGGGCCCGGCATCCGGCCGGACGCGCTGGAGAAGATCTTCGAGCGCTTCTACACCGACCGGCCGGAGCAGGGTTTTGGCCAGAATTCCGGGCTCGGCCTCTCGATCTCGCGCCAGATCATCGCCGCGCATGGCGGGCGCATCGCCGCGCAGAATCGCGTTGCCGCGGCCGCGGGGCCGGAGGGACCGAAGGTCCTCGGCGCGCGCTTCATCGTGCGGCTGCCGGCGATGTGATGGTTGCCCTTCGTCGCCTCGGCGCAGGACCGATCCACGCGCTCGGTCTGTTCCCTCCCCCCTTGCGGGGGAGGGCTAGGGAGGGGGGTCGGAGTTTGGGGCGACGGTCGTGCCTCAACCGATCGACCCCCACCCCCAACCCCTCCCCGCAAGGGGGAGGGGAGCGCACCGAGCGTGCGGCGCGGTCGTTCGCTGCTATCGGCGATCATTCGCAATGACGACCATCCACGCCTCGGCGGTCCTCGTCGGGCCGCGCGCCGTCTTGATCCGCGGCCCTTCTGGCTCGGGCAAGTCACGGCTCGCCTACGCGGCGATCCAGGCGGCCGAGACCGGCCTCATCCGCTTCGCGCGTCTCGTCGGCGACGACCGCGTCCATGTCGAGGCGGCGCATGGTCGCCTGTTGGTGCGGCCGGCCGCGACGCTCGCCGGCCTGATCGAGATCAGGGGCCTCGGCATCCGCCGCGTGCCGCACGAGCCGCTCGCGGCGGTCGGGTTGATCGTGGATCTTGCTGCCGCGGACGCCGAGCGGATGCCCGAGTGTTTCGAATCGAGCCTCGCCGGGATTTCGCTGCCGCGACTTCCGGTCGCGCCCGGCCAAGATCCGCTCCCAATCCTGATTGCTGCACTGCGGATGAAGGATTCGGGCTGTTGAACGACTGTTTCGTGTTTCATTCCGCACTGCAAAATTTGTTTCGCAAACGCGAGACCCCCCCTTGCGCTTAACCCCGACTTGGTGATCATGGGCGCCCTTTCGTGGGCGCATCGGGGGTGCCCACGGGGAGTTTCGATTTCCAATGATTGGTCTTGTTCTTGTCACGCACGGGCGGCTCGCCGTCGAGTTCCGTTCGGCGTTGGAGCACGTGGTTGGCCCGCAGGAGCAGATCGAGACCATCACGATCGGCCCTGACGACGATGTCGAGCGGCGCCGTCACGATATCATCGAGGCGGTGAAGCGCGCCGATAGCGGCGACGGCGTCGCGATCCTCACCGACATGTTCGGCGGCACGCCTTCCAACCTCTCGATCTCGGTCATGAACCGGCCCAAGGTCGAGGTGCTGGCCGGCATCAACCTGCCGATGCTGGTGAAGCTCGCCAAGGTCCGCGACGGCTGCCCGCTGGAGAAGGCGGTCGCCGCCGCCCAGGAGGCGGGCAAGAAGTACATCACCGTCGCGAGCCGCGTGCTCGCCGGGAAATGAGCCCTCCGCCTGACTCGCAGGCAGGTTCGCCAGACTCACCGGCGCCGCGCGCCGGCGCCGTCACCCGCGTACTGAAGATCGTCAACGAGAAGGGCCTGCACGCGCGTGCCTCGGCCAAGTTCGTGCAGACCGTCGAGAAATTCGACGCCGAGGTGACGGTCGAGCGCAATGGCGAGAGCGCCGGCGGCAACTCGATCATGGGGCTGATGATGCTGGCGGCAGGGATCGGAACGTCGATCACCGTGACGGCAAGTGGGCGGCAGGCCACCGAGGTCATCGAGGCGCTCGACGCGCTGGTGTCGAGCAGGTTCGGCGAGGAGGAGTAGGCGCGTACGCTCTCTCTTCTCTTTCCCTCTCCCGCTTGCGGGAGAGGGTGGCGAACCGTCGAAGCGCAGCGTAGACGGTGAGCCGGGAGAGGGCTCTTCGTCTGAAACGCCCAATCCCTCTCCCGCCCTCGCTCGGCTATCGCCTCCGCTCGGGCACCCTCTCCCGCAAGCGTGAGAGGGGAAAGAAGAACCGCGATGCCCCCTCCGCTCCTCACCCTTCAGGACATCCATCTCACCTTCGGCGGCACGCCGCTGCTCGAAGGCGCCGAGCTCTCGATCGGCGAGCGCGAGCGCGTCTGCCTGGTCGGCCGCAACGGGTCGGGCAAGTCGACGCTCGTGAAGATCGCGGCGGGAAGCGTCGAGGCGGACCGTGGCGTGCGTTTTGCTCAACCCGGAGCAACGATCCGCTATCTGCCGCAGGAGCCCGACCTCACCGGCTACGCGAGCGTGCTCTCCTATGTGCAGGGCGGACTCACGCTGGGCGACGACCCCTATCGCGCACGCTATCTCCTCGAACAGCTCGGCCTGACCGGCGCCGAGGAGCCGGCGCGCCTCTCCGGCGGCGAGGCGCGCCGCGCCGCGCTCGCGCGCGTGCTCGCGCCCGCGCCCGACATCCTGTTGCTCGACGAGCCGACCAACCATCTCGACCTGCCGGCGATCGAATGGCTGGAGGGCGAGTTGGCCGGCTCGCGCTCCGCGCTGGTGCTGATCAGCCACGACCGAAGGTTCCTCGAAAGGCTGTCGCGCGCCACGGTGTGGCTCGATCGCGGCATCACCCGGCGCATCGAGCGCGGCTTTGCGGCGTTCGAGGAATGGCGCGACCAAGTGCTGGAGGAGGAAGAGCGCGACCAGCACAAGCTCGGCCGCAAGATCCTCGCCGAGGAGCACTGGATGCGCTACGGCGTCACCGCGCGGAGGAAGCGCAACATGCGCCGCGTCGGCGAGCTTGCCGATCTGCGCAAACGCTTCCGCGAGCGGCGCGGCGCGATCGGCGCGGTGAAGATCGCCGTCAGCGAGGCCGATCTCTCCGGAAAGCTGGTGGTGGAGGCGAAGGGCATCGCGAAGTCGTTCGGCGACACGCCGATCGTCCGCGACTTCTCGATCCGCATCCAGCGCGGCGACCGCATCGGCCTGGTCGGCCCGAACGGCGCGGGAAAAACGACGCTGCTGAAGATGCTGGTCGGCGAACTCGCGCCCGACACCGGGACCGTGGCGCTCGGCGCCAACCTGGCGATGGCGACGCTCGATCAGGGCCGCGAAGTGCTCGACGCGAATACGTCCGTGCGCGACACGCTGACCGGCGGGCGCGGCGACAGCGTGTTCGTCGGCGGCCAGACGCGCCACGTCGTCGGCTACATGCGGGACTTCCTGTTCGCGCCCGAGCAATCGGGCACGCCGGTCTCGGCGCTGTCCGGCGGCGAGCGCGGCCGTCTCACGCTGGCGCGCGCGCTTGCCCAGCCGTCGAACCTGCTGGTGCTCGACGAGCCGACCAACGACCTCGATCTCGAAACGCTCGATCTGCTCGAAGAGATGATCGACGACTATCCCGGCACGGTCCTGCTCGTGTCGCACGACCGCGATTTCCTCGACCGCACGGTAACGGCCGTCGTCGTCGCCGAAGGGGAGGGGCGCTGGACCGTCTATGCGGGCGGCTACAGCGACATGGTGGCGCAGCGCGGCGAAGGGGTGACGGCGCGGGTCGCGAAAGCCGAGGCCAAAGCGCCGCGCGAAAAAGCCGAGCCCATGACGCCCGCGCCGAAGCGCCGCTTGTCGTTCAACGAGAAGCACGCGCTTGAAACACTCCCGGCTCGCATCGCGGTGCTCGAGGCCGAGATCGTGAAGCTCTCGCGGACCATCGCCGATCCGAACCTGTATGCGCGCGATCGCGCCGCGTTCGATCAGGCCTCGGCGACGCTCGGCAAGGCGCAGGCCGACCTCGCGGCGGCGGAAGACGAATGGCTGCGGCTAGAGGAATTGAGGGAGCGGGTGGAGGCGCGGTGACGAAGACGTCATCCTGAGGTGCGCGCGCAGCGCGCCTCGAAGGATGGCGGCAGCACCGTGGCC
Organism: uncultured Hyphomicrobiales bacterium; assembly: GCA_964479515.1. Taxonomy (GTDB): domain Bacteria; phylum Pseudomonadota; class Alphaproteobacteria; order Rhizobiales; family Xanthobacteraceae; genus PALSA-894. Next base: position 1,497 of record CAYZMR010000235.1, on the reverse strand, counting down.
GGCGCCCTTCGAGGCCGGCCTTTGGCGGGCACCTCAGGGTGACGGGCAGAGGCCGAATTCCATATAAAGATATCTTTATATCCTTCTTGCCGCCTCCACCGCCCCCTGCTATAGGCACGCGCACGAAACGGGCCGGGCCTCCAGCGCGTCCGCTCGTCATTTTCACATCAGGGACCGTCATGACCGCACCAGCGTCCGAATACATCGTCAAAGATATTGGCCTCGCCGAATTCGGCCGTAAGGAAATCTCCATCGCCGAGACCGAGATGCCGGGCCTGATGGCGACGCGCGAGGAATATGGCCCGAAGCAGGTGCTGAAGGGCGCCCGCATCGCCGGCTCGCTGCACATGACGATCCAGACCGCGGTGCTGATCGAGACGCTCACCGCGCTCGGCGCCGACGTGCGCTGGGTATCGTGCAACATCTATTCGACGCAGGACCACGCGGCGGCCGCGATCGCGGCCGCGGGCGTGCCGGTGTTTGCCATCAAGGGCGAGAGCCTGAAGGACTACTGGGACTACACCGCCAAGCTGTTCGAGTGGCACGGCGGCGGCACGCCGAACATGATCCTCGATGACGGCGGCGACGCCACCATGTTCGTGCACCTCGGCGTGCGCGCCGAAAACGGCGACACCGCGTTTCTCGACAAGCCGGGCTCCGAGGAAGAGGAAGTGTTCTTCGCGCTGATCAAGAAGACGCTGAAGGAAAAGCCGAAGGGCTACTTCGCCGAGATCGCCAAGAACATCCGGGGCGTCTCCGAGGAGACGACCACCGGCGTGCATCGTCTCTATGACATGCAGAAGGCCGGCACGCTGCTGTGGCCCGCCATCAACGTCAACGACTCGGTCACCAAGTCGAAGTTCGACAATCTCTATGGCTGCCGCGAGTCGCTGGTTGACGGCATCCGCCGCGGCACCGACGTGATGATGTCCGGCAAGGTCGCGATGGTCGCGGGCTTCGGCGACGTCGGCAAGGGCTCGGCCGCGTCACTGCGCCAGGCCGGCTGCCGCGTGATGGTGTCCGAGGTCGATCCGATCTGCGCGCTGCAGGCCGCGATGGAAGGCTATCAGGTCGTGACCATGGAAGACGCCGCGCCGATGGCCGATATCTTCGTCACCGCGACCGGCAACAAGGACATCATCACCATCGAGCACATGCGCAAGATGAAGGACCGCGCCATCGTCTGCAACATCGGTCACTTCGACAACGAGATCCAAATTGCCCATTTGAAAAATCTGAAGTGGAACAACATCAAACCGCAAGTGGACGAGATCGAGTTCCCCGATCGCCACCGCATCATCCTGCTGTCGGAAGGCCGGCTGGTGAACCTCGGCAACGCCATGGGGCACCCGAGCTTCGTGATGTCGGCCTCGTTCACCAACCAGACGCTGGCGCAGATCGAGCTGTTCGCCAACAACAAGGGCGGCAAGTACGAGAAGAAGGTCTACGTGCTGCCGAAGACGCTCGACGAGAAGGTCGCGCGGCTGCATCTCGCCA
>CAYZMR010000234.1:0-5746 GCA_964479515.1 uncultured Hyphomicrobiales bacterium | reverse complement strand
GTTCTCAGCGCTTAAGAGGCGCGCGCATCACCTTTATGCTTGTGGTCCGAAACGCTGGTGAACCGCCGCGGTACTGCCCCGCGTTCTCATGGGTTAAAAGGCCAGCGCATTACTTTTATGCTTGCGGTCCGTGTCAGACCGCGCGTTTGCCGTTACGCATTGTGGTGCTCCGAAGTTGGTTGTCCCGCACGGTAACGATCCGCGGTCCCCCGGTTATCGGCCGGGTGCTCTGCCTTTGAGCTACAGGACAGTGATTGGTAGGCGCTGAGAATTACGATATCTCGACCTTCGGTTTGTAGGACCGACGCTCTTCCTCTGAGCTAAGCGCCTTTGATTCTTGGTGGGCCACCGGAGATTTGAACTCCGACTGGATGCGCTCTGAACGCACTGTCTCTGCCGTTGGACTAGTGGCCCATTGGTGCTCTCTACAGGGGACGATCCTGTCTCTCCGCCGTACCAAGGCGGTGTCCTGCCGAATGAACGAAGAGAGCTGGTGCTGGCAGGAAGGATCGAACTCCCGGCCTCGCCGCTACGGGGGGCGTGCTCTGCCGACTGAGCTATACCAGCCTAAAGGCTTAAATCCGCATCGAAGTTTAAAATGGACAAACGGACGGTAATCCCGCTGCGGATCCGGAGTTTAATCCGGACGCGGTTGCACGATTGCCCGTCCAATTCTGGACGTTCACGATGTCAAACAGCAAAAAGTCGCGCATAGCCACGCCCGCGCGCCGTCAGTGGCGCGCACGCGCTCGAATTCTGGATTCAGGTCGTTGTTCGAAGCTGGTATCGCAGGTCATGTTTCCCTCTCGCCTGGTGGCGGAGGGCCGGGACCCGCCGCCGGTTAACTTGAGCGTAGAAGCCCGCGTTCGGGCCGTTCCATCGCGGTATCTTGGACTTCTGCGCTCGCGCCCATGCCATACCAATCGCACTGTCGGATAAACGACAGTGCGGCGGCGGCGGCCGGGGTGCGATGTGAGCGGAGCGAACGCATGGTAGTCCTCTTTGTGCAGCCTATATGACAGAACGCCGCGAGAATTTCAACACTTAAACTCACGCAAATTATTTATCGTTCCCATCACGAAAAAAGTTCAAAGCGGCGCACCGATTCATTGCGGCGAAATTGGGCGCTCACCTTATTTTAATCCAAAAGCGGCGCGCAGCGTGCAACATCGGATTAAACCGGCGGCGTCGCCCGCATTGTTTCCTGCACGTTCGTTCAGTAGCCCTCAGCCAGCGTGCCGCGCTGGCGCGAGTCGGCCGCGCCCGTGATCCCGTCGGGCGTCACCAGGATCGAGTTCGCCGAGCCGAAGGTCGGCCCGACGACGATGCGGTGGCCGCGCGCCTGCAGCAGGCGGAGCGTATCGGGCGAAAAGCCCTCTTCGGCAAAGACCTGGTCCGGTAGCCATTGATGATGGATGCGCGGGGCGGCGACCGCCTCGGCGATGTTCATCCGGTGGTCGACCACGTTGAGGATCACCTGCAGCACCGTGGTGATGATGCGGCTGCCCCCGGGCGTGCCGGTGACGAGCACGACACGGCCGTCGCGGGTGACGATCGTCGGCGACATCGAGGAGAGCGGGCGCTTGCCCGGCCCCGGCGCGTTGGCGGCGCCCCCGATGAGGCCGTAGGCGTTCGGCACGCCGGGCTTGGCGGCGAAATCGTCGAGCTGGTTGTTCAGCAGAATGCCGGTGCCGTCCGCGACCAATCCCAGGCCGAAGCTGAAATTGAGCGTGTAGGTGTTGGCGACTGCGTTGCCGTCGCGGTCGATGATCGAGAAATGCGTGGTGTTATCGCCCTCGTGGGTTGCCGGCGTGCCGGCGCGAACGCCCTGCGCGGGACGTGCGTGCTCCGGATCGATCGCGGCGCGCAGTTCGGCCGCGTAGCGCTTCGACGTGAGCCCCGCGACCGGCACCTTGACGATGTCTGGATCGCCCAAAAACTCGGCGCGGTCCGCATAGGCGGGCTTCATCGCCTCGATCATCAGATGCAGCGTCGCGGCGGAGCCGGCGCCGAGGTCGCGCAGCGGGAAGCCTTCCAGGATGTTGAGGATCTCGATCAGGTGCACGCCGCCCGAGGAGGGCGGCGGCATCGAGGCGATGTCGTAGCCGCGATAGCTGCCGTGCACGACCGGGCGCTCGATGGCGCGATAGTTTTTCAGATCATCACGCGTCATGATGCCGCCATTGGCGGCGAGGCTCGCGACGATCTTCGCAGCAATTGGTCCTTCATAGAAGGTGCGCGGCCCGCCGGCGGCGATCGCCTCCAGCGAAGCCGCGAGATCGGCCTGCACCAGGTGCTCGCCGCGGTTCAGCGCAACGCCGTCGGATTTCAGAAATATCTTCGCGCTCGATGGCCAGCGGACGAGGCGCGGCTGGGCGCGGGGCAGCGAATCGGCGAGGTCGTCATCGACCGCAAAGCCTTCGCGCGCCAGTTTGATAGCCGGCGCCATCAGTTCGGCGAGCGTGAACTTCCCCGAGCCATAGCGCTGATGCGCGAGCGCGAGCCCCGCGACGGTGCCAGGCACGCCGGTGCCGAGCGCGGAATCACGCGACTTGCGCGGGTCGGCCTCGCCCTTCTCGTCGAGGAACACATCTGGCCTCATCGCCGCGGGCGCCGTCTCGCGATAGTCGATCGCGATCGTCTCGTTGCTGGCGGCGAGATGCACCAGCATGAAGCCGCCGCCGCCGATATTGCCGGCCTGCGGGTGCGTGACGGCGAGCGCGAAGCCAACCGCGACCGCCGCGTCGACCGCATTGCCACCTTTTTGAAGGATTTCGACGCCGATATGGGTCGCGAGCTTCTCCTGGCTCGCCACCATGCCGTTGCGCGCCACAACGGGGAGGAAGCGCGCCGTATTGGTGATGATCGGTGCGGGTGCGGGCGGCGCCGTCTGGGCGGCCGTAAACGAAGCGGCGGCCAGCAAGCCGGCCGCCGCGATCAACGCGAACTTCAATGACCGCAGCATTGCCGCAGTCTAGCCGCTCGAATGGGCCCTTACGACCCGCCCGCCTCGTCGAGGAAGCTCTGCACCGCCTCGAACAGCTTGAGGCGATTCTTCTCCATGATGATCGTGTGCGTGCCTTCGGCGAGCATCACGTAGCGCTTGGCCGGCGAATTCACGAGCAGCGGGAACAGCGTCTGCGCCATATAGGGCGGCAGATCGCGATCCCATTCCGCCTGAACCAGCAGCGTCGGCACCGTGATCTTGGCCGGATCGTACATGGGCTTGCCGGCGGCCCAGTAGTCATTGTTGTCGGCAAGCACGCCGTTCGGCGCCCGGATCACGGGCGGGTTTTGCTTTGCACCGTCCGGATCGGTCGCCCAGGTGGCGTCGGCCCAGGCGTCGAACCAGCCCGCCGGAATGAGCGTCGCCTTCTTGTCCTCCGGCACGCCGGTCATCCAGCGCTGCATCGCCTGTTCGCGTGAGGCGGTGCGATAGGCGCCGAGCGGTCCAGCGCCCGGCTGCGGACCGGCAAGTGACGGTGTCTGGCGGATCCAGCCGGGCGCGTAGAGCACCAGGCGCTCGACCTTGCCCGGATTTTGCGTGGTGTAGGCCGCCATGGTGATCGTGCCCCATGACCAGCCGATCAGATTGGCGCGCGCGATGTTGCGGCGCTTGAGCACGAAATCGACAACCGTTCCGATGTCCTTGACGGCGGTGTCGGTGCGCACCAGCGGCGGATTGTTCTTCGCGTCCTCCGACATTTCCTTCGGCCGCGTCGACTTGCCGTAGCCGCGCAGGTCGAGGAGATAGACGTCGTAGCCGCGCGACGCGATGTAATCCATCCACGACAGCCCATCGAGCTTGAGGTCGAAAGCGGTCGAGGCCGGATAAGTCGCGCCGTGGACGTAGATGACGGTGCGCTCGGGCCGGAACGCGGTCATGTTGGCCGGGCGCTTGTTGCGCACGAAAATCTCGATCCCCGGGTCCGGGGACTTCACCATGATGTCTTCGCTGACGAGTTGCGTCTGTGCTTGTGCGGCGGTCGCGATCATGACGGCCATGAGGCCGCCCGCGAGTGCAAGTTTCAAGGTCGCCTCCCTGTAGCTGCTCTTTGAACCGCTTGGCGGTCGGCAACGAGATTAGCAACAAGTCGACACTTCTGTCCGCCACTCAACCTATGCGCTCGCGGGAAGGTGATCTGCCCGGCGCGCGGGTTTAGCGCGCCTGTTGATGATATTCGACGTTCGGCCGCATGTCGGTCGCCGAGGCGACGCGGTTCGACATGTTGAAGAAGCCCGCAACCGCCGCGATGTCCCAGATGTCGCGCTCCGAGAAACCGGCGCGACGCAGCCGCTCGCGGTCTCCCTCCTCGATCGTCCAGGACTGGTTCGTCATCTTCACGGCGAAATCCAGCATCGCGCGCTGGCGTTTCGACAGCCGCGCCGCGCGATAGTTCATCACCATCAGTTCGCCCAGCGCGGGATCGCCCGAATAGGTGCGCACCGCGGCACCATGCGCGACCAGGCAGTAATAGCAGCGGTTCTGCGACGAGACCGCGACCGCGATCATCTCACGCTCGAGCTTGGAGAGGCCCGAGGGCGCCAGCATCAGGTCGTTGTACATGGCGACGAAGGCTTCGAGCTTGGCGTTGTCGAAGGCATAGGCAAGCAAGACGTTCGGCACGAAGCCGAGCTTCTCCTCGCATTTCTTGAAATACGCCGCCATCGCGGGCGAGAGCTGGGCCGTCGGCAGCTTCAACGCCGTGATCGGCCCTTCTTCTTGACGCGGTTGTGTGGCCGGCGTTGCCGCAGGGGTGATGTTATGCGTTTCCGGCCGCTTGGCCGGGGCGGCGCGGACAGTGGGCGGTATCGGGCGGCGGCGTTGCGCCGGCCGATCCGAGACCTTTGCGGGGCTGCGCGCAGTGCGCGCCATCCTGATGGGATTCCTCGCTTTTTTTGCCATGATGTCGTTGCCCTCCCGATCTTGCCCGGCGCTCCGCGACAGCCTACAGCCTCTTGCGATGCAGGCGAAATCGGAAAGCCAGGTTGCTCCGGCGTAGTTTCCCCTCGACGCCGCGATGCGGATCAGGGAGGTTTCGTGGGAATGACGGCGAATCCCGCCTGCCCGGGAGGGGGCCATGACGATCCAGGAGTCCTACGGTGCCGACGTCGAAAACGCGGCGCGGCGCCTGATCGAACAGGCCGGAATCATTCTCAAAGGTCTGCGCGACGTGCCCGAGAGCTTCGCGCCGTTGCTGTTTGCGCGCGCGTCCCCGGAGGACATCGGGCGCTATGAGCCGCGCGAGCTCGCCGACCTCGCCGAAGCCGCCTGGCTGTTCCTGCAGGATCGCCGGCCGCGGGCGCCCAAGATCCGGTTCGAGGCGCGCAACGGTCCGATTGGTGCCGAGGCCATCAAGACGGTCTCGATCATCGAGCTGATCAATGACGATATGCCGTTCCTGCTCGATTCGGTCATGGGTGAGCTGACCGAGCAGGGCGTCGACGTGCGCCTGGTGCTGCATCCGATCTTCACGCTCGAGCGCGACCACACCGGGGCGCTGCTCGGATTTCGCGGCGACGGCCCGGCGGTGGGCGCCGCGCGGCGTGAAAGCTTCATCCACATCCATGTGGAACGGATCGAGGACCGCGCGCGCCAGACCCAGATCGTCGAGGCGATCGAGCGCGCGCTTGCCGACGTGCGCGTCTGCGTGCAGGACTGGCGCCCGATGCTCGCCCGCGTCAGCGAGGTGATCGCGGAGATCAAGAACAATCCGCCGCCGCTGCCGGTCGACGAGATCGCCGA
>CAYZMR010000233.1:0-5748 GCA_964479515.1 uncultured Hyphomicrobiales bacterium | reverse complement strand
TACTTCATCGAAGTCACCGCGCAGCACGGCGAGAAGCTGCTGGCGGCGCCGCTCAACGCGACGTTCATCCATCGCCAGACGCTCGCCGGCCAGGTGCGCTTCACGACGACCGAGCTCGCCGCGTTGGAAGCCAAGATCGCGACCGCGGCGGATCGCGCGCTCGCGCTGGAGCTGGAAATCTTCGACGCGCTGTCCGCGCGGGTGACCGGCGCGACCGACGCCGTCAAGCGCGTGGCGGACGCGCTGGCGGTGCTCGATGTCGCGACCAGCCTCGCGACGCTCGCCGCCGAGCGCCACTATGTGCGTCCCGAGGTCGACCGCTCGCTCGACTTCAAGATCGAGGGTGGTCGTCATCCGGTGGTCGAGCAGGCGCTGCAGCGCGACGGCGGCCCGTTCGTGGCGAACGATTGCGATCTGTCGCCGCCGGCCCCGCAAGCCGGGCACATCGGCGCGGCGGGCGGCCGCGTCTATCTCATCACCGGGCCGAACATGGCCGGCAAGTCGACCTATCTGCGCCAGAACGCGCTGATTGCGGTGCTTGCCCAAATGGGAAGCTTCGTGCCGGCAACGCGCGCGCGCATCGGCGCGGTCGACCGGCTGTTCTCGCGCGTCGGGGCGGCCGACGATCTCGCGCGCGGACGCTCTACCTTCATGGTCGAGATGGTGGAGACCGCCGCGATCCTCAATCAGGCCGGCGAGCGCGCGCTCGTGATCCTCGACGAGATCGGGCGCGGCACCGCGACCTTCGACGGATTGTCGATCGCCTGGGCGGCGATCGAGCATCTGCATGGGAGGAACCGCTGCCGCGCGCTGTTCGCGACGCATTTCCACGAGCTCACGGCGTTGGCCGCCAAGCTCGATCGCCTGTTCAACGCGACGGTGCGGGTGAAGGAATGGCAGGGCGACGTCGTGTTCCTGCACGAGGTCGTGGCCGGCGTGGCGGATCGCAGCTACGGCATCCAGGTGGCGAAGCTCGCAGGGCTTCCGGCGAGCGTGATCGAGCGTGCCAAGGTCGTGCTGGCGCAGCTCGAGGCCGAGGATCGCACCTCGCCGGCGCGCCGGCTGATCGACGACCTGCCGCTGTTTGCCGCAAGCGCCCGCGCGGCGCCCGCGCCGAAAGACGCGGCGGCGGACGGGCTCGCAGCCGCGCTCGCGGCGCTCAATCCCGACGAGATGTCGCCGCGCGACGCGCTGGAGGCGCTCTATGCGCTGAAGCTCAAGGCCGCGAAGAAGAGCTGAGTGCTGCTTTCCGCAGTCGATAACGCCCGAAGCTCCACAGCCCAAGATTCCAGGCGACGCAGGTCGCAAGCGCGAGGCTCAAGGCAGCGGCTCCGCCAAACCGAGGCGGCGCGAGATGCAGAACCACCACGGCGGCGCCGAATCCGATCAGCCCCCACAAGCCGTTTGCCAGGACCGCGCCCGTGGCCGCGCCGCCGATGCGTGGATGCAGGATCAGGATGAAGCTCGTGTACACGACCGGGAACAGCGCCAGGATGCCGCTGATCGCCGGACCGACGTGGCCGGACAGCGTGACGACCGTTGCGACGAGCGTCGCGACCAAGGCCGCGCGCAGTGGGATGTCGTACCAGCGCCGCGTGATCAACGGCATTTTGGCACCGCGAAAGCGCTGCGCCAGCGGCAGGCTGACGGCGAGTGCGACGACGTTCGCCAGAATGCCGCCGGCGAGCGACCATCCGGTGGTACGCACGAGTAACGCGCAGATGAGCCACGTGCCGATCGCGGCGCACAGGCTCGCGATCATGCTGAAGCGCTGCGCGACGATCACATACACGAGACTCATCAGGATCGTGGCGGCGTTGATCGGCAGGCTCGTGAGCGCGCTGCTCGCGATGAAGTTGTCACCGTGGTCGATGGCGAGAAAGATGTAGGACGGGCCGCCCGACACCGGCAGCGTCGCGATCAGCGCGCCGATCGCAGGACCTGCACGCTCCGTGATGATCGATGCCATCACCACGAACGCCGCCGTGATCGCCATGCGCAGCGCAAGCGTGAGGACGAAGGCGAGGTCGGGGGACATTGAGGTGCCGGCGGTGCACTCCCTCTCCCCGCTTGCGGGGAGCGGGACCACCTCACGCGCGCTTGATGCTCACCGCGACCGGCGGACCGCTCTTGATCGTCTGGTACACCACGCAATAGCGCTCGGTGAGCTTGAGCAACTGGTCGAGCTTGTCCTGCGGCGCGTCGGTCGCGACGTCGAAGGACAGCCTGATCCGCGCGAAGCCGACCGGTGCATCCTTGGCCACGCCAAGCGTGCCGCGGAAATCGAGGTCGCCCTCGGCCGACACGGTCGCGGATTTAAGCGGAATGTCGAGCGCGGTCGAGACCGCTTTCAAAGTCACGCCCGCGCAGGCGACCAGCGCCTCCAGCAGCATGTCGCCGGAACACAGTTCGAGCCCCGAGCCGCCGGTCGCCGGGTGCAAGCCAGCGACCGCGAGCGCGCGGCCGGTCTCGACCTTGCAGGCGATGTTCGCGTCATCGAGCGTGCCCTTGGCTTTGAGCGTGATCATTGCGGCGCCAGGATCGCCCTTGTAGCGCTCCTTGATCGGGGCCTGCATCGCGCGCAGCGAGGTCGCGTCCATTGGAAGAGTCTCCTTCTTTCTTATCCCTCCCCTTTGCGAGGAGGGATTAAGCCATCGCCGGCGTCAGCACCACGCGACCGACGATCTTGCCGGCGCGCAGGTCATTGAGCGTGTCGTTCACGTCTTCGAGCGGACGCGTGCGGATCGGCACGCTCGGCATGCCGGTGCGCTTCACCAGGTCGAGCAGCTCGGCCATGTCGGTCTGGCTGCCGACGTAGGAGCCGCGCAAGGTCATCGCGCGCATCGGCAGATAGGGCGTCGGCACCGTAATGTCGCCGCCGAACAGGCCGACCACCACGACGGTGCCGCCCTTGATGATCGAGTCGACCGCGAGCTTCACCGTCGCGCTGGAGCCGACGAAATCGATCACCGCCCAGGCGCCGCCGCCGGTCGCCTCTTGAATCCGCTTCACGGCGTCCGCGGCGCTGCCGTCGATCGTCTTGGTGGCGCCCGCCTTCATGGCGGCCTCGCGCTTGGTCGCGTCGATGTCGACCACGATCACGTCCTTCGCGCCCATCTTGCGGGCGAGCGTCACGCCCATCAGGCCGACGCCGCCCGCGCCGATGATGACGAGCGACTCGTCATGCAGCGTGCCGGCAACTTTTTTCAGCGCGCTGTAGGCGGTGACGCCGGAGCAGGCGAGCGGGGCGGCCTGTTGGGGCGACAAATCGCCGATGTCGAACAGATGGCGCGGATGCGGTGCGAGCAAATGGGTCGAATAGCCGCCATTCGCGAAGACGCCGAGGTTGCGCGACTTCAGGCAGAGGTTCTCGTCGCCGCGCAGGCACACCTTGCAGGTCCCGCAGCCCATCCACGGATTGACGAGCCGCACATCTCCTACTTTGACGCCCTTGGCGTCCGGGCCGACCGCGATCACCTCGCCGACATTCTCGTGCCCCATGGTCAGCGGCAGCTTGATGCCGCGATCGGCGAGCATCAGCTTCTTGCCGCCGCCGATCTCGTAATAGCCGTCCCAGATGTGCAGGTCGGAGTGGCAGACGCCGGCCGCCAGCATCTTCAGGAGCACTTCGGTGCCCCGCGGCGTAGGAGTCTCGCGCTCGATCATTTGCAGCGGCGCGCCGCACGCACAGACATCGAAGCTACGCATTTTCATTGTTGTTTCCTCCCGACGCAGTTGTCATCCCGGCTGAGCGCAAGCGAGAGCCGGGATCCATAGCCATTGATCTATGCAATAGGCGCTCTCGGGAGGAGACTTCAAGGGGCGGTGGTTATGGGTCCCCGGTCAGCCCTGCGGGCTGCACGGGATGACAGCCGGTGTTCACCACCACATGGCCGCGCCGCGGTCCGATTTCGTCTCGCCATCGTTGGTGATCACCGTGCGATCGAGCGATCGATCAAGCGCCGCGAGCACGCGGCGCTTGGCGAAGTCGTAGGCCGCGGACTGGCGGTCGCGCGGACGCGGGAGGTCGACCGCGATCTCGGCGAACGCGCGGCCGGGCTGCGACCGCATCACCATCACGCGGTCGGCGAGCACGATCGCTTCGTCGACATCATGCGTGACGACGATGAGGGTCGGCTTGGTGTCGGCCCACAGGTCGAGCAGGTGATCCTGCAGGTCGACGCGGGTGAATGCGTCGAGCGCCGAGAACGGCTCGTCGAGCAGCAGCACTTCCGGCCGCATCACCAGGGCGCGCGCGAGCGCGACGCGCTGCGCCTGTCCACCGGACAATTCGCGCGGCCAGACATTCGCCTTGTCGGCGAGGCCGACGCGATCGAGCTGACGCGCGACGCGCTCGGCGCGCTCGGCTTTCGGCCGGTCGGCAAGGCCGAAGCCGACATTGCCCGCGACGGTGAGCCAGGGGAGGAGCCGCGGCTCCTGGAACACGATGCCGATCTTCTCGTGTGGCGCCGCAATCGCGTCGCCGTCGAGCGCGATTGCGCCCTGCGTCGGCTGGTCGAGGCCCGACACGAGGCGCAGCAGGGTGGATTTGCCGCAGCCCGACCCGCCGACCACCGCGACGATCTCGCCCGGCTCGACCGCGAGCGAAACGCCATCGAGCGCCCGCACGTGATTGGCGTAGGTCTTTCCGACATGCGCGATGCTGAGCATTATTGCCGCGTCCCGTAGCGGTCTTCCCAGCGCAGGAACGGCGCGGCGGTTGCACTGAGAAGCCAGTCGGTGGTCTTGCCGATCACCGCGAACACCACGATCGCGGCGACGATCTGCGCCGGCTTGCCGAGCTGCTGGCCATCGACCAGCAGATAGCCGAGGCCCTCCGAGGCGCCGAGCAATTCGGCCGCGACCACGAACATCCAGCCGAGGCCGAGCCCGGAGCGCAACGCGATCACGTAAGCCGGCAGCACGGCGGGCAGCAGGATGCGCCGCACCATCTGCGCGCCGGAGAGGCGGAACACGCGGCCGACCTCGACGATCTTGCGATCGACCGACATCACCGCGCCCATGACGCCGAGATAGACCGGAAAGAACACGCCGACCGCGATCAGCGTGACTTTCGAGGTCTCGAAAATTCCAAGCCAGAGGATGAACAGCGGCACCCAGGCGATCGACGGGATGGCGCGCAGCGCCTGCAAGGTCGGATCGAACAGGCGGCGCAGCAGCGCCGAATAGCCGGTAATCGCGCCGAGCGTGGTGCCGGCCGCAACACCGATCCCGAAGCCGGCAGCGACCCGCAGCACCGTCGCGAGCGTGTGGCGCTGCAACTCGCCGGTCGCCGCAAGCTCGACCAGCGTCTGCCAGATGCGCGAGGGCGGCGGCACAAGGCGTCCGTCGGACCACCCCATGCGCACCGTGAGCTCCCACGCGAGCGCGAGACCGACCGGCAGCAACAGGCCGAGCGCCGGCCCGGCAAAGCGCGCGCGCATGCGCGGCTCGCGTGTGGCGATGGTCGGTTCGGCGATGCTCATGGAGAAAAGAGACATGGGGCGGGCGTGAATTGCAAATGTCGTGCGGACGGCGCCGCGAGCTCGGTCCACCCTCTCCCCTCCGGGGGAGAGGGTGGCGAGCGCCGCAGGCGCGAGCCGGGTGAGGGGGCTTCTCTTAAGTCAGCACCCCCCCCCCCCCGGCCCCCCGGGGGGGGGGGCCCCCCCCGCCCCCCGGGGGGGGCGGGGTTGGGGTCGCGGGGGGAGTTTGTGACCCCCACCCAACCGTGGGAGATCAAGCGGTGCA
>CAYZMR010000232.1:0-5761 GCA_964479515.1 uncultured Hyphomicrobiales bacterium | reverse complement strand
AGGTGCTCGAAGGCGCCGCGACCGGCAATCTCTGCATCGCGGATAGCTGGCCCGGACAGATGCGCACCGTCTATGGCGACCACCAGCGCTTCGTCGACACTTACTTCAAGGCCTATCCGGGCAAGTATTTCACCGGCGACGGCTGCCGCCGCGACGAGGACGGCTATTACTGGATCACCGGGCGCGTCGACGACGTGATCAACGTGTCGGGCCATCGCATGGGCACGGCCGAGGTCGAGAGCGCGCTGGTGGCGCATCCGAAAGTCTCGGAGGCCGCCGTGGTCGGCTATCCGCACGACATCAAGGGCCAGGGCATCTACGCCTATGTGACCTTGATGGAGGGCGAGCAGCCGAGCGAAGCGCTGCGCAAGGAACTGACGCTCTGGGTGCGCAAGGAGATCGGCCCGATCGCGGCGCCCGACCTGATCCAGTTCGCGCCGAGCCTGCCCAAGACGCGCTCCGGCAAGATCATGCGCCGCATCCTGCGCAAGATCGCCGAGGACGAGTTCGGCAATCTCGGCGACACCTCGACGCTCGCCGATCCGGCCGTGGTGGATGATCTGGTGAGCAACAGGCAGAACAAGAGCAAGAGCGCTTAGGCTCGGTCGACCTCACCGAGGAACACTCGCGCGCTCAACGCCTGCGATTTCGGCGCGGCGACGCGGCGCGCATCGCTTTAGCCGATCCGCCGATTTGTGGGGTCATCGCCTTCACGCTGGATTTCGCTTCGCTCCATCCGGGCTACACTGCGCTCGGCTGCGCCGTCACACAACGGTTGCCGGCGTAGACGAAGCTCCCGCGCCTTTGACGATGCTTGCCAATACGCGGCGGCGCTTCCGAGAGCCCGAGAGGACATCATGCATGCCCTGCTGCTTCCGTTCACGCCCCGCTTCGTCATCTACACGCTGTCGATCATCCTCACCGTGGCGCTCGCGGCGCTCGCGTGGAGCGACCCGCGGCTCCTGCCCTATCTGTCGGTTCCGATCGCGGTCTTCGCCGGCCTGACGCTGCTCGGCACCGTCGACCTGTTCCAGACCCGCCACGCGGTGCTGCGCAATTATCCGATCTCGGCGCATCTGCGCTTCCTGCTGGAGTCGATCCGGCCGGAGATGCGGCAATATTTCTTCGAGGACGACAAGTTCGGCATGCCGTTTTCCCGCGACAAGCGCGCGCTGGTCTATCAGCGCGCCAAGAAGGCGCTCGACAAGCGCCCCTTCGGCACGCAGTACGACGTCTACGCCGACGGCTATGAGTGGCTGCGCCACTCGGTTGCACCGCGCCCGCTGGCGAAGGACCAGTTCCGCGTCACGATCGGCGGCCCGAACTGCGCCAAGCCCTACTCGGCGTCGGTGTTCAATATTTCAGCCATGAGCTTCGGGGCGCTTTCGCCCAACGCGATCCGCGCGCTCAATGGCGGCGCGAAGAAGAACCATTTCGCGCACGACACCGGCGAGGGCGGGCTGAGCCCGTACCACCGCGAGATGGGCGGCGACATCATCTGGGAGGTCGGCTCCGGCTATTTCGGCTGCCGCAACACGGATGCGAGCTTCTGCGCCGACAAGTTCGCCGCAACCGCCGCGATCGACCAGGTCAAGATGGTGGAGCTGAAGCTGAGCCAGGGCGCCAAGCCCGGTCACGGCGGCGTACTGCCCGCCGCCAAGGTCAGCCACGAAATCTCGCTCACGCGCGGCGTTCCGATGGGGGAGGATTGCATCTCGCCGTCCGGACATTCGGCGTTCGCAAGCCCGATCGAGCTGATGACGTTCATCGGCGAGATGCGGCGCCTGTCCGGCGGCAAGCCGGCGGGGTTCAAGCTCTGCGTCGGACATCCGTGGGAATTCCTCGCGATCTGCAAGGCGATGCTGGAGACCAAAATCTATCCCGACTTCATCGTCGTCGACGGCAAGGAAGGCGGCACGGGTGCCGCCCCGCTCGAATTCACCGATCATCTCGGCATGCCGCTCCGCGACGGCCTGAACTTCGTGCACAACGCGCTGATCGGGATCGGCGCGCGCGACCGCATCAGGATCGGGGCGAGCGGGAAGATCATCTCGGCCTTCGACATCGCGCGCGCGATGGCGCTCGGCGCGGACTGGTGCAACGCGGCGCGCGGATTCATGTTCGCGCTCGGCTGCATCCAGTCGCAGAGTTGCCACACCGACCATTGCCCGACCGGCGTCGCCACGCAAGATCGCACGCGCCAGCGCGCGCTGGTCGTCGCCGACAAGCTCGAGCGGGTCGCGAATTTCCACGCCTCGACCATGCATTCGCTGATCGAACTGACCGCAGCGGCCGGCCTTGATCATCCAAACGAGTTCGGCCCGCAGCATTTCTCGCGCCGCGTATCGGGAAACGAGGTGATGACGTTCGCCGAACTCTATCCGCCGCTCGCGATCGGCGAGCTGTTGAGCGGGACGCAGGATCGACGTTTCCGCGACGCCTGGGACATGGCGCGCGCGGCGGATTTCCGTCCCACATTCGCGCAGGCGGCCTGATCCGGGTGGATGTGCGCTGTCACGGCAACACTTCGGCGGAAAAGATCGGCGCATCGCTGTTATCGTCCCCCGGGCGATTGATACGGCCGCCGAATCTTGATTGTTTTTTCACCGTGTTCGCAGGTCACCGCAGAGAACAGGCGGGGCGTGCGTTATCATGAGGCGTTGGACAATCCGCGCGTCGGGATCGCGCGGACGATCGGGCAGGGGAAATCCATGCGATATCGTTTGTTCGCGGGACTTGCGCTCGCGGCCACCGCGGCAGCTTGGTTCAGCGCGGCACCCGCACAGGCACGCGAGGTCGTGGCGTTCCGCGATAATGTCTCGGCCGGCACGATCGTGGTGCGCACGCATGAGCGCCGCCTCTATTACGTGGTCGGCGACGGCACCGCGATCCGCTATCCGGTCGGCGTCGGCATGACGAGCAAGCAGTGGTCCGGCACCACGCGCATCGACGGCAAATACATCAAGCCGGCTTGGTCGCCGCCGAAGGAGGTCAAGCGCGACAAGCCTTCGCTGCCTGACGTTATTCCGGGCGGCAGCCCCAAGAACCCGATGGGCGCCGCGGCGCTCACCCTCGCGGGCGGCGAGTACGCGATCCACGGCACCAATGTGCCGAACTCGATCGGCGGCTTCGTGTCCTACGGCTGCATCCGCATGTTCAACCAGGACATCGTCGATCTCTACAGCCGTGTCAGCCTCGGCACGACCGTGATGGTGGTGCGCTGAGTCTTTCGGCGCACGCTACAACAACCTCGGTTCAGCCCCGCGCATCCGCCGCGCACCACGTCTCACGACGTCCGCCGTCGTAGCGGCGCGCGTGGCCGGCGGCGAGCATCGCCTGCGAGATGTTGGGCGTGCGCCGCGTGCCCGCATCGGCGACCACCCGACCGCCGTACTTGTCAGGCCCGACATTGCTGACCGCAACGTCGCCGTCCGCGAGCAGCGCGATGAGCGCGCCGCGTGCGGCGTCGGCTTTTTGCAGTTCCTCGGCGCAGCGCGCGCGCAGTTCCGGCGCGTCGATGCCGCGCAGCCGTACCTTGGTGGTGACGTCGAGACCGAGCCACACGTGGACGCGTGCCTCGAACGTATCGCCGTCGATGACGCGCAACACGTCGGCCGGATAGGCGGTCCGGCTCACGGTTGATGCCGGCCGCGCGGCCGGGACGACCTCGCTGGGTCGTGCAACGCCGCGCGTCTCCTGCGGTCGCAATGATCCGCCGAGCAGCAGCCCGACGACAAACGCAACGCCAACCGCGACGCCCGCCGGCCAGCCTGCGCGGAACATTTGCCTGTCAACTAGGAACATAAGGATATAATAGGCGCTCCGTCCGCGCCCCTGCAAGCACTAATTGCCGGTTGTGATTGGACTATTGAATATCAATTCGCGCGTGCTCCACCCGCATAACAGCGACAACAACTGCGCGGAACGGTCACGGTTTTGCTTCGTTACACTGCGAGATATTGATTCGGCGGCCCGTTCCGGATCTCGGAGCGGGCCACCGGTGTTTGGACGGGGCTTCGCGGGGATGAGCGTAACTCGACGTGCCGCACCCTTGGAGGTGCCCGGCCTCGCGGCACGCCGCATCGCGGCGGATATCCTCGACAATGTGCTGCGGCGCCATCGTCCACTCGACGGCGAGTTGGACGGACCGGACGCGCATCCGGGACTTGCGAGCCTGGCCGAGCGCGACCGGGCGCTGGTCCGCAAGCTCGCCGGTACCATCCTGCGCCGCCTCGGAACACTGCGGCACATATTGCGCCAGCATCTCGAGCGCGGTTTTCCCGACGACGCGCCGCGCGCCGAAACCGTGCTGCTGATCGGCCTCGCGCAAATCCTGTTCCTCGACGTGCCTGATCATGCCGCGGTCGACCTCGGCGTTCGCCTCGCGCAAGCCGACCGGCGCGCGGCGCGCTATGCCGGGCTCATCAACGCGGTGCTGCGGCGCCTGACGCGTGAGGGCCCGGGGCTGTTGGCGGAGCTCGACCCGGCGCCGCTCGATACGCCCGATTGGCTGCTGGCGCGCTGGCAGCGCCACTTCGGCAACGAGACCGCCCGTGCGATTGCGCTGGCGCATGGTCACGAGCCGCCGCTCGATCTCACCGTGAAGGCGAACGCCGAGGGCTTTGCACAGCGCCTGCGCGGCCGGGTGACACCGACGGGAAGCGTACGCACCGTCGCCCACGGGCCGGTTGCACTGCTGCCGGGCTATGCGGAAGGCGCCTGGTGGGTCCAGGACGCGGCCGCGGCGCTCCCGGCACGCCTGTTCGGCGACATCGCGGGCAAGAGCGTCGCCGATCTCTGCGCCGCGCCGGGCGGAAAGACCGCGCAGCTTGCGCTTGCGGGCGCCCGGGTCACCGCCGTCGACCGGTCCGCCAGCCGGCTCGTGCGCGTGCGCGAGAACCTCGCGCGCGTCGGCCTGAGCGCCGAAACGGTCGCGGCCGACGCGACCGAATGGCAGGCCGGCCCGTTCGACGCGGTGCTGGTCGATGCGCCCTGCTCCTCGACCGGCACGATCCGCCGCCATCCCGACGTCGCCTGGCTCAAGCGCGAAAGCGATGTCACGGCGCTCGCCGGCCTGCAGCGGCGGCTCCTCGACCGCGCGGTCGAGTTGACGAAGCCCGGCGGCCTGATCGTGTATTGCACCTGCTCGCTCGAGCCGGAGGAAGGCGAACAGCAAGTCGAGGCGCTACTCGCACGCACATCCGCGGTGCGCAGGCTTCCGCTCGGCGGCGGCGAAATCGACGGTATCGACGATTTCCTCAGTCCGGCCGGAGACCTGCGCACGCTCCCGTGCCATTGGCCGGACAGTGATTCGCGCATGGCCGGCCTCGACGGTTTCTACGCAGCCCGGCTTGAACGGACTTGAGAAATCGCCGCCGCTCCGCCCGCGGTTGGCCGCTATCCCGCCGGACGCTATCCTGCCGAATCCCGGCGGGACCTTAATCGCACCCGCGCGAACGGAAGGGGCCGAGCCCGTCCATGTCCCGCGGGTCCATCGCGGAGCGTACGA
Organism: uncultured Hyphomicrobiales bacterium; assembly: GCA_964479515.1. Lineage (GTDB taxonomy): Bacteria > Pseudomonadota > Alphaproteobacteria > Rhizobiales > Xanthobacteraceae > PALSA-894. Next base: position 252 of record CAYZMR010000232.1, on the reverse strand, counting down.
AACTGACCGCGTTCGCGGCGCGCCGCGGGCTGCGCACGGCTATGAGCCGGCTCAACGCCCATCCGCTGCTGCGCTGGCGCTTCACGCCCGCGGTCGCCGATCGCCTGCTGATCGCGCCGCAGGACCTGCGCACCACGGACCCAACGCGCGCGAGCGAGATTTACGCCGGCCGCTTCGCCTTCGCCGGCAAGATCCTCATCTGCGACGGCGGCTCGCCGTTCGAGATCGAGCCGCCATCCGAGGAATGGGCCG
>CAYZMR010000231.1:0-5767 GCA_964479515.1 uncultured Hyphomicrobiales bacterium | reverse complement strand
TCACCCGCGGCACCTCGCGCGACCGCTACGCGCGCTACACCGAGGAAGGCGCGCCTTACGCCGACAACATGCAGCGGCTGTTGCGCAAATTCGAGACCGCGAAGGACTTGGTTCCGCGCCCGGTGCGCCTCGATGCCGGCAAGCCGACCAAATACGGCGCGATCTATTACGGCTCGACCTCGCCCGCCATGGACGAGGCGATCCACATGATCGCGGCGCGGGGCCAGCCGCTCGACATGCTGCGCGTGCGCGGCTTCCCGTTCCACCAGGACGTCGTCGACTTCATCGCCGACCATGATTTCGTGTTCGTGGTCGAGCAGAACCGCGACAGCCAGTTGCGCACGCTGATCGTCAACGAGGGCAACATCGATCCGATGCGCCTGGTGCCGGTCGTGCATTTCGACGGTACGCCGATCACGGCGCGCTTCATCGCCAACGCGATCGGCGATCATCTCGATGCGCTCAAGGTGACGCCCTTGCGGAAAGCGATGTCCCAGCTCTAGCGCCTTGATTCCGGGCAGCGGAAATAATGGACGTCCGCGTCGAGATACGTCTGTAACGTGCTGGTGACGAGCGTTCCGAAGCGGCTGCGATAACGCGCGATCGGACGGAAGCCGTGGTCTTCGAGCAGGACGAGATACTGCGCGGTCCACGGCTCATTGAAGTCGGTGACGCCGATCGTCTCGCACCGAACCGGAATGGTCTTGTCAAACGAGTCATCGAAGTTTTGCCGTTCGCTCGGGGAGAGCGCATGAGCTGCTTCGAACCGAGCGAGGCGACCGGGATCGTGCACGGCGCTCGCGATCTGGATCGACCAATATCCCATGGGAAAGGCGAGCACGGCCGCCGCGACAACGCGCCAATAGCGTTGCCGCAACGCCGATACGGCAAGCGCGGCGGCGAGCAGCACCGGAACGAGCGTGAATGAGAAATTCCGCTCGTAGAAAACGGCCTTGAGGGAAAAATAGGCGAACAAGACAAGCGTGAGAATGACAAAGCCGGCCGCCAGATTGCGCGCCTTGCCTTTGAGCAGGAACGGCGCGGCGACCGAGGCCAGCGGAACGAGGCCGTAGAGTTCGCCGAAATAGCTGCCCAGCCACAGGCTTTGGTGCAGGACATCATAGGTCGGCAAGGAATGCGGAGGCTGTCCAAAGTTGTACTGATGGGTCAGAAGCGCGATGCCGTTGAGGAGAACGTCCGGATGGATGACCGCGTAGGGAGCGGCCGCCACGAACCCGAGCGCGGCACCGGTTACGACGGCCGCGGCGCCGGTCAGAACCACGCTCCTCGATCGCGTGTGCCACGAGAGCATCCACGGCACCGCAATCATGATCACCGCCAAGCCGTAGGTCACCTTGATCGCCATGCCCATGCCGAGGACGAGCCCGAACCAGAACCCGGTCTGCCGGTCGGACAGCCGCAGCGTCAGAACCCAGATCTGCAGCGCGACCACGAGATAGAGCAGGCTTTCGGGACGGGCTATTGCGGCGTCCTGAATCATGCCGGGTGCAAGGGCGAGGAAGGCAGCCGCGAGCGCCAAGGCGAACGGCGCAAAGCCGATCCGCCGCAGGGCATCGATGGAAAAAAACAGCGCGAGAAGTTGAAACACCACGTTGGCGACGCGCAGCGCGGGCAGCCCAGCGACGCCGAACCAGGCGCCGATCTTCAGCACGCCGTGCGCAACCACGTTGTAAAGATAGAAATTGTACTGATCGATCTTGAAAAAATACGACAGATCGGCGAGGCGCCAATTCGGATCGAGATCGCCTCTTGCGCTCATTCCCTCCGATATCCTGAGCGGAATCTGTTCGTCGATGTTCAACTCGACATCGGAGGTATTCAGGCGGAGCGCGATGAACAGGGCCAGCAGGCAGACCCAAAACGCCGCGGACGCGACAGCCGAGCGGGCCAGCTTGACGGTCGTCACAGGAATAATGACACGGTGCCCGAGGGTCTGAGTGCGGCGCTCCGGCGACGAGGAACGCAGTTGCGAAGGCCAAGCCGCCGCGGTCGCCAGAACGCTACCAGCGATTCCGGGGATCAGATGGGCAATATTGCTCACCGAACCGATCGGTTCCGGCGCCGGCATCAGCGCGCCGAACGCGGCGTCTCAATCGCGATAGACCTTGACCTCGTTCAGCCCGCCCGATCCGAAGATCGAGAGGATCTCGATCGTGAGGCGATCGACGTTGCCCGCATGCTCCGGCCTATAGAACGTCCAATACGGATAAGGTCGTAGCGCCAGGTCCTGCCGCGCGACGACCTCGTCTCCATGCAGAAGCGACAGGCGAACCCAACCGCTGCCCGCCACCCCGCCGTTCTCGCCGCGACGGGTGTTCAGCAGCGCCACGGTGCCGACGGGATTCTCCTCACTGAATTGAATTGTCGCGGAGCCGAGCATGCCGGCGGGCAGCAGCCAGTTGTCGTCGCAGCTCTCCTGAACGCTCCCGTCGTCGAGCGCGCGCACGTCGTGGCCGGGCGCGGCGGCGGATGCTGTAATCGTCTGGAACGCGATCCGGCTCTTGTTCAGTTGCGCGAGACGTGCGCGGCGGACATACAGACGGGGGCATCGCGCGGGTGGTTCGACGCGCGAGACCAGCTCGAAATCGCGCGCGATACGGGCCGCCAGTTCCGGAAAGGCCGGTATCCCGTGCCGCAGTGGATCGGCGAAGCCGAAATTTTCGGGCGCGACATCGTCGATCACGAAATCCGGATCGGACGCGTCGAAATCCCGTATGAACCGCGAGCGGAAATAATCGCGAAGAGCCGTTTCGTAGAGCTGCGTCTCGTTCGTTGCGTCGCGGGTCGCCGGACGAACCGCGGAGTCGACGTAGCAGATCGGGTTCCATCCCCAGCAGAGGATGCGGTCGCTTTCCCTCGGGCGCAGCCAGGCAAGAAGGTGCGGCGCGCTGAACATCGCGCCCCGCAGAAAGGCGTCGTCGTTGCGCCGCACGACCTCGACGAACTTCTGTTCGCTCCGCGCCGTGGGTCCGACGATGATCGCCGCCGACAGCAGGACCACGAACGCGCCTCCGAGAGCGCGACGCCAGTGCGCATCGTCGTGCCGCTGCGTCAGCGCGATCGCGACGCCGCCGGCCAAGGCGAATGCGGGCACGGCGAGCAGCAGATAGTGCGCAAACACGCGTCCGGGCGCCAAGATCGACGCGGCCGAAACAATCAGAAGCGCGAGCGAGAGCCAACCCGTCCAGGCAATGGCCCGCCGCCCGCCGGCGGTCGCGCTCCGTATCAGAATGGCCCTGACCGCGACAATGACGGCACCGCCCGCGATGATCAGGCCGTAGGTTTCCGCAAGCGCACGGAAACCCGGCGCAGGGATCAAGAGCGCGGATGCGGGATTTGACCATGAGGCCGCCCGCAAGCGCTGCTGCAAGATGTAGCTCTTGAAGAAATCATCGAGGCCGCCGGAGAGCGCCAAAGGCCCGAGGAAGATGACAGCCGGGACGCTCGCCGCAAGAGCGACGGCGGCCGCACGTTTCACCGCCGAGGACGTGGAAGCGCCGGTCGACCATGCACGTGCCAGGAGCACGACGCCGATCACGGCCGCGATCGGCCCGGCCTGGAGTTTTGCGAACGGAACGCAGCCGATGACGAATGCGCCGGCGAGCAGGCGCGTCATGCCCGGCCGATCGAACGAACAGACGAGACAATAAAGCGCACCGCTCAAGAGCAGGATCGGAAGCTGCTCACTGCTGTAGTGGACGAAATCGAAATTCCGCGTGAGTCCGAGGAACAGCGCACACGGAAACGTCGCCATGATCGCGACGCGTGTGTCGGCCAAGCGGCGTATCGTGAGGAATAGAAGGACGACGACCCCAAGCACGCAGGCGACGCCCGTCAGGCGCGTCGAGAACATCGTGATCTCGGCGCCGAAGAGATACGGCCACGCCAGGATGATCGAGTTCAAAGGCCCCGAGGTCGTCGGATCGACGATGTCCCAATTGAGCCATCCGTAGCGCGTGGACATGGCGTTGGCCGCCATCAAGGCTTCGTCGGGGTTCAGCGCCGGATCGTAACGAAGAAACGGCCAGCGACGGACCAGCACGAACGCCGCGACCGACACCAGATAGGTGACCGCGGCCGACGGGGGAAACGTCGCGCGCCGCGGCGGCGGCACGAGATCCGCGAGCAGGATCGCCATGGTCAGCGAGATGAAAAGGCCGATCCAAACGTATTGATCGAGAAACGACCTCAAATTGGCCACGCTGCGTCCACGAAATGTGCTTCGAACCTGCCCGATCGGGATCGGAAGATACTGGAAGTTACCGCCGATTCTCTGCTAATTTCGGTCCATGACATACATCGTCAAGCCGAAGTTCCACCACCCCGCCCTGCCGAAGAACGCGCTCGGCTACACCCATCGCGACTACGAGGGCTCGATCTCGACGCTGTGCGCGGGCTGCGGGCATGACTCGATCTCGGCCGCCATCATCGAGGCGTGCTTCGAGCTCGCGCTGCCGCCGCACCGCGTCGCGAAGCTCTCCGGCATCGGCTGCTCGTCGAAGACGCCGACCTACTTCCTCGGCCAGTCGCACGGCTTCAACTCGGTGCACGGCCGCATGCCGTCGGTGCTCACCGGCGCGAACCTCGCCAACCGCGACCTCATCTATCTCGGCGTCTCGGGTGACGGCGACAGCGCCTCGATCGGATTGGGGCAGTTCGCTCACGCGATCCGCCGCGGCGTGAACATGGTCTATATCGTGGAGAACAACGGCGTATACGGCCTCACCAAGGGCCAGTTCTCGGCGACCGCCGACCGCGGCTCGAAGGCCAAGCGCGGCGCGATCAACAACGACACCGCGATCGATCTCGTCGCCATGGCGCTGCAGCTCGGCGCGACGTTCGTCGCGCGCTCCTTCTCGGGCGACAAGGAACAGCTCGTGCCGATCATCAAGGCGGCGATCGAGCACCAGGGCGCGGCCTTCATCGACGTGATCTCGCCATGCGTCGCCTTCAACAACCATCTCGGCTCGACCAAGAGCTTCGATTTCGTGCGCATGCATAACGAGGCCGTGAACCGGCTCGACTTCATCACCGGCCGCGATCCGATCAAGGTCAGCTACGAGCCCGGCACCGTGGAGATCGTCGAGCAGCATGACGGCAGCAAGATCGCGCTGAAGAAGCTCAACGCCGAATACAACATCCATGACAAGCTCGCCGCGATGAGCTTCCTCCTGCATCACGCCGCCGAGGGCCAGATCGTCACCGGGCTCCTCTACGTCGACAACGATCCCGACGACCTGCACAGCCACCTCGCGACGGTCGCGGCCCCGCTCAATGCGTTAGGCGAGGCCGAGCTCTGCCCCGGCTCGACGGCGCTGGATCGGATCAACGCAAGCTTGCGGTAGTCGGCGCTGCTTGCCTATCCCGTTCATGCCCGCGAAAGCGGGCATCCAGTTCCTTCTTAGCTAAGTACTGGGTCCCCGCTTTCGCGGGGACGAGCGGTACCACCGCTTCATGCCGAGCTACATCTTGAACGCGACGTCGCCGGTCTCGAGCAGCGACTTGAGGTTCGACAGGACCTTCGGCCAGCCGCCGGACACCGCCTCGATGAACCTAGTGCCCTCGCCTTCAAGCTCGTGGTTGATCGTGAGCTTCACCGCCTTGCCGCCAAAGTCCGGATAGTAGTCGGCCATCTCGATCTCCATCGTGCAGCGCGACCAGCCCTCGGCCTTTAGCTCCGGCTTGAACTCGTTGCGCCAGCGGATCACCAGCCGCCGCGGCGGGACGGCCTCCACAATTTCGCCGG
>CAYZMR010000230.1:0-5797 GCA_964479515.1 uncultured Hyphomicrobiales bacterium | reverse complement strand
CTTGCGTGGCCGCGATAACTTATTTGATCCGCTCCAGCACGCTCACGTAATTCGCAACCGCCGCACCGCCCATGTTGAAGATGCCGGCAAGCTCCGCGTTCGGAACCTGGATGCCGCCGGCCACCCCGCAGAGCTGCATCGCGCTCAGTGCATGCATCGAAACGCCGGTGGCGCCGATCGGGTGGCCCTTGGCCTTCAGCCCGCCCGACGGATTGACCGGCAGCGGCCCGTCCTTGGCGGTCAGGCCGTCGCGGATCGCGCGCGCCCCCTCGCCTTCTGGGACGAGGCCCATCGCCTCATATTCGATCAGTTCCGCGACCGTGAAGCAGTCATGCGTCTCGACAAACGAAAGATCGGTGAGCGCGATGCCGGCCTGCGCGAGCGCGCGCTGCCAGGCCTGCGTGCAGCCCTCGAACTTCAGGATGTCGCGCTTTGCCATCGGCAGGAAATCCGAAACATGCTGCGCGGCGCGGAACGCGATCGCTTTCTTCATCTGCAACGCGGTCTCGACGTCCGCCAGGACCACGGCGGCGGCGCCGTCGGAGACGAGCGAGCAGTCGGTGCGCTTCAACGGGCCCGCGACGAACGGATTTTTCTCGCTCTCGGTGCGGCAGAAGTCGAAGCCCAGATCCTTGCGCAACTGCGCATAGGGATTGGCGACGCCGTTCTTATGGTTCTTCGCCGCGATCATGGCGAGCGCGTCGGACTGGTCGCCGTATTTCTGGAAGTAGGCCGCCGCGATCTTGCCGAAGATGCCCGCGAAGCCGCCTTCGATGTTCGCCTCGTCCTTCACATAGGACGCCTTGAGCAAGTTGCGTCCGATCTCCGGCCCCGGCGTCGTGGTCATCTGTTCGACGCCCACCACCAGCACGATGCGCGCGGCCTTGGCTTCGAGCGCGCGCAGGCCCTGGTGCACGGCGGCGGAACCGGTCGCGCACGCGTTCTCGACGCGCGTCGCGCGCTTGAAGCGCAGGTCGTTGGACGCCTGCAGCACAAGCGAGGCGGTAAAATCTTGCGCCGAGAACCCGGCGTTGAAGTGACCGAGCACGATTTCGTCGACGTCCTTCGGCGCGACGCCGGCATCCGCGAGCGCGTCGGTCGCGACCCGCACGATCAGGCTTTCCACGGTCTCGGTATCGAGCCTGCCGAACGGCGTGTGGGCCCATCCGACGATGCAGCCGGTCATGACGGCCTCCTCTGCCGAAATTTCGTCGCTTTCCTCACCCTACAACCCTCTGCTAGCATAACTGGGCGCGGGTGTGCATGCCGTCAATCTCAGACTTTGCGTTCGGCGCTCGATCGGTTAGATAGACCGGACTGCATCGACCGCTGAAGCGCTTCACGAGGCCCGAAGAACCAAAACCGGACCCCGAATCGTGGCATTTTTGTCAAAATCAGTCACCGCACGTTCCATCACCTACGGGCTCACTCTCGGGCTCACCCTCTTGGCAACAGGCTTCATCGGCGCGCGGCCGGCCGCAGCCGACGCGACGCTCGTGGTCGATGTCGAGACCGGCAAGGTGCTGCATGCCGAGCACGCCACCTATCCGTGGTATCCGGCCTCCACCACCAAGCTGATGACCGCCTATGTGACGCTGCGCGCCATCAAGGAAGGCCGCATCACGCTCGATACGCTGTTCACGGCCTCGTCGAACGCGGTCGCGCAAGGGCCGACCAAGATGGGCTTCCCGGTCGGCGCCACGGTGACGGTCGACAACGCGCTCAAGATGCTGATGGTGCAATCGGCCAACGACGTGGCGGTCGTGCTCGCCGAAGGCATCGCGGGCTCGATCGAGAAGTTCGCCGACCAGATGAACGCGGCCTCGCGCCGCCTCGGCATGACGCAGTCGAGCTGGGTCAATCCGAACGGGCTGCCCGCCGACGATCAGATCACCTCGCCGCGCGACATGGCGATCCTCGCGCGCGCGTTGCTGCTCGAGTTCCCCGAATACGAAGCCTATTGGCGCATCCCGGCCATCAAGTACGGCCGGCGCATGATGTCGAACCACAATGGGCTGATGGGCTATTACCCCGGCACCGACGGCATGAAGACCGGCTTCATCTGCGCGTCGGGCTTCAACGTGGTCGCGACCGCGACGCGCAACGGCCGCAAGCTGATCGTGGTCGTCTTCGGCGCGCAGTCGGGCGCGGTGCGCAGCGCGCGCGCGGCGCAACTGTTCGAGAAGGGCTTCAACGGCACCGGCCTGTCCTGGCTGATGCCCTCGCTCGGGACCGTCGACGCGCTGCAGCCGATCGCCGCCGCGCCGCCGAACCTGCGCGACGAGATGTGCGGGCCGCACCGGCGCCGTCCCGCGATGGAGAACGCCGAGGACGAGGAAGCCGCGCCGAGCACGACCAGCGACGTGGAGAACCGGTCCGCCTATGCGGTGAGCGCACGTTCGCTGCGTGACACCGCGCAGGCGACGATGCTCGGCGGCACGCCGGTCACCCCGATGGCGCCGGTGGTGGTCTATCTCGGTCCGACCAAGAAGGGGAGCGAGACGCTGGTCGCGGGCCGTCCGGGCAAGCGCAATACCAAGTTCGCGACGGTGGACCCGAACGCGCCGGTGCCCGCCGCCGAGCAACCGCGCAGCGCGAACGCGGGAATCTTCTCCGGTTTCAATCTCGCGCCGGCGACCGCCTCGCCGCCGGTCTCGACCTTCGCGCCGGCCTCGGCCGAGTCGACGCCGGTCGCGATCGAGCCGGCGGCCGCGATCCCGGACGGCGCGATCCCCGTGCCGCGTCCGCGCCCGAAGCGCATCGCCGCCAAAGCCGCAACCGACACCGCCGCGAAAAAATGACGGCGGAGGCCGCCGGCGCGCCGCGCTCGCGCGTGCCGGTCGCGCCGCTTCCGCTCACGGTGATCACCGGCTTTCTCGGCGCCGGCAAGACCAGCCTGCTCAATCGGCTCTTGAAGGACCCGACGCTCGCCGAGACCGCGGTGATCATCAACGAATTCGGCGAGATCGGGCTCGACCACCTCCTCGTCGAGCACGTCGAAGGCGGCGTGATGCTGCTCTCGACCGGGTGCCTGTGCTGCACGTTGCGCGGCGACCTCGTGAATACGCTCGAAACGCTGCTGCGCGGCCTCGACAATGGCCGCATGACGTTCCGCCGCGTGATCATCGAGACCACCGGGCTCGCTGATCCGGCGCCGGTGCTGCATACCGCGATGGTGCATCCGTATCTCGTGATGCGCTTCCGCCTCGACGGCGTCGTGACCGTGGTCGACGCCGTGAACGGGCTCGCCACGCTCGACGCGCATCCGGAGGCCGTGAAACAGGCGGCCGTCGCCGACCGCATCGTGCTCACCAAGACCGACCTGATCGACACGGCCGAGCGGCGCGACGCCTTGGTGGCGCTGCGCGCGCGCCTCGCGGCGCTCAACCCGGCCGCGCCCGTGCTCGATGCTGCGCGCGGCGAAGCGACGCCCGCTCGGCTGACCGACTGCGGCCTCTATGACGCGGCGCGCAAGATCCCGGACGTGAAGCGCTGGCTCGCCGAGGAGGCTTATGCGTCGGCATCGGCGCACGACCATCACCATCACGACGTGAACCGCCATGACGACCGCATCCGCGCCTTCTCGATCGCGAGCGACCAGGCGATGCCGACTTCGGCCTTCAACATGTTCCTGGAACTCGTGCAGGCGATGCACGGGCCGCGGCTGCTACGCCTCAAGGGCATCGTGCGGCTCGCCGAGCACCCGGACACGCCGGTCGTCATCCACGGGGTGCAGCACGTGTTCCACCCGCCGGTGACGCTCTCCGCCTGGCCCGACGGCGACCGCCGCACGCGCCTCGTCTTCATCATGAGCGACACCGAACCGCGCACGATCGAGGACCTGTTCAACGCCTTCCTCGGCACCGTGCGGCCCGACCAGGCGGACCGCGCGGCGCTTACCGACAATCCGCTGGTGCCGTTCGGCGGCGCCGATCACCTGCGTTAGCCGTCAGTGAAATAATTGTGAGTAGGCAAGCGCGCGGCGGTTTTGCTACATCGGGCCGCAACCGGGGGAGACGACGACATGATCGAACAGCTTGAAACCGTCTGGGCGCCACGCATCCTCAGCATCGTGCGGATCGTGGTGGCGTTGATCTTCATCGAGCACGGTACCGCGAAACTGCTCGGCTTTCCGGCCTCGCCGAATCCCGGCCCGGCGATGTTCTCACTGCTATGGGTGCAGGGCGCGATCGAGATCGTTGGCGGCGCGCTGCTCGCGCTCGGCCTCTGGACGCGACTGGTCGCCTTCATCCTGTGCGGCGACATGGCGGTCGCTTATTTCATGTCGCACGCGCCGCGCGGTCTCTATCCCCTGCTCAATGGCGGCGACGCCGCGATCCTGTACTGCTTCATCTTCCTGGTCTTCGTGTTCGCGGGCGGCGGTGCTTGGAGCCTCGACCGGACGATCTGGAAGCGCTGAGCGCCTCTCGACTCCTCGTCGTGTTTGGCTGAATCTGGCGGCGAGGTGATCGTATGACCACCAGCCCCGGCCAGATTGCGACCCCCGCGGACGTCCTCGCCTTCTGGCGCGAGGCGGGCCCGGACAAGTGGTTCGCCAAGGACGACGCCTTCGACGCGGCGATCAGGCAGACGTTCGCCGCGACCTATCAGGCCGCGGCGGCGGGCGAGCTCTCCGCCTGGGAAGCAACCGCCGAAGGCGCGCTCGCGCTCGTCATCGTGCTCGACCAGTTCCCGCGCAACATGTTCCGCGGAGAGGCGCGCTGTTTTTCGGCCGACCCGGCCGCGCGGGCGGTCGCGAACCGCGCGCTCAAGCGCGGCTACGACCAGGACGTCGCGGCCGCGGAGCGCGATTTCCTGTTTCTGCCCTTCATGCATTCCGAGGACATCACCGACCAGCAGCGCTGCATCGAGCTTTACCGCGCGGCCGGCGATGAGAATCTGAAATACGCGCTGGAGCACGCCGACATCATCCGCCGCTTCGGCCGCTTCCCGCACCGCAACGCGGTGCTCGGCCGACCGACCACGCCGGAGGAGCAGGCGTTTCTGGATGAGGGCGGGTTCAAGGGCTGAGCGCTTATCCCTCCCCCGCAGCGAGCGTAGCCCGCATGAGCGCAGCGACATGCGGGGCGGTGCCACGGATCGTCAGCCCCCGGATGTCGCTTCGCTCATCCGGGCGACCCACCGGGCGAGTTGGGTCAGTCATCTGCCGCCAACAGAAAGCGACGCCCCGTGACGGGCATCACAGCCTATCTTTCTCGAAGCCCGCATTCTCCCGGCATCAACTCGCCAATGGCGGCGGGTTCCTCACAGGAGAACGATCATGCGCCTCTCTCACATCCTCAAGACCGCCGGCGCCCTCGCGCTGACCGCATCGCTCGCCGGCCCCGCCTTCGCCGGCGTCGTGAAGCTGCCGACGGCGAGCACGAATGTCGGCGTGGACGCGGGCTGCCAGTACTTCATCGTCTGCAAGAGCTCGACCGACCCCTGGAATTCGGAAGCCTGCAACAACGGCTACGCGACGGTGATCAAGCAGTGCGCGCGCAAGTGACCCGGACGACAGCCTTGGACACGCTCAGCGCGGCCCGTCGCTCCGAAAGCGGCGGGCCGCATGCGCATGGCGGTGTAGCGCGTAGGCGTAGCCCGCATGAGCGCAGCGACATGCGGGTCGGCTCGCGCGATCCCGGATATCGCTTCGCTCATCCGGGCTACGAGCTAACAACTGCGCGATTTGGATTGACACGCGCCGTCACGGAGGCGGCTCCACCTTGATCGCACCTTGACATTGATCCTATATTCTGATTATATTCCTCAATCCATCCATCGAGGGGCATTTTCA
>CAYZMR010000229.1:0-5876 GCA_964479515.1 uncultured Hyphomicrobiales bacterium | reverse complement strand
TCGCGCTCGGCAAGGAGATCATCGCCAAGTCCAACCTCAACGTGACCTCGGCCGATGACCTCGACGACGCCGCGCAGAAGATCGTGAAGGCCGTGAAGGGCAGCGGCTGATGCGTCTTATTCCCACAGGTGCGATTTTATGCACCTTGGTCAACGGCGCTCATGCAAGCGACCGAGCCGCTCAGCTCGTGAACTCATTCCAAGTCATGTGCATGATCGAGCCTTTGAATTTCGAACGCAGCGACGAGAGGGCAACAGCGATGAAACTGCCTGTAATGCAGGATACTCGTTCGCCGCCCGACGCTTCCGGATACTTCGTTCGCGTAAAAAGCTGGCTTCTGCCTCTCACGTCTGGTCCTCACGAGTTCGCTGTCTCCGAGGCGCACGGTCCAAAGGCAGATGTTAAGACCTGCGGAATAAGCGCCCCCGACGTTGACGCCGGGGACTTCAAGTCAGAACTCGTAAGCACAATGAAATTGGGACAACCTGAATCCGAGGGGCTGTCAGATGATGGCCAGTCCCGAGATACTGTGTGGGCGGCCGGCGACCTGTCTTTGACGCTGACCGACGGTTCGCCGAGAAACGTCAAGCAGGGCATCTATCTTTTGCTCTCGAACAGACCTTCGAGGTGACCACGCGATGTCCATCCTCATCGACAACAACACCAAGGTCATCTGCCAGGGCTTCACCGGCAAGAACGGCACCTTCCATTCGCAGGCCGCGATCACCTACGGCACCAAGATGGTCGGTGGCACGGCGCCCGGCAAAGGCGGCCAGAGCCATCTCGGCCTGCCGGTATTCGACACCGTGATGGAAGCCAAGATTGCGACCGGATGCGAGGCGAGCGTGATCTATGTGCCGCCGCCCGGCGCCGCCGACGCGATCGCGGAAGCAATCGACGCGGAAATTTCGCTGATCGTGTGCATCACCGAAGGCATCCCGGTCGCCGACATGGTGAAGGTGAAGCGCTCGCTCGCCGGCTCCAAGTCGCGTCTCGTCGGCCCAAACTGCCCGGGCGTGATGACGGCTGGCGAATGCAAGATCGGCATCATGCCGGGCAACATCTTCAAGCCCGGCAAGGTCGGCATCATCTCGCGGTCCGGGACCCTCACCTACGAGGCGGTGTTCCAGACGACCGCCGAGGGACTAGGCCAGACCACCGCGCTCGGTATCGGCGGCGATCCCGTGAAGGGCATGGACTTCATCGAAGGGCTGGAGCTGTTCCTCGCCGATCCGCACACCGAAGCGATCGTGATGATCGGCGAGATCGGCGGCGCCTCCGAGGAGGACGCCTCGCAGTTCCTGATCGACGAGGCCAAGAAGGGGCGCAAGAAACCGATGGTCGGCTTCATCGCGGGCCGCACCGCGCCGCCCGGCCGGCGCATGGGTCATGCGGGCGCGATCATCTCGGGCGGCAAGGGCGATGCCGGGTCGAAGGTCGCCGCCATGGAAGCGGCCGGTATCAAGGTCTCACCCTCTCCGGCGCGAATCGGGAAAACGCTTGTGGAAATATTGAAGTGACGATTCAGTTCTTGTTCTTTTAATTGCCATGCGGCTCGCCTAAATAGGTTATCACGAGTTACAAAGGCGCTGTCCGCCGGGACCGGGCAGTTTGGGGGCCGATTTGGCCAATCGTCGGAGCGCGGGGCTCCGGGAACCAGGATGCGGCAGATGTCTCGCCAGGACGCGAACGCGGCTTTCGCACTCACCTCCTTTCTCTACGGCAGCAACGCTCCCTACATCGAAGACCTCTACGCGCGCTACGAGGCGGACCCCAAATCGGTCGACGCCGAGTGGCAGTCGTTCTTCGCGAGCCTGAAGGACAACGCCGCCGACGTCGCAAAGAGCGCGCGCGGCGCCTCGTGGAAGAAGCCGGCCTTCATCGAGCGCAACGACACGCTCTCTGCCCTCGACGGACAATGGGCCGAGGCCGAGAAGAAGATCGGCGAGAAGGTCCGCGCCAAAGCGGAGACCGCCGGCGTCGCGCTCGCGGCGAGCGACGTGCAGCAGGCGACGCGCGACTCGATCCATGCGCTGATGCTGATCCGGGCCTATCGCATCCGCGGACATTTCCACGCCAACCTCGATCCGCTCGGGCTCGACCCGCGCAAGGACGACGAGGAGCTCGATCCGCGCTCCTATGGCTTCACCGAGGCTGACTACGATCGCAAGATCTTCCTCGACTATGTGCTGGGGCTTGAATTCGCCACCATGCGCGAGATCGTCGCGATCCTGCAGCGCACCTATTGCCAGACCTTCGGCGTCGAGTTCATGCACATCTCCAACCCGCAGCAGAAGGGCTGGCTGCAGGAGCGCATCGAGGGGCCCGACAAGGAGATCACCTTCACGCGCGAGGGCAAGCGCGCGATCCTCAACAAGCTGATCGAGGCCGAGGGCTTCGAAAAATATTGCGACACCAAGTTCACCGGCACCAAGCGGTTCGGGCTGGATGGCGGCGAGTCGCTGATCCCGGCGCTCGAGCAGATCATCAAGCGCGGCGGCAATCTCGGCGTGAAGGAGATCGTCATCGGCATGCCGCATCGCGGCCGGCTCAACGTGCTGACCCAGGTGATGGGCAAGCCGCATCGCGCGCTGTTCCACGAGTTCAAGGGCGGCTCGGCCGCGCCCGACACCGTGGAAGGCTCGGGCGACGTCAAATATCACCTCGGCGCCTCGTCCGATCGCGAGTTCGACGGCAACAAGGTGCATCTGTCGCTCACCGCGAACCCGTCGCATCTCGAAATCGTCGATCCGGTCGTGCTCGGCAAGGTCCGCGCCAAGCAGGATCAGCACGGCGCGACGCGCGAAGACCGCACCATGGTGATGCCGCTGTTGATGCATGGCGACGCGGCCTTCGCGGGCCAGGGCGTGGTGGCGGAATGCTTCGGCCTGTCCGACCTCAAGGGCTACCGCACTGGCGGCTCGGTGCACTTCATCGTCAACAACCAGATCGGCTTCACCACCTATCCGCGTTACTCGCGCTCCTCGCCCTATCCGTCCGACGTCGCCAAGATGATCGAGGCGCCGATCTTCCACGTGAACGGCGATGACCCCGAGGCGGTGGTGTACGCCGCCAAGGTCGCGACCGAATACCGGCAGAGGTTCCAGAAGCCGGTCGTGATCGACATGTTCTGCTATCGCCGCTTCGGCCACAACGAGGGCGACGAGCCAGCCTTCACGCAGCCCTTGATGTACAAGGTGATCCGCGCGCATCCGACGACGCTGGAGATCTATTCGAAGAAGCTCATCGCCGAAGGCGTCGTCACCGAGGGCGAAGTCGAGAAGATGAAGGCCGACTGGCGCACCCGGCTCGACGCCGAGTACGAGGCCGGCACCGGCTACAAGCCGAACAAGGCGGACTGGCTCGACGGCCAGTGGGCCAAGTTCAAGTTCTCCGACGACGTCGACGATCCGCGCCGCGGCCATACCGGCGTCGCGATCGAGACGCTGAAGCAGATCGGCGCCAAGATCACGACGGTCCCGCAAGGCTTCCACGTCCACCGCACGATCCAGCGCTTTCTCGACAATCGCCGCAAGGCGATCGAGACCGGCGAGGGAATCGACTGGTCGACCGGCGAAGCGCTTGCCTTTTGCGCGCTGCTGCTCGACGGCCACCGCGTGCGGCTCTCGGGCCAGGACTCCGAGCGCGGCACGTTCTCGCAGCGCCATTCGGTGCTGATCGACCAGGAGAGCGAGGCGCGCCACACGCCGTTCAACCACCTCGCCGAGAAGCAAGGCCGCTTCGAGGTTCTCAACTCGATGCTCTCCGAGGAAGCCGTGCTCGGCTACGAGTACGGCTACACGCTCTCGGAGCCGAACGCGCTGACCATGTGGGAGGCCCAGTTCGGAGATTTCGCGAACGGCGCGCAAGTGCTGTTCGACCAGTTCATCTCGTCGGGCGAGCGCAAGTGGCTGCGCATGTCCGGCCTCGTGTGCCTGTTGCCGCATGGCTACGAGGGCCAGGGACCGGAGCATTCCTCGGCGCGGCTCGAACGCTTCCTGCAGATGTGCGCAGAAGACAACATGCAGGTCGCCAACTGCACGACGCCGGCGAACTACTTCCACATCCTGCGCCGACAGCTCAAGCGCGAGATCAGGAAGCCGCTGATCCTGATGACGCCGAAGTCGCTGCTCCGTCACAAGCGTGCGGTTTCGCGGCTCGACGAGCTCGGCCCCGACGCGACCTTCCATCGCCTGTTGTGGGACGACGCGCAGACCAACAAGGACGAGAAGATCAAGCTTGTGGCGGACGACAAGATCCGCCGCGTGGTGCTGTGCACCGGCAAGGTCTATTTCGACCTGCTCGAAGAGCGCGAGCATCGCGGCCTCGACGACATCTACCTGTTGCGCATCGAGCAGCTCTATCCGTTCCCCACCAAGGCGCTGATGACGGAGCTCAACCGCTTCAAGCAGGCCGAGATCGTGTGGTGCCAGGAAGAGCCGCGCAACATGGGCGCCTGGTTCTTCGTCGACACGTTCATCGAATGGGTGCTCAACCAGGTCGGCGCCAAGCACCGGCGGCCGCGCTATGCGGGCCGCCCCGCGATGGCGGCGACCGCGACCGGCCTGATGTCGAAGCACCAGGCGCAGTTGAAGGCGCTGCTCGAAGAGGCGCTGGGATAAACACCACCGTCATCCTGAGGCGGCGACCGCAGGTCGCCCTCGAAGGATGGCCGCAAGCTCGGAGCAAGCGTCGTCGCCCTTCGAGGCTCGCTACGCTCGCACCTCAGGGTGACGGCGTGAGAGGACAGAGCAAGCAGGACCAATCCATGACCGACATCCGCGTCCCCACCTTGGGCGAATCCGTCACCGAGGCGACCATCGGCAAGTGGTTCAAGAAGGCCGGCGACCCGGTCGCGGTCGACGAGCCGCTGGTGGAGCTTGAGACCGACAAGGTGACGATCGAGGTGCCGGCGCCCGCCGCCGGCACGCTCGCCGAAATCTCCGCCAAGGACGGCGAGACCGTCGCGGTCGGCGCGCTGCTCGGCCAGATCAAGGACGGCGTGGGCGCGGCGAAGCCGGCCGCAGCGAAGCCCGCCGCAGCCAAGCCCGCACCCCCTGAGGCAAAGCCCGCGGAGGCGCCGAAGCCCGCAGCCGCTCCGCCGAAAGCAGCACCCGTTGACGCACCGCTTGCGCCTTCGGTGCAGCGGATCGCGGCCGAGACCGGCATGGACCCCGCCAAGGTGGACGGCACCGGCAAGGATGGCCGCGTCACCAAGGGCGACATGATGGCGGCGATCGAGCGCGCCGCCGCCGCGCCGACGCCGGTGTCGCAGCCGGCCGCCAGCATTCAGGTCCGCGCGCCCTCGCCCGCCGACGATGCCTCGCGCGAAGAGCGCGTGAAGATGACGCGGCTGCGCCAGACCATCGCGCGCCGCCTGAAGGACGCGCAGAACACCGCCGCCATGCTCACGACCTACAACGAGGTCGACATGAGCGCGATCATGCACATGCGCAATCAATACAAGGAGCAGTTCGAGAAGCGCCACGGCGTGAAGCTTGGCTTCATGGGCTTCTTCACCCGCGCCTGCATCCAGGCTCTGAAAGAGGTGCCGGAGGTCAATGCCGAGATCGACGGCACCGACCTGATCTACAAGAACTACTATCACATCGGGGTCGCGGTCGGCACCGAGCGCGGCTTGGTGGTGCCGGTCGTGCGCGACGCGGATCATCTCTCGCTTGCCGGCATCGAGAAGGCGATTTCCGCGCTCGGCAAGAAGGCGCGCGACGGTGCGCTCAAGATCGAGGACATGCAGGGCGGCACGTTCACGATCTCGAACGGCGGCGTCTACGGCTCGCTGATGTCAATGCCGATCCTCAACGCGCCGCAGTCCGGCATCCTCGGCATGCACAAGATCCAGGAGCGCCCGGTGGCGA
>CAYZMR010000228.1:0-5951 GCA_964479515.1 uncultured Hyphomicrobiales bacterium | reverse complement strand
TTCGTGATGGACGCCTTCGAGATCATCTTCGTGGTGGTGCCGATCGTGGCGCCGCCGCTGCTGCTGATGGGCGCGAACCCGATCTGGCTCGGCGTGATGATGGCGGTGAACCTGCAGACCTCCTACATGCATCCGCCGCTCGGGCCGACGCTGTTCTTCCTGCGCGGCGTCGCCCCGCCCGAGATCACCACGCGCCACATCTATGTCGGCATCGTTCCGTTCGTATTGATCCAACTTGTGGCGCTCGTGCTGCTGTGGTTCGTGCCGGGGCTTGCGACCGGCCTGCCGCGGATGCTGTATGGCGGCTAGCGCATGATCCCGAAAAGTGGGAACCGGTTTTTCGGATAAGATCATGCGCAAAAGAGAGAGCCGCATGAAAGCCGGCGAGTTGTTCGATCTGAAAGGGCGCGTCGCGCTGGTCACCGGCGCGTCGAGCGGGCTCGGGGCACATTTCGCCGAAGTCCTGGCCGAGAACGGCGCCAAACTCGTGCTCGTGGCGCGGCGCGCCGAGCGGCTCGCGGCGTTGAAGCAGAAGATCGAGGCGGCCGGCGGGCAGGCGATCGCCGTCGAGGCCGACGTGCTCGATCGCGCGGCGATGAAGCGCGCATACGATGCCGCCGAGACGGCATTCGGCACCGTGACGATCCTTCTCAACAATGCCGGCGTCACGCATGCGGATCGCGTGGCCGAGATGCCCGAGGAAACCTGGCGCCGCGTCGTCGGCACCAATCTCGACGCGGTGCTCTACTGGGCGCAGGAGGCGGCGCGCCGGATGCTGCTCGCCAAGACGCAGGGCGCGATCGTCAACATCGCTTCGATCTACGGCTACCGGGTTTCACGCGGCGTCGCGGCCTATTCGGTCGCCAAGGCCGGCGTGATCCAGCTCACCAAGGCGCTGGCGTTGGAGCTTGCCTTCAAGGGCGTGCGCGTGAACGCGATCGCGCCGGGCTTCATCGTGACCGAGATCAACGCGGAGTATCTCGCCGGCAAGGGCGCCGAGATGACGCGCCATATCCCGGTCGGCCGGCTCGGCGAGACCAGGGACCTCGACGGCGCGCTGCTGTTGCTTGCGTCCGATGCGAGCCGCTTCATGGCGGGCGCGACCGTCGTGGTCGATGGCGGCCAGATGCTGGCGCTGTCGGGCGTGTGAAATTTGAGCTGAGGGACGTATCGGCTCGGCACCGATTTCTGGCGCTGGAGCGCCGGGAACCGGGTATGAGCGGACCAGCCCGCCTATCGCGAAGATTTGAGGCTGTACGAGCGCGACGCATCCGCTAGGTTCACTGTCGGGCTGGTCGGACGGCAATCGAGAGCTTGCAATGCCGGAGGTTTCCAATAGCGCTCCGCGCCGCCTGTTCATCCGCGGCTATCTGATCCTGCTCGTCATCTGCGTGATGGTGCCGGTGCTGTTGTTCGCCGGCATCGTGTTCGCGCGATACTATATTTCAGAACAGACGCGCCTCGAGGAAGACCTGCGCGACGACGCGCGCCAGCTCGCGCTTGCGATCGACCGCGACCTCGCGGGATTGCAGTCGACGCTCGAGACGCTCGGAACCTCGCAGCGTCTGCTCGACGGTGATTACGCGGGCTTCTATCAGCAGGCCCTGCGCGTGCGCGATCTGCTCGGCGTCAACGTGCTCGTGCGCAATCTCGACGGTCAGCAGCTCGCCAACACGCGCGTCCCGTTTGGCACGCCGCTGCCGCGCGATAGCGTCCCGGGCGACGACGAGGTGGTCAAGACACGGCACTCCGTTATCACCGGCATAATCATCGGCTCCGTCGCGCAGCGCCCGCTGTTCACGGTCACAAGCCCGGTCGTGGCCGACGGAAAGGTCATCTATCTGCTCAACCTCAGTCTGCTGCCGGAGCGCATGGTGGACCTGATGACGCAGAGCTTGGATCTGGGACGACGTGCCGGCATTGTCGACCGCGCCGGCAAGATTGTGGCGCGGACCGAAGACATGACCCGCGTGTTGGGCATGGACGGCGCGCTGGATTTCGTGCGCGCGACGATCGCCGGCGAGGGAATCTGGCGCGGCACGAATGTCGGCGGCGAGCGCGTCCGCACCGCCTTCACGCATTCCAAGCTTTCGGGCTGGACCGTCTATGTCAGCCTTCCCGAGGAGTCGATCCTGCGTTCGATGCAGCAGACGGTCCTGGCGCTCATCGTGCTCGGGCTGACCCTGATCGGCATCGCGATCCTCATCGCCTATTGGGTCGGCGGGCGGCTTGCGGGCTCCATGGGGACGCTCGCCGCGCAGGCCGCCGCGCTCGGCCGCGGCGAGCCCATCGAGCCGCATCGGCTCGCGGTGGGCGAGATCGACGCTGTCGGCCGCGAGCTCGTCGATGCGGCCGCGCGATTGCGCGAGCGGGCCGCCGAGCGCGACAAGGCCGAAGCCGAGTTGCGGCAGTTTTCCGCGACGCTCGAACGGATGGTCGCGGAGCGCACGCAGGCGCTGGTTGCCGAGATGCGCAAGCGCGCCGAGACCGAGGGGCAACTGCACCAGGTGCAGAAGATGGAAGCGATCGGCCATCTCACCGGCGGCATCGCGCACGATTTCAACAACATGCTCGGCATCATCCTCGGCAATATCGACCTTGCGCGGCGGCGGCTCGCCAAGGGCGAGGCCGGAATCGACAAGTTCCTCAACAACGCGCTGGAGGGCACGCGGCGTTCGGCGATGCTGACGCAGCGGCTGCTGACCTTCGCGCGGCGGGCGCCGCTCGCGCCGCAGCCGGTCGACGCCAACAAGCTTGTCGCCGGCATGTCCGACCTCCTGCATCGCAGCCTCGGCGAGATGATCCAGATCGAGACCGTGCTGGCGGGCGGATTATGGCGCACGTACGTGGACGCGAACCAACTCGAGAGCGCGATCCTCAATCTCGCGGTCAACGCGCGCGACGCGATGCCGGGCGACGGCAAGCTGACGATCGAGACCGGCAACGCCTATCTCGACGAGGAATACGCCGCCCAGCATGTCGGCGTGACGCCCGGCCAATATGTGCTGGTCGCGGTGAGCGACACCGGAACCGGCATGCCGCCGGAGGTACAGGAAAGAGCGTTCGATCCGTTCTTCACCACCAAGGCGAGTGGGATCGGGACCGGCCTCGGCTTGAGCCAAGTGTACGGCTTCGTGAAGCAGTCGGGCGGACACGTCAAAATCTACAGCGAGCCCGGGCAGGGAACGGCGATCAAGATCTACCTGCCGCGCTACCTCGGGGCCGCTCCCGAGGTCGGCGAGACGATCGAGCGCGCGGCGCTTCCCGAGGGCGATGGCGACACGACCGTGCTGGTGGTCGAGGACGAGGCGGGGGTGCGGCGCTACTCCTCGGACGCGCTGCGCGAGCTCGGCTACCGCGTGCTCGAGGCCGAGGATGCCGGCGCCGCGCTGCGGTTGATCGAAGCCAATTCCGACATCAAGCTCCTGTTCACGGACGTCGTCATGCCCGGCATGAACGGCCGCAAGCTGTCGGAGGCCGCGATCGCGCGCCGGCCCGCGCTCAAGGTGCTGTTCACGACCGGCTATACGCGCAACGCGATCGTGCATAACGGCATGCTCGATCCCGGCGTCAGCCTACTCTCCAAGCCGTTCACGCTCGATCAGCTCGCGCGCAAGATCGCCGACATGCTGCGGGAGCAGCCATGAAATTCTACGATTGCGCGAGCGCGCCGAGCCCGCGGCGGGTCCGCATCTTCCTCGCCGAAAAGGGCGTCACCCTCCCGACCGTGCAGGTCGATCTGCGCAACGGCGAGCAGTTCACCGACGCCTTCCGCAAGATCAATCCCGATTGCACGGTGCCGGCGCTTGCGCTCGACGACGGCACCGTGATCGCGGACGCGGTCGCGATCTGCAGCTATCTGGAGGAGGTGCACCCGGAGCCGCCGTTGATCGGCGCCAACCCGCAAGAGCGCGCGGTCGCGATCGCGGCGAACCGCATGGTCGAGCGCGACGGCTTTTATGCGGCGATGGACGCGTTCCGAAATGTCACCAAGGGGTTGAAGGGCCGCGCCCTGCCGGGCCGGCACGACTATGAGCAGATCCCGGCGCTCGCCGAGCGCGGGCGCGCGCGCGTTGCGCATTTCTTCCGCGACATGGACGCGCGGCTGGCGGACCGCGCGTTCGTGGCGGGCAGCAGGTTCACCATCGCGGACATCTCGACCCTGGTGCTGACCGATTTCGCCGCCTGGGCGAAGATGACCATCCCGGAGGACTGCACACATATGCGCCGCTGGTACGCGGCGGTCTCGGCGCGGCCAAGCGCGAAGGCGTGACGACGCTCAGGCCGCCGAACGCGTCTCGTATGCCTGCACGAGCACGTCAGTCGAAATATTCAGCAACGCGCTGAGTTGCCGCACCATCGGCAAGGTCAAGGGACGCTTGCGCGTGAGCACTTCGGACGAATAGACGCCGAGGAATGACGCGCTGTTGCCGAAATGCGATGTTAGAGGGATGTCTCGCAAACGAGAAGAGAATCAGTGTACGAATGTGGAAGGGGTGGCTTAGTCAAGGCCTGTGGATAACACGGGGCATCCATGGACGCGGTCTTCGTTGAAGACTTCGAGAGAGCCTTCGCGCTGGCCGAGACGTACAGGGGTCGCGCGTACCACGCCAAGATGGGCGCCGATGAAGCCACGTCGGAGAACATTAAAAGCATATTTGAGCGGCTTGCAGCCTCCTACGAAGCGCTCGCCGCGGAGGTCGAGCGCTTGGAGAGGGACAATCAGGCCCGCGCCGCGGTTTCACCCGAGGCGCTGGAGCAGGCTATTAGCCGACTGTCCGCCGTGAACCCGGACGCCAGGAGAGAGACCCAGGAGACGCTGCGCCGGGTGTTCCAACAGGGGCGCTAGCGTAGCTACAGCTTAGGCCGGGCGGCTTCGATGCGCCGCAGTTCATCTGTTGCGCGCGCCATGAAGGCAGGGTCCTCCAACCGTAGAGAAAGACTGCCTGTGGCGTCGTGCGAATAGCGGCACATCGTCAAGATCGAGTTCGCTCGTCGCCATGTGAGCCGCTCTTCGCATGCGATAGCCTTTCCCCGAGTCGGCTCGCCCCACTTCGCGATGAGCTGCTGTTCGACATACGTCAAGTCGACGTTATCGAGCAGAATGGCCAGAGCGGTGACGGCAGGTTTGCTCGTATCGGGATCGGGACCCGCCGAAATGAGGATCTCGTAGCTTATGTCGTCCGATACTCCGTCAGCCGAGATGGTAACGACGAAGGTGGTCGGCGGCAGCACATCCCAGCTCGTGACCTCGGCGGTGCGTATGTCCTCAGAATAGCTTTTCTTTAGATATTGTGCCCCAGGAAGTTCCTGGATGGCACGTTCGAGCGCGGGTCCGGCAGGGGACAGCGGCATGCCGATGTTCACCTCCATCAGGGTCACCGGAGGCGAGGCAGGCTCCGCGAGCAAAGTTCTGGGCACCAGAAGCGCAACAAGGACTGCAACATTCGCGGCCGACCTCATGATGACCTCCTATCTCCGCTCGACGGCCCGCCAGTATCAGGCCGCCTTGGCCTAAATGCGATGTTAGAAGGGCGGCGCGTCCGCGTCGACGGTCTCGACGGTCGGCGTGTGCCGTTTCACTATCTCCGGCGGCTCTATCTTTGTGCCGTCGCCGCCGCGCATATTCTCTTCGCGCCTCATGCGGCCGATCCACTCTTCGCTTGAGGACATCTTGCTCTTTATGAACTCGGGGAGGGCGTCGATCTCTGCCGCAGGCGACGTGTCTACGTCGATTATCGAGTTAGCGTTCACTTGGTCCGGCGCCTCCACGCGTCTCGTATGCGTACACGAGCGCGTCAGTCGGAATATTCAGCAACGCGCTGAGTTGCCGCACCATCGGCAAGTCACGGGACGCTTGCGCGTGAGCGCGGCGTCCGATGGCCGATTCGAGGTTCATGGCTTTCTTTCTCACACCGTCTCGGCGTTGATCTTGTCGTAGTGGCCGCGCG
>CAYZMR010000227.1:0-5973 GCA_964479515.1 uncultured Hyphomicrobiales bacterium | reverse complement strand
GTCCTCGCACAGCGTGACCCAGCCGCCGTCCTGCATCGGGTGGCTGTGGATGACGAACTCGCGGCCATGGATGCGCTGGCTCAACTGGTACGGCTTGCCCGGCGCCATGCGGTCGACCAGGCGCTGCCAGACCACGTCGGCCGTGGCCTTGCGGAAGAAGCCGAGCCTCGCGGCCGCTTCGATCACCTCACGCATCGGCACGCCGATCTTCACGACGTCCGCCGTCAGACCGTACATGTCGAGAAAGCGCTGGTTGAACAGCACGAGCTTGTGTTCGGCATCGACCGCGCACAGCCCGTGCGACATCTGGTTGATCGCCTGATCGTAGCGCTCGAACTGGACGCGTAGGTCGTATTCCTGACGCTGGCGCTCGGTCACGTCCTCGACCAGCGTGACCCAGCCGCCGTCCGCCATCGGCCGGTAGAACAGCGAATAGGTGCGACCGTGGGAGAACTGCCGGCGCAGCTCGAACGGCTTGCCGCGCGCCATCATCTCCATGCGGCGGCGATAGACCTCATCGGCCTGGGGAACCGGGTAGTTGCCGCGCGCGGCCGAATGCCCGATCAGGTCGCGGATCGGCATGCCGATGCGCGCCGCCTGCGGCTCCAGCCCGAACAGCTCGATGAAGCGCTGATTGTACAGGACCACGCGCTGCTGCGCGTCGACCATGCACAGGCCGTGCGACATGCTCTCCAGCGCCGCCTCGTGCAGCGCGAGCAGCGCCTTGAGCCGGTCCGCCTCGTCACCGCTGGCCGGAACTGTGCTCGCTTGACCCATACGCTCCCGCCCTGCGCTTCCCCGTTGGCAGTCGGGCAAAATACGTAACAGCCTAAAATTGCGGGTTAATCGGATTGGTTTAAATTTTATGACAGCGTGGGTTTTTGATTGACCAAGCGGGTTCCCGATGACCCCGCGGCATGCAGCGCGGATGGCTCCGCTAGCGCGGCGCGATCAGGGCCTCCGGCCGCTTGATCTCGATCTCGACGAATGCCATCGGGACGTCCGCGCCGTTCATGACGTCGTGCTCTATTCCGGCCGGCCGCTGATACGACTGCCCAGCCGCGAGCCGCACCTCGCTGACCGCGCCGCCCGCCTCGATCCGCATGACGGCGTCCGTCAGCATCACGACGAAATACGGCCAGCCATGCGTATGCCACCCGGTCGCCGCGCCGGGCGCGAAGTCCCAGCGCGTGATGCGCGTGTTCGCGTCCTCGGACTGCACCGTCGCGATCGCAGGCTGGGTGCACTTGAACGGCATCGCGGCATCCGCACAGGCTTGCGCCGGCTGACTGATCGGCGCCATAACAGCATCGCACAATCGAGCCGTGCCAACCAATCATCAATCGAACCGACCGGAAACGCCCATGATCGACCTCTACGCCCTCACCTCGCCCAACGTGCAGAAAGTCTTCATCGCGCTCGAGGAGCTTGGGCTCCCCTACAACACGATCCCGGTCGACGTGTGGAAGGCCGAGCAGTACTCGCCGCAATTCCTCAAGGTCAATCCGAACGCGAAGGTGCCGGCGATCGTCGATCACGACGGGCCGGGCGGAAAGCCCTACACGGTGATCGAGTCGGGCGCGATCCTGATCTACCTCGCCGAAAAGACGGGCAAGTTCCTGCCGAAGGACGGCGCCGCGCGCTACGACGTGTTGCAATGGTTGATGGTGCAGATGAGCAGCGTGGGACCAGCGTTCGGCCAGGTGGTGCATTTCACCCGCTTCGCCGGCCCCGGCGACCACGGCTATTCGGTCAGCCGCTACAAGACCGAGGCGCATCGCATCTATGATCTGTTCGAAACCCGCCTTGCCGCGCACCCCTATGTCGGCGGCGCCGACTATTCGATCGCCGACATGGCGGCGTTTCCCTGGCTGCGCAACGACAAGTTCCTCGGCCTCGATATCTCGGACCGGCCGCATGTGCGGGCCTGGATCGACAAGCTCGCCGAGCGCCCCGCCGTCAAGCGCATGCTCGCCAAGCTCGCCACCATCCAGACCGCGCGCGACAGCGCCACCGACGACGCCAAGGACCGCTTTTTTGGCCGCGGAAAATACGCGCGGGCGTAGCTAGCGTCGATGCCGAGCGTGCTGCGCTGGGGACCGTACCGGGCGTTCTTCTATTCGAACGAGCGTGGCGAACCCGCACATATTCACGTTCGATCCGGGACCCGTGAAGCCAAATTCTGGCTTCACGATTTCGGCGTTGCCGTCAACGCTGGATTTCCGGCGCATGAACTTGGTGATATCCTGCGGTATCTGAAAATCCATCGCGACGAACTGCTGGCAGCATGGAATGAGCACTTTGGAAATTGACGTTGGCGATCTACAGCCGAGATCGGTCGAGTTTACGCCGACCGATCTTGTCGTGACGCTGGCGGATGGGCGGAAGATTTCCACGCCAATCGATTGGTATCCGCGCCTGCGCAATGCGTCCGCGAGCCAGCGTGGGAACTTCGAGCTCATGCCGATGGGCATTCATTGGCCCGATCTCGACGAAGACCTCGGCATCGCCGGAATGTTGCGCGGCCAGCGCGCGTGAGGCGGCGCTAGCCGCGCGGCACCGCCATCGCGGCGAGCCCGGACACGTCCAGACTGTCCTCCAGCGCCCATACGGCATCGATCAGCGGCGCGATATTATGACGCGGATCCCAACCGGCGGCTGACGTCCTCAGCTTCGCCTCGAGGTCCTTGTCGCTCATCGGGTTCTGATCGCTGCCGCGCGCGGCCATCTGCGACAGATGATGCGTCTTGCCGTCCGCCGTGGTGACGTCGACCGCGGCAGCGATCGTGCTGAACGACGCGTCGCGCTCCACCGCGACGACCTTGGCGCGCATCGCCAGCACCGCCGGATCGCGCACGCAGGCGTCGGTGAACTGATCGGTTCCGGCCTTGCCGGTCACGATCGCCGCCGCGACCGCGTGCTGCACGCTCACCTGCGACTCCCGTCCGGTCGAGACGTTCGGCCGGTCGGTCCGCGCCGCGAGCAGCGGATTGCCGCGCACGACGACCTTTTCGACCACGGCGTTCGGATTGTCGCGCCGCCAATCGAGTACGCAGTCGAGCACCGGATGGATCACGAACCCGCATGGGTACGGCTTGTACGAAGTCGCGAGCAGCTCCCAGCTTTCGCCGATCCCTTCGGTGACCAATGCCAGATTCGGCGGCTCGCCGGTGGCGCTGTAGAAGCCCTGCACGCCGGCAAGCGGCTCGGGCGGGCCGTCGAATCCCTTATCCGCCAGCAGCGCCGACCAGAGTCCGTTGCGCGCCGAATTTCCGACATTGGCGCACTTCGACGCCGTGCCGAGGCTCTCGCACAGACCCGAGGATTGCGTCGCCGCCGTGCCGATCGCCCAGATCATCTTGGTCTCGTCGAGCCCGAGCAGCTTGCCGGCGCTAACGGCCGCGCCGAAGATTCCGCAGGTCGAGGTGATGTGCCAGCCGCGATTGTAGTGCCCCGGCGAGATCGCGAGCGCGATGCGCGCCTGCACCTCATTGCCGAGGATGAAGGCGAGCAGCAGGTCGCGGCCGCTGACGCGCTGCATCTCGGCGAGCGCGAGCAGTGCGGGCGCGACGGGCGCGGTCGGATGGATCACGGTGCGCACATGCGTGTCGCAGAAATCCTGCACGTTGGCGGCGGCGGCATTAAGGAACGCGGCGCTGAGCGCGTCGATGCGCTCACTGCGGCCGACGACCGTTGCCTGCTTGCCACCGGAAAACTGCATGAGCGATCGCAGCGCGATCTCCACCGGCTCGGTGCGGCATCCGGCGAGCGCCACGGCGAAGAAGTTCATGAACGAGCGCTTGGCCTGGTGGCGCACGGCCTGCGGGATGTCCTCCCAGCGCGTGGTAACGACGAGATGAGCCAGACTCTGTGTGACGCCAGGTTTGTGCAGCATGACGGTCCTCGCGGAAAGGCGCGGGAGCATCCGCCAAGGCGATGCGGAGCGCAACGGAGCATTCGGCAGACCGCATGCGCGGTTTTGGCGATCCCGCCGTCCGGAATGTTGCGCTAGGTTGACGGCAATCGGAACGCCCGTCCCGGCGCGCCGGGTGGGCTCATCAACTTTGAAGGGCGGACGCCGTGCCGATCACCCGAAGGTGCTTTTCGCTTGCGATCGCCGCGGCGGCCGGTTTGCCGGCGGCGCTGGCGCGCGCCGACGACTACCCGTCGCATCCGATCCGGATGATCGTGCCTTACGCGCCGGGCGGGGGCGCCGACGTCATCGGGCGCATCGTCGCCAAGGCGCTCGGCGAGACCATCGGGCAGGCGGTCATCGTCGAGAATCGTGGCGGCGGGGGCGCGATCATCGGCACCGAGGTCGTGCAAAAAGCCACTCCCGACGGCTACACGCTGCTGGTCGGCCAATCCGGCCCGATCTCGATCAATCCGGCAGTCTACAGGAGCTTGCCCTATGACCCGGTGAAGGACTTTGCGCCGATCACCATGACGACCGCTTACCCATACATATTGGTGATCAACGCCGCGCTGCCGGCGAAAGATCTTGCGGAATTCGTCGCGCTCGCGAAAGCCAAGCCGGGCGAGTTCAACTTCGGAACGACCGGCGTCGGCGCCGCCAATCACCTCGTGTCCGAATTGTTCTGCGCCCGCGCCGGGTTGAAGATGACGCACATCCCCTATCGGGGGACCGCGCTCGCCGTCAGCGACCTGCTGGCGGGCCGGGTCACGATGGTTTTCGCGGACGCCGTGACGGCGCTTCCGCACATCAAGGCCGGCACATTGCGCGCACTGGCGGTGAGCAGCAAGGACCGCACCGCGATCGCGCCCGACGTTCCGACCATCGCAGAAAGCGGCTATCCGGAGTTCGACGCCATCGGCTGGCACGGCATCCTGGCGCCGGCGAAGACTCCGCCCGCGATCGTCAAGCGGCTGAACCAGGAGATCGTGAAGGCGGTCAACGACCCCGCCACCAAGGCGCTGCTGGAGGCACAGGCGATGCAGATCGTCGGCAACACGCCCGACGAATTCGCCGCCTTCATCAAGCAGGACATCGCGCTGTGGCAGCAGGTGGCGACGCAGGCGAATGTGGAGGTGAAGTGAATGCGTGCACGAGTCATCCGGGCGCCGATGAAACGCCGCACGCTCCTGCTCGGCGCCGCCGCGTCGCTCGCCGCGCCTGCGGTGCATGCCGAGGCGTGGCCGAAGGGCCAGCCGATCCGCGTCATCGTGCCGTTTCCGGCCGGCGCCGCGAACGACGCGATGGGACGGCTCGCCGCGCAGCGGCTGCAGGACAAGCTCGGCGCCAGCACCGTGGTGGAGAACCGCGCGGGCGGTAGCGCCGTCATCGGCACGACGCTGGTGCTCAACGCAGCGCCGGACGGCTATACGCTGCTCGCCTCCGCGTTCAACCACATCGTGCTGAACCACGTCGTGAAGGGCGTCACCTTCGATCCGCAGAAGGACTTCGAGGTGATCGGCCGCACCGCGCGCGCGCCGCTGCTCATGGTGATGTCGCCCGACCGCCCGCAGGCGACGATCGCTGACGTTATCGCCGCCGCGAAGGCGAAGCCGGACGATTGGACCTTCGCGCTCGCCGCGCTCGGCGCGCCCGGACATCTCGCGACGATCGACTTTATGAACCGCACCGGCACCACGATCGCGACCACGCCCTATCGCGGCACCGCGCCCGCGCTCACCGACGTCATGGGTGGGCATGTGCAGCTCCTGATCGACGCGTCGTTCGCGCTGCTGCCGCCGGCGCAGAGCGGCAAGGTGAAGACGCTCGGCATCACCACGAAGGAGCGATCGTCGCTTGCGCCGGATATTCCGACCATCGCCGAGCAGGGCTTCGCGGGCTTCGACTTCCAGTCCTGGTACGGGCTGTGGGCGCCGAAAGGCACGCCGCACGACATCTGCCAGCGCATCAATGACCTGATGCGCGAGACCATGCGCGACCCCGAGATCGTGCAGCGCCTCAACAAGTCGCTGCTCGAGCCGGTGGTCGAGACCATCGAC
>CAYZMR010000226.1:0-5982 GCA_964479515.1 uncultured Hyphomicrobiales bacterium | reverse complement strand
GCACCGCCCCCTCCGTCGAGAGGCCTCGGCTCACCCCGAGGCCTCTCACTTTTTGGGAGATCGCCCTCTCGACACGCCTATCCCGGGTGCCCGCTTGCCTTACGACGCTGAGCGGCGGCCTATTCAGCGACTCGTCCGATTATGCTCCACAGTCCGGTGACCAGAAGAGCTACGGTCAATCCGGTGTGGGCCCCCGCAACCCATTTGATCGGACCTCGCACCGCGAGATCGCGATCCGCGAGACCCGCTCGCCTAAGTCCCTCGATCACGTTGATGGGCCCGACACCGATCCGAATCGCACTCCACAAGCTGAGCAGCAACGAGTACTTCAGTCGCTCGCGCAGATTCGCCGGCCGAACCTGCTGGAGGCGAGCGGCGTCCAACGTCTTATAGCCCCTTCCGCTCGCAACGATTGTTCCTTCGAGCTCGATCTTGAATATCTGATTTCGGCTCGCACGGTACGGAAATCCCCACTTGAAATAGATCGGCGCGAAAACCGCGACCAGCAGAAGCGCCCACAGAAATGCGTATTGCGGCGAGCGATCGTATTCCGTGAGGAATCCATACGTGAACCAGCCGATCGACCTTGAAGCAGGCCACAAGCCTCCTTCCCGCCACAGCTCCTCCGCCTCCGATCGCTCTTTTGCACTCGTGAGATCGCGCGCCTGTGTGCTTGCGCCGGCGTCGCGCAGCGCCTTCAACAGCGCGCCGATGCCGGTTGGATTTGGGCGGGTTTCATCGAGTCTCACGGTCTGCAGATTGCGCAACGTTCCGATCCCACTCTTGGGCACATCTCGCGGTTGCCAGATGGCATCCGTTACGTCGGCGCGATCGACATTGCTGTCGGCGAGCAGAGTGTCGGTCAGACGCGTTCCAATCAGCTTGGCGCGGACGAGAGAGGCCCCGGTGAGATCGGCATCGATCAGTTCAGCGCCCGAGAGGTCAGCCCCCGCCAGCTCGGCCTTGGCAAGGTTCGCCGCCGTCAAAGCCGCGCCAATCAGCTTGGCCTGAAATAGATTCGCACCGGCAAGCTGAGCCTTAAGCGCGTTCACGCAGGACAAGTCAGCTAGCGCGAGCTTTGCGCCGTCGAGATGCGCGGTCTCGAGTTTCGACCCCGACAGGTCCGCCTCGCGCAGATCGGCGTTCTTGAGGTCTGCTGCGGTAAGGTCCTTGAAGCGCAAATCCGCCTTGTGGCCGCTTGGCGACGCATGACCCCTGGTCTGCAACCATTCGGCATGGTCCTTCAAGATCGCACCGAGTCCGTTAACCGGCGCCAGGCTCGCCGGCCGGCACCGATTCGACGCAGCAACGGCCGGGCCCCCGATATACGCGAGGGCAAAGATGATAATGCAGCGCGCAAACCAAGCCATCGCGCTACCCGCGCGCCCAATCGCCGAGATCGGCGATCCCGCCGTCGGGGCCGAATGCCGGTGTCACGCCGTTGCGGATCCACCAGATGGTGTGATCCTCGAACAAAGGAGCGACGGCGCCATCCTCAACCAAAATGTTGTTCAGGCGCTCGAACACCGCTCCGCGTTCGCTGCGTGTCTGGCTCTCCAGATAGAGCGCGTCGTATTGCGAAGATCGATAGAAAGCGATTGGGGTTTGGCTGAAGAAACGACCGAACACATTGTGCGGCCCGAACTCCGCCGCGGGGCTCGAAAACACACCGATATCGACGGCGCCATTGCGCAGCATCAATGAAGCCTGCGGCAAAGGCGTAGGCGGGGCAACTCTCGCTTCAATCGCCATTTTCGCGAGCTGGCCCGCAATCGCGCCCGCCGCTCGCACCAGGACAGGATCGGGAAGGGGGACGATCCCGAGGGGCTGGCCGGGCTGCCTCGCCTGCAGCGCCAGGCGCGATGCTTCATCAAATCGGAAGCCGTATGACGGCTCCTTACGCCAGCCGCTCCACCCGCGCGGTACGAGTCCGGTTGCGAGCGATGTTTCCGCGCTGCCGTAAGCTTCCTCGGCGACCGCACGAGTATCGATTCCGAGCTGGACCGCGCGTCGCAGCTCGGGTCTTTGCAGCGGTCCCGCCTCCGAAGCAAGAGCGAGATAGACCGTACGCGATGTGGGCGTGCGCACCGCCCGGCCGCTGTCGATCGTGGCCATCGATTGGACTTGATTGAGCACGTCGCGTCTCGGCTGATAGACATCGATCCTTCCGGCCTTCCAAGCGGCTTGCGCCGCCTCGTCGTCCGCGATCACGACGAATTCGGCCGCGGGAATTTGCACCGGATCACCGTGCCACAGACTTTCCTTCTCAAGGAGCACGCTGTCGTTGGTTCTCAACTCGCAGATACGATATCGGCCGCTGGTGCGGCCCGGATCGAGCGCAAATTTGCCCTGGGGAAGCGCCGCGACGTAAGCGCGGTTGACGATGCAGCCCGCAACGGTCGGCAGGGTATCCAGGATAAGATCGGGATCATCGTCCTTCAGATGGATCAGCGCGGAACTCGCGTCCTTGATCTCGACGCGATCGAGCTTGCGCCAAAGGTCGCGATTTCTGGCAAACGCCGGGTCGTTGGCATGGCCGGCAGTCCGCTCGAACGAGAACTTCACGTCCTCGGCGGTGATGGCGGTCTTGTCGGCCCAGTTCTCGTTTCGCAGCGCAAAGCTGTAGGTGCGCAGATCAACCGCGTCGATTGAAGCTGCGAGATGCTTCTGCCATTGCCACTGATCATCGTCGCTCACCCGCTTCTTGTAGCGGACGAGGGGCGCCAGGATGTTCTGGGCGATGATCGCGTCGTCGCCTCGCGCCTCGATGGGATCGAAGCTTGCGAAATTCCTGGCCACGCGGATCCGCAGGGACGGCGCCGCACAGCCGGCCCACGCACGCCGCACCATCGGCATCGCGAGAGCCGAAGCCGTCAGGAACGAACGTCGCGTCAGGTTGGCTGTCATGAACGCTCCCTCGGAGATAGCAGCGCATCAATGTTACACCCTCAGGAGCTTGGCGGAAAAGCGACAGTCAAAAGCGGCGTCGTGGGCGCGACGGCTCTCCGCCGGGAGCACGATCTGCGCTCCAATCCCCGATGGTTAATCGCGCCTTAACCTCACCCCTCCTATGGTGACGGGACCGTATCCGGCGGGCGTTTCCGCCGCTGTGCACCGTTGTCCATGACCGTCACCGAACGCGCGACCTCCGCCTCGACCGCTCGGCCCGCCGACGCGCGCTCGCCGTTCGTGCGGCTCACCGAGCTGTTGGGCGACGCGAAGCCCGGCAAGCCCGTCATCAATATCTCGGTCGGTGAGCCGCAGCATCCGGTTCCCCCCTTCGTGGGGCCGGTGCTCGCCGAACAGATCGCCGCGTTCGGCCGCTATCCCGGCAACGCCGGAACCGACGGGTTCCGCCAGGCCGTCGCGGACTGGCTCGGCCGCCGCTATCGGCTGCCACGCCCGATCGACCCCTTGAGCGAGATTCTCGTACTCGCCGGGTCGCGCGAGGGCCTGTTCCTTGCGGCCATTGCGGCGAAGCGCCTCGCGGGCTCGCGTCCGGGCAAGCCGGCCATTCTGGTGCCGAACCCGTTCTACGCGCCCTACTCGGCCGGCGCAGTCGCGGCTGATTGCGAGCCGGTCTATCTCGATGCGACCGCCGCCAACGGCTTCTTGCCCGATCTCGGAGCGCTGCCGGAGAGCCTGCTCGCCCGGACCGTCGCTTTCTATCTGGCCTCGCCGGCGAATCCGCAAGGCTCGGTCGCGAGCCGCGACTATCTCATGCGCGCCGCGGCGCTCGCCCAGAAGCACAACTTCATGCTGTTCGCCGACGAGTGCTACTCCGAGATCTACTGGAAGGAACCGCCGGTTGGCGGGCTCGAAGTCGCCGGCAAGGATTTCGCCAACGTCGCGGTGTTCAATTCACTCTCGAAGCGCTCGTCACTGCCGGGCCTGCGTGTCGGCTTCGTGGCCGGCGAGAAGCGATTCATCGCCGCGTTTCTCAATCTGCGCACGGTCTCCGCCCCGCAGGTGCCGGTGCCGGCGCAGGAAGTCGCGATCGCGGCCTATGGCGATGAAGCGCATGTCGAGGAGAACCGCGCGCTCTATCGCGCCAAGTTCGATCTCGCCGACCAGATTCTCGGCAACCGGTATGGCTACAAGCGCCCCGCCGGCGGCTTCTTCCTGTGGCTCGACGTGTCACAGCATGGCGGCAGCGAGGCCGCGACGCTGAAGCTCTGGAAAGAGGCCGGCCTGCGTGTGGTGCCCGGCAACTATGCGGCGCGGCCACGCCCTGACGGCTCGAACCCGGGCGAGGGCTATATCCGCGTCGCCATGGTGCAGGACCGCGCGACGACGGCCGAGGCGCTGCATCGCATTGTCGGGGTGCTCGGATAATGCCAGCGATCCGATACACGATCTCGACCGCCGATCTCATCTCCGATGAGCTGCGCGCGGCGGTCCGCCGCCGCATGCACGAGATCATCGGGCTCATGCTGCTCGTCGCCGCCGGTATCGCGGCGATCGCGCTCGCAACCTGGTCGGTGCAAGACCCTTCGTTGAGCCACGCGACCAATGCGCCGGTGCGCAACCTGCTGGGACTGCCCGGCGCGATCAGCGCGGACCTGATGATGCAGCTTTTCGGCGTCGCAACCGTCGCGTTCCTGTTCCCCGTCGCGACCTGGGGCTGGCGTCTCCTGACGCACCGGCCGGTCGACCGCCAACGCACGCGGCTCGCGTTCTGGCTGGTGGGCACGCTCGCCGCCGCGGCCTTCGCGTCGTGCCTGCCGCCGAGCACAGCCTGGCCGCTCCCCACCGGCCTCGGCGGCGTCATCGGCGATGTCCTGCTGCGCGCGCCGGCGGCTGCCTTCGGCGGCCCGCTGTCGGGCGCGACGCGTCTCACGGTCGCCATCGTGATCGGCATCGCGGCCTTGGCGGCGCTCGCCTTCGCGGCGGGCTTTGGCTGGCGGTCCGATACGGTCGAGGACGACGAGGAGGAAGAGGCCGCCGCGCCGGCGCCATCCGCAGCCCACGCCGAGGACGAAGACGAGGCGGAGCCGCGCAGCCTCGTCTCGCTCGGCTGGCTCTATCATTTTCTCTACAGCCTCAAGACCCGTGCGCTCCTGGCTCTGCCGCTAATCCTGTCGTTGCGCCGCCGGCAGCGCGTCGTCCCGCTGCGCGACCCAGCGGCGGTCCGGCTCGCCGAGCCGAACGCCGAGCCCTATTCCAACCCCGCCGACGATCAGAACGAGGACATCGAGCAGGACGAAGACGTCGCGGAGAAAGCCGCACCCAAGACCCGCGCCAAGCCCATTCCGCGTCCGGCGTCCAAGCGCTCGCGCGGCGGCTACGAACTGCC
Source organism: uncultured Hyphomicrobiales bacterium (assembly GCA_964479515.1). Classification (GTDB taxonomy): domain Bacteria; phylum Pseudomonadota; class Alphaproteobacteria; order Rhizobiales; family Xanthobacteraceae; genus PALSA-894. The sequence continues at coordinate 686 of CAYZMR010000226.1, read as the reverse complement.
CTCGGTCGCCTTGCTGGCGGCCCCGCGCGCGCTCGACCGCATGACGCTCTCGACCGAGGCGATCCAGGAGAACGCGACCGCGCTCGAAAGCGTGCTCAGCGACTTCGGCGTGCGCGGCGAGATCATCAACGCGCATCCCGGCCCCGTGGTCACGCTGTATGAGCTCGAGCCCGCGCCCGGCATCAAGTCCTCGCGCGTGATCGGGCTCGCCGACGACATCGCGCGCTCGATGAGCAAGGTCTCGGCGCGCGTCGCGGTGGTGCCCGGCCGCAACGCGATCGGCATCGAGCTGCCCAATCCGAAGCGCGAGAAGGTGCTGCTGCGCGAGCAACTGTCGGCGAGCGACTACACCGACAGCCAGGCGCGCCTGCCGCTCTGTCTCGGCAAGACCATCGGCGGCGATCCGGTCATCGTCGATCTCGCCCGCATGCCGCATCTCCTGATCGCCGGCACCACCGGCTCGGGCAAGTCGGTCGCGATCAACACCATGATCCTGAGCCTGATGTACCGGCTGCGCCCCGACGAGTGCCGCGTCATCATGATCGACCCGAAGATGCTGGAGCTCTCCGTCTATGACGGCATCCCGCATCTGCTCACCCCCGTGGTGACCGACCCGAAGAAAGCCGTGGTCGCGCTCAAATGGGCGGTGCGCGAGATGGAAGAGCGCTACCGCAAGATGTCCAAGC
>CAYZMR010000225.1:0-5993 GCA_964479515.1 uncultured Hyphomicrobiales bacterium | reverse complement strand
AACGCGCATTGGTGTCCGCATAGATGAAGTCGCAGGTGAGCGCGATCTCGCAGCCACCCGCATAGGCCGCGCCGTGCACCGCGCAGATCACCGGGATCGGGCAGTCGAGGATGGCAAGCGTCATGCGCTCGAACAGCGCGTGCTGCTTGAGCCACGTGTCGTTGCTCATGCCGTTGCGTTCCTTCAGGTCCGCGCCGGCGCAGAACGCTTTATCCCCGGTCGCCGTGAGGATCACGCAGCGATAATCGCCGGCGTCGCGGATCAGCCGCGTGAACACGTCGAGCATGTCGTGGCCCATCTGGGTCGAGATCGCGTTGCGCACCTGCGGCCGGTTGATGCGCACGGTCAGCACATGCTCGGCCGGTTCCTCCAGGACGAGCGTTTCGTATTTCTGGTCCTTCATGAGGCGGCTTTCTTGGCGATGGGCGGTTGCGCGGGAAACAGAAGCTCGTTGTGCTCGCCGAGCGTCGGCGCGGTCGACCGATAAGGCGGGCGCACGCCGTCGAATTCGAGCGGCAGGCCGACGAGCGTGAGATCGATCCGCGGGTCTTTCTGCAGGATGCCGAGCGCCTTGGTCTGCTCGGCGGCGACGACCTGATCGACCGATTGGATCGGCGCCGCCGGCACGCCGGCCGCATCGAGCCGGGTCAGCCATTCGGCGGTCGGCTTGCCGTGAAAGACCTCCTGCAGGATCGGGATCAGCGTGTGGCGGTTCTCGACCCGCTTGCTATTGGTCGCGAAGCGCACGTCATCGGCGAGTTGCGGACGCTCCAACAGTTTCGCGAGCGTGCGGAACAGATTGTCGTTGCCGGCCGCCACCATCACGTGGCCGTCGGCGGTCTCGAACGCCTGATGCGGCACGATCTCGGTCACGCCCGAGCCCATGCGGCGGCGCAGATCCCCGGTCGACAGATAGCCGCCGATATGCGGCGCCATCCAGCCGACCGCGGTCTCGAACAGCGAGGTCGTGACGTGGCAGCCCTCGCCGGTGACATGGCGGCGGTTGAGCGCCGCGAGGATGCCGAGCGCCGCCCACATGCCCGAGCCCATGTCGACGATCGAGGTGCCGACGCGCACCGGCTCGCCGCCCTCGACGCCGGTGACGCTCATGATGCCGCCATAGGCCTGCATCAGCGGGTCGTAGCCGGGCTTGTCGCGCAACGGGCCCGAGCGGCCATAAGCGCCGAGATCGCAGTAGATCAGCGCGGGCTTCTTGGCGCGCAGCGCCTCTGCGCCGAGCCCGAGCTTGTCGATCGCGCCCGGCCGCATGTTCTGGATCACCACGTCGGCGTGATCGAGGATGAACGCGGTCAGCCGCTCGCAGGTCTCGCTGTCGCGCAGGTTCAGCGCGAGGCCGCGCTTGTTGTGATTGAGTACGTGGAACAGCGTCGAGGTGCCGTGCGCGAACGGCGGGCCCCAGTCGCGCCCGTAGTCACCCTTGCCGGGGCTCTCGACCTTCACGACATCGGCGCCGAGATCCGCGAGGATCGAGGCGGCGTAAGGCCCGGCAACGCTGTGACAGAATTCGACGACCGTGGTTCCGGACAGAGGCAGTCCGTCCATCCTTATCGTTCCTTGACGTTCGCTCCCATTGTGGAAAATGACGCTAACGAATAAGGTCTTGAGCGTCAATGAAACGGTTCATCAATCGCTGCTTGTGGTGTCCGTCCTGAACGACGAGCCGGCCGTCGCCTCCGTAAGCCCTTGGGAAACGTCGTTGCGCGCCTTCGCGGCGCGGTTTTCCGCGCGCGTGGCGGTCGCGGCGCGCGGGCGGACGCTCACATTCGCCGAGCTTGCCGCGCAGGCGGAGGCGGTGCGCGCGGCCGTCGTCGCGGCGGGCGCGAAGCCGGGCGAGCCCGTCATGGTCGTCGCGCGCAACGGGCCAGGCGTGGTCGTGGCGAGCTACGGCGTGATGGCGAGCGGCGCCGCCGAATTCGTGCTCGATCTCAATCTCGGACCCGATGACGTCGCTTACGCGGCGCGGATCATGGGAATCCGCCGCGCCGTGGTCGAACGCGGCGAGATGAAGCGCGTCGAGGCGCTCGGCCTCGACGTGCTGGTGCTCGAGGACATCATCGAGTCCCCTCCCCGCGAGGTCATCGCGCCGCCGTTCGATTGGCGTGCCTGGGGCAAGACGATCATGACCTCCGGCACCACGGGCCGGCCGAAGGGCATCATCCATCGCCACGACCGACGCTGGTACGCGCATGTGCTGCTGCGCTCGCACCTTCCCTTCGTACCGGGGCCGGGCGACCGCGTGCTCCTGATGACGGCCTACGCGCATGGCGCCGCGCTGCTCGCGGCCGCATGGTTTGCGAGCGGCGCCTCCGTCGAGCTGATCGACGGCGTCGACGTGGCTTACGCGGACGAATTGTTCGCGCGCGGTGAGATCACCGCCGTGTTCGCGCCCCCGACCGTGCTGGCAAAGCTGGTCGAGGGAACGCGGCACAAGCGCATCGACGGCATCAAATGCGTGTTCTGCGGCACCGCGACCTTGCAGCCCGCGCTTTATCGGGCGACCGCCAGCCTGTTCGGGCCGGTGATCCGCGTCACCTACGGCAAGTCGGAGATGTTCAATCCGATCACGGTGCTCGAACCGCACGAAGCGGCCGACTATTACCGTGATCTGGTGACCCTCGACGCCGTCTGCCTCGGCGCGCCGGCGACAGGCGTGGAGGTCGTGATCCGTGACGATGCGGGCCGCGTTTGCGCGCCTGGCGAGCACGGCGAAATCCACCTGCGCAGCCCGCACATGATGATCGGCCACGTCGATGGCGACGGCTTCCATGAACTGCCCGAGGGCGCCTTCCATGCGACCGGCGATCTTGGCACTCTGGACGAGCGCGGAAGGCTATTCCTCGCCGGCCGCGCGCACGACGTGATGAAGACCGGCGGCTACAAGATCTATCCGGAGGAGATCGAGCGCGTGCTGCCGAACGGCGTGGTCGTGGTCGGCATCCCGTCGGCGCATTGGGGCGAGGTGATCGTCGCAGTGTCGGACGGTGAAGCGACCGGCATGGCGGAGGTGGTCGCGAGCGCGACACAGGGCCTTGCGCGCTACAAGCAGCCGCGCGCCTGCCTCGTGGTGGAAAAAATCCCGCGCAGCCTGCAGGGCAAGGTGCAGCGCTCACGCGTGCGCGAACTGGTGCTGGCGCGCTACGCGATGACGGACGGGCCGTATCCGACGTTTGAGATTCGCGGCTCGTCATCCTGAGGTGCCCGCCGCAGGCGGGCCTCGAAGGATGGCCGCAAGCTCCGAGTGCACGCCGTCGCCCTTCGAGGCGCGCTACGCGCGCACCTCAGGGTGACGGCGCCTTCCGCGGCGCCGCCGTCGACTCGCGGAACACGAACTCGGTCGGCAGCAGCACGTGGCGCGGCTCGAGCGCCGCGCGACCGGCGATCCGTTCCAGCAGCATCTCCGCCGCGATCCGGCCGACCTCGGCGTGATCCCAGTGCGACACGCTGATCGGCGGCGTGTGCAGGTCGGCGAGGCTCGAGTCGCCCGCGCCGACGACCGAGATGTCGCGCGGGATCGCCAAGCCCTTGGCGCGGATCGCGCGCAGCACGCCGTCGAGCATGTCGATGCCGCCCGCGATCACGGCGGTCGGCGGCTCGCGATTGCCGAGCACGCCGGACATGAAAGAGAAGCCCGACTTCGACAGGAAGCTCGTCGCGCTCACGAGCTCGCGGTCGATCGTCACGCCGCGCTCCGCGTGCGCCGCGCGGTAGCCGCGCAGGCGTTCGCGCGCCGGCAGCAGGTCTTCCGGGCCGGTGATGATGGCGATCCGGCGATGGCCGAGCGAGAGCAGATGGTCGGCGATGCGTTTGGCCGAATGGAAATGATCCGCCGAGACCGAGTCAGCCCAGACCGGCTCGTCGCGATCGACCAGCACGATCGGGACGTTGAGCGTGCGCAGGAACGCATCGAATTCCGCCGTCAACGGCGAGTACTGGCCGAGCAGGATGCCGTCGGCCTGGCGACGGGTGAGGCGCTTCAAGAGTTCGCGCTCGCGCTCCGCATTGCCTTCGGAGTTCGTGAGAACCAGCGCGTAGCCCGCCTCGTGCAGCACGTCGTGCGCGGCGCGCACGAAGGCGGCGAGCGGCGGGATCGAAATCTCGCGGATGATGCAGCCGATCGTCTGGGTCGTGCGGCTGCGCATGCTCTGCGCGACGAAATTCGGCGCATAGCCGAGCGTCTCGATCGCCTGATGCACGCGCGCCCGGATGTCGGCGCGCACGGTCTCGTTGCGGTTGAGCACGCGCGACACGGTGCCGACCGACACCCCGGCGCTGCGCGCCACGTCGCGGATCGTGAGTTTCGCGGCCTGCGTCATTCCGCCGGAACAGGCGCGGATGCGAAATAGGCGTGCTCCAGCCGGTGCGGCAGATCGGCCTCGCTGGTCGCCGCCTCCAGCACGATCGATCCGCGCGCGAGCGCATAGACGCGGTCGGCGAGCGCCAGCGCCTTCTCGATCAACTGCTCGACCAGCAGCACCGCGGTTCCGCTCTCGCGCAGCTTGCGCACCACGTCGAACACGCGATCGACCAGCACGGGTGACAGGCCGGCGGACGGCTCGTCCAGCATCAGGAGGCGCGGCCGCTGCACCAGGCCCTGCGCCACAGCCAGCATTTGTTGTTGTCCGCCGGAGAGCGCGACGGCGCGCTGGTGGCGCTTCTCGGCGATCTCCGGAAAGTAGTCGAGCGCCTCCTCAACCCGGGCGCTGCGTTCGCCGCGCGGCAGGTCGTAGGCCGCAAGCAGCAGGTTGTCGACGACGCTTTGCTGCGTGAACACGCGATGGCCTTCGATGACGTGCGCGAGGCCAGCCTTCACGGTCTCGCGCGGGCCGGCGCCGGACAGATCGCGACCGGCAAACTGCACGCCGCCGGTCCAAGGGAGCAATCCCGAAATCGCGCGCAGCAGCGTGGTCTTGCCGGCACCGTTCGGCCCAAGCAGCGCGACCACTTCGCTCGGCGCCACCGTCAGGTCGACGCCACGCAGCACGCCGACCTTGCCGTAGCCGGTGGAGAGACCGGTGACGCGCAGCAAAGGCTCAACCGCCAGTGGCGGATTGGCCGCCGATCGTGGCTCAGCCGCCGAGGTAGGCATTGACCACCTCCCGATGGGAGCGGATTTCGGCCGGGGTCCCGGCCGCCAGCATCTTGCCGAGATTGAGCACGGTGACGTGGTGGCAGATGTCGAAGATCAGATCGGCATGGTGCTCGACCAGCAGCACGCCGGTGCCGGCTTGCGAGATCGCGACCACCAGTGCCCCGAGCCGCCTTATCTCCTCGGCCGAGAGGCCGGCCGCCGGCTCGTCGAGCAGCAGGAAGGCCGGCCGCAGCATCAAGGCGCGTGCGATCTCGATGAAGCGCAATTCGCTGTGCTGCAGCCGGTCGGCGCGCACGCCCGCAAGCTGTTCGAGCCCGACGGCCGACAGCGCGAGCATCGCGGTCTCGTGCAGCATCTTTTCGTCCGCGCGATGCCGCGGCAGCGACAGGAGCGATTCAACGAAGGTTCCGCGGCCGTCGATGGTGCCGCCGATCATGACGTTTTCCAGCACCGAGGCCTCGCCGACGATGCGCGGGGTCTGGAACGTGCGCGCGATGCGCATCTGCGCGCGGGCATGATGGGCGAGCTCGGTGATCACGACGCCGTCGAGCTTGGCGACGCCGCCTTGCGGCATGTAGTAGCCGGAGATCACGTTCAGCGTCGTGGTCTTGCCGCTCCCGTTCGGACCGATCAGCCCATGCACCTGGCCGGGGTTGATCGTCAGGTCGAGGCCGTCGATCGCGCGCACGCCGCCGAAGGAGAGCGCCACCTGCTCGAGCGTCAGCCGGCCGGGCTCGGTGTCCTGGGTCAAGAGGCGCTTGAGCAGGTCAGGCCGCGGAACGATCGCGCGGTTGCTCTGCAGCGGACGACGGTTCTTGAAATCGATCAATTCGGCGATGCCGCCCGGTATCGCCAGCACGATGACGAGCAGGAGCACCGCGTA